>CALWWB010000093.1 GCA_944385175.1 uncultured Oscillospiraceae bacterium | reverse complement strand
AGGATGCCGGCCGCCGGGTACGCAAGCTTCTGGACGAAAAGGGCTGGAAGCTCACAGCCATATATAACACCCATGCCAACGCCGACCACAACGGTGGCAACCGCTATCTCCAGCAGCAGACGGGCTGTAAAATCTATGCCCCCGGCATAGACTCCGTGGTGAACCGCCACCCAATCCTGGAGCCCGCCTTCCTATACGGGGCCTTTCCACCCAAAGAGCTGAGGCACAAGTTCCTTCTGGCCCAGGAGAGCGACACGGAATATCTCACGGCGGATAAGCTGCCGGAGGGCATGGAGACCATAGACCTGCCCGGCCATTTCTTCAATATGGTGGGCTACCGCACGGCGGACGACGTGGTCTATCTGGCCGACTGCCTGTCCAGCCGGGAAACTCTGGAGAAGTATCAGGTGGCCTTCATCTACGACGTGGCCGCCTATCTGGATACTCTGGAAAGGGTGAAGGCCATGGAGGCGAAGCTGTTTGTCCCCTCCCACGCTGAGGCCACGGAGGATATCGCCCCTCTGGCCCAGTACAATATAGACAAGGTCAACGAGATAGGGGAGCGGATGCTGGAGCTGTGCCGGGAGGGGCTTATGTTCGAGGAGCTTCTGCAGAAGCTGCTCAAGGCCTATGAGCTGGCTTTGAATTTCGAGCAGTACGCCCTGGTGGGCAGCACCGTGCGCTCCTTCCTCACCTGGCTCAAGGAGAGCGGGAGGATGGAGGCTGTCTTCGACGACTGCCGCCTGCTGTGGCGGAGTATGTGAGGCCCGGCCCTGGACATTGGGAAATAAGATAAGCAGCGCTCCGGAGAAAGCATGAACCGCTTTCTCCGGAGCGCAGATTTTTTTAAAGAACTTTTATTTAACTGTCAGAATATAGCCGTTGGGGCTTTCAAGGACATCTGCCTCTATTCCGAAGGCTTCCATCAGCATGGAGGGAGAGACGTAGGCATCCTTGGCCAGATATATGCAGTCAGGCAGCTTCTCTGGTTGAAGCTCATAGTACTTTTCGAGGCGCCACAGCTCGCTGTGAGTGTCGGATATTATAGACAGCCAGGGGGAGTAAGCGGCGATCTCTTTTTCATCCATGAGATACAGGTAGTAGTCTGCTGTATAATACAGCACCTTTCCCTGCTGAGCGCGGACGGGCTCAGTTTCCTCTATAAGCTGTATATATTCCTCGGCGCGCCGGGAAGTGGTCCACAATCCTGCATTGCACCCCCGTTCCAATTTTGTATCCAGCTGGGTCACCGGCATATCCCAGTAACAATAATAAGCGCGCATACCCAGCAGCAGGACTATGGTTATGGCAATACAAAGCCCGGAGGAATATCTCAGGACCCTGGATACAAGACCCGGGAAGGAAGCTTCCTTCATGCGCAGTATTATAAAAAGTATGCTGGGGACCGTAGCCGGAGCAGAGGAAGAGGAAATTGCATAAAAGGCTTGATTGGATGCTACGTTGGTGTAAAATGAATACAGCATTGCCGGTACCCAGAAAAGCCAGAAAAGCCGGCGCTCTTTCCTTTCGGAGCTTATATATGCAAACAAACCTGCAATGTTGATGGGGAACATTATACAGTTTACATAGCGCCGTCCTATCATTATACCTGCGATATACAGAAAGACTCCGGCAAGACTAAAGAGAAAAATCAGATCCCGGTGCTTTCCGGAAAAAAAGCGAAGGTCGAGGGGCAGAAGCAAAGCGGCAATAAGCACAAGACACATGGCTCTCATGGAATAGGGATTTGAGTAAAAAACGCACTCAATGTAAATTAAAAGCTTACCAAAAAAAGACACGGGCGGATGTTCCGGATCAAAAAGGACAAAAGGGAGGGCCGCCATAATCTTTTCCAATGGCTCTCTTAGAATCAGGGCTACTGTAGGCAAAGCGAGAACTATGCAGCCCACCGTAAACAACAGGAAAGTTTTCAGCTCATAATGGAGACCTTTGCTGTAAAGCCGGCTTTTTTTTAGAATGAGGGCTACGGCGGTATACACTGCATATATAAGATATACAAAGGCCAGGTAGGGGTTGCACAACACTGCGGCTGCAAAGAACATCCCGGAGGCAATCAGCCTTGGCCGGCTCTGCCGGGAACAGCACAGACCGGCCAGAGATGCTGTGAGAAAGCCTATGCCCATGGAGTTGTATGACAGGGCCATAATGTTGAAAGGAGCGTAAAACATGAAAGGCACCACAGCCCACAAAGCACCTTTCCTGTCTCTGATGCATAGATAAACATATAGACTCAAAAGCAGCTGTACAGCTATAAATATCCAGCGGAACACCAGGACAATACCGTCTGTTGAGTCAAACAGAGCATTATATACCGCCATGAAGGGTAGCAGCAAAAGCCCTGAAAACAGGCCCGTGTTCCACTCATCAACAAGAAGGCTGTCACCCTGAAGAAAGCGTCTGGGGAGGGTGAGGTAAAAAGCCTCGTCAATATCGGCAAAGCCTTTGTTTGCTTTCCAGGCTGAGAAAATCAAGGCTGCAAGGAGAATGAGGATAAACAATATATCCTGACGGTATCGGCTCTTTCCCATTCAGCAAATCTCCCTTCGTTTTATGTGCTTGTGAAAACTTGCCCCAATATTATGCAGACAGCATTGTATCATATTTCCTGCCGCAAATACAATGGGTCCAGCTGAAATGGAAACGATTTGCTGCAGTCCGGCCTGAAATTTTTCAGCGACCCGGCAGCTGCAGCTGCAAAAACAAAAAAGCAGATTAGGTACTCCCTTTTTGCGTCTGCTCTATTGAAATTTCCCCATTTATCTGTATAATGACAGTGTTAAAAAAACAATGAGGTGAAGCAATGAAAGCAATAGTCAGCGTTTTTGCCAAGGACTCCAAGGGCATCACCGCCTATGTGACCACCCTGCTGGCGGAAAACGATATAAACATCCTGGATATCAGCCAGACTCTGATGCAGGAGTATTTTGCCATGATAATGCTGGTGGACCTGGCCGACTGCAAGTTGCCCTTTGACACTCTCTCCCAGCAGCTGAAGGACAAGGGTATGGAGCGGGGCCTGGATATCCACGTGCAGCGCCAGGATATCTTTGAAGCTATGCACAGGATCTGAGGTATACCATGAGCTATCTTATAAACAGCAGCGAGATACTGCAAACAATAGAAATGATAGACCAGCAGCACCTGGACGTGCGCACCGTCACAATGGGCATAAACCTTCTGGACTGCGCCGACCGGGACATGGATGTGTGTTGCCGGAGAGTATACGACAAGATATGCACCCTGGCGGATAAGCTGGTGGAAACCGGCTGCGCCATAGAGCGGGAGTTCGGTATACCCATAGTAAATAAGCGCATTTCCGTCAGCCCCATATCCCTGGTGGCTGCCGCCTGCCAGCAGGATGACTACGTGCCCCTGGCCAAGACCCTGGACAAGGCGGCCAAGGCTGTGGGGGTAAACTTTATCGGCGGCTTTTCCGCCCTGGCCCACAAGGGCTTTACCAAAAGCGACCTGAGGCTGATAAACTCTATCCCCAGAGCCCTGACGGAGACAGATCTGGTGTGCTCCAGTGTGAACGTGGCCTCCACACGGGCGGGCATAAACATGGATGCCGTGGCTCTCATGGGCCGCATCGTGAGGCAGACTGCGGATATTGACCCCATGGGCTGCGCAAAGCTGGTGGTCTTTGCCAACGCCGTGGAGGACAATCCCTTCATGGCCGGAGCCTTCCACGGTGTGGGAGAGCCGGAGTGCGTCATCAATGTGGGGGTCTCCGGCCCCGGCGTGGTGGCCCACGCCCTCAAAGCCTGCAAAGGCCAGCCCTTTGATGTGGTGGCTGAGACGGTGAAAAAGACCGCCTTCAAGATAACCCGTATGGGCCAGTTGGTGGCTCAGGAGGCCTCCCGCCGCCTGAATGTGCCCTTTGGCGTGGTGGATCTGTCCCTGGCTCCCACTCCCGCAGTGGGGGACAGCGTGGCGGAGATACTGGAGATAATGGGTCTGGAGAAATGCGGAGGTCACGGTACCACCGCGGCTCTGGCTCTTCTGAACGACGCAGTAAAAAAGGGCGGCGTCATGGCTTCCAGCCATGTGGGCGGCTTGTCCGGCGCCTTTATCCCGGTGTCCGAGGATGCGGGAATGATCTCCGCAGTGGAGTGCGGCGCTCTCAGCATAGATAAGCTGGAGGCCATGACCTGTGTCTGCTCCGTGGGCCTGGATATGATAGCTGTGCCTGGAGACACAGCTGCCGAGGTGATATCCGCCATAATTGCCGACGAGGCGGCCATAGGCATGGTGAACAACAAGACCACCGCCGTGCGCCTCATCCCCGCCAAGGGCAAGACCGTGGGGGACAGGATAGACTTCGGCGGACTGCTGGGCTCCGCCCCGGTAATGCCTCTCCGCTCCGGCTCTCCGGCAGAGTTCGTGGCCAGAGGCGGCCGCATCCCCGCACCCCTCCACAGTCTGAAGAATTGAAAAATAGCTGCTTATAACGCAAAAGCACAGGGCCGAGGCCCTGTGCTTTTGCGTTATAAGCTTTCTCAGCCGCCCAGGTAGGCTTTTTTCACCTGGTCGCTGGCGGCCAGCTCTGCGCCGGTGCCGCTGAGGGTGATCTTACCTGTCTCCATGACATAGGCTCTGTCCGCCACGGACAGGGCCATCTGGGCGTTCTGCTCCACCAACAAAATGGTGGTGCCGTCCTTGTGGAGCTGCTTGATGATATCGAATATCTGTTCCACCAGAATGGGAGCCAGGCCCATGGAGGGTTCATCCAGCATGAGAAGCTTTGGGTGGCTCATCAGGGCACGGCCTATGGCCAGCATCTGCTGCTCGCCGCCGGAGAGGGTGCCGGCTATCTGACGCCTCCGCTCTTTCAGCCTGGGGAACTGTTGGAACACACGCTCCAGATCGGTGTCTATCCCGGCTCCCGGCTGGGTATAGGCGCCCATCTCCAGATTTTCCTGAACACTCATCTGCAGGAAAATGCGTCGCCCTTCCGGCACCTGGGCCAACCCTTTCTCCACTATCTTGTGGCTGGGGGTATTGCTTATATTCTCACCGCAGAATTCAATGCTGCCGGTGCGGGAGCGCAGTAGCCCGGAAATGGTCTGAAGGGTGGTGGACTTACCGGCACCGTTGGCCCCTATGAGGGTGACCACCTCCCCCTGGTTTACCTGGAAGGAAATTCCCTTAATGGCGTGGATTGCGCCGTAATATACGTTTATGTTATCAACCTTGAGAATCTGTTCCATGCCTCAGGCCTCCTTCTGTTTTCCCAGATAGGCCTCTATGACCGTGGGGTTGGACTGGATCTCGTCCGGTGTACCCTTGGCGATGACCTTACCGAAGTTCAAAACGCAAATGCCCTCGCAGATGCCCATGACCAGGTTCATGTCGTGCTCAATGAGCATAATAGCTATCTGGAAGGTGTCTCTTATCTTGATAATGTTCTCCATGAGCTCGGCAGTCTCCGAGGGATTCATGCCTGCGGCGGGTTCATCCAGCAGCAGCAGGCTGGGATTGGTGCCCAGGGCACGGACTATCTCCAGCCGGCGCTGAGCGCCGTAGGGCAGGGAGCCGGCTTTGGCCTCCGCCATGTCCTGCATGTCGAAGATGCTAAGCAGCTCCAGGGCCCGCTCGTGGGCAATGCGCTCCTGTTTCCAGTAGGAGGGCAGGCGCAGAATACCTCCGGCCATGCCGTACTTTATCTGGTTGTGCATACCCAGCTTCACATTGTCCTCCACGGAAAGGTTGTTGAATAGCCGGATATTCTGGAAGGTGCGGGCTACGCCCAGCTTATTCACCTGGACGGTGCTCATGCCCTTGGTGTCATAGCCGTCCACCATAATGGTGCCACGGGTGGGCTGATAGACCTTGGTGAGCAGGTTGAAGACGGTGGTCTTGCCGGCACCGTTGGGGCCTATAAGTCCGGCAATCTCTGTGCGGCCGATGGTGAGGTTAAAGTCGTCCACAGCGGTAAGACCGCCGAAGTCTATGCCCAGGTGCCTGGCCTCCAGCACAGGGGTCTTGCCCAGATCCCGCTGGGGGATGAAGGAGTCCGAAGGCATGGGCACCAGGGGACTGTCATTTTTAGATTTAAGCCTGGCCATTGACTTTCTCTCCTTTCCGTACGGGGATGAGCTTTGCAAAGAGGGTTTTCAACTGGGGATTGTTGGTTGCCAGCATTACCAGGATGAGAACGATAGCGTAGATAAGCATGCGGTAGTCGTCAAAGCCTCTCAGGGCCTCCGGCAGGATGGTCAGCACTGTGGCGGCTATGATGGAGCCCCAGATGTTGCCAAGCCCTCCCAGCACCACAAACACCAGCACCAGGATGGAAGTATTGAAGTCAAACTTGGTAGCTACCAGGTTGGAGAAGTTCAGGCCGTAGAGAGCCCCGGCAGCTCCGGCCAGAGCGGCGGAAGTGACGAAGGCCATGAGTTTGTACTTGGTGACGTTAATGCCCACACTCTCGGCGGCGATGCGGTTGTCCCGCAGAGCCATGATAGCCCGGCCGGAGCGGCTGCGCACCAGGTTCAAAATTATCACAAGGCTTATCATGATAAGAATGAAGCCTGCGGTAAAGCTGGCGATGGTCTGGGTTCCCGTGGCCCCTTGAGCGCCCTTTATAAGCACCCGGCCGGTCTCAGTCAGGCCCAGATCGTTGACGCTCTTGGTACCTGTGGCATTGAAGACAATATGCAGTCCCGTCTCGTCCACGCCGATGATGAGGCAGTTTATCAGCTCCTTGATTATCTCGCCGAAGGCCAGGGTGACTATTGCCAGATAGTCGCCTCTCAGCCGGAGCACAGGAATACCCACCAGAGTCCCGGCTATGGCTGCAAATATTGCCCCCACCACCAGGGCGATGGCCAGGCGCAGCGGTTCGGAGGGAATGACAGCCTGAAGGCTCATGGCTGCTACAACTCCGGAAAAGGCGCCTACACTCATGAATCCCGCATGGCCAAGGCTCAGTTCGCCCAGAATGCCCACAGTGAGATTCAGGGATACGGCCATGACTATGTAGCAGCAGATGGGGATGAGCTGGCCGGTGAGGGAACGGGTGAGCATGCCCTGGCTCTTGAGGGTATTCATTATAACAAAAGCCAGGATAACACCTATATAGGTGGCAAAGTCAATGACAGTTGTCTTTTTAAGTTTTCTGCTTTTTAGTTTCATTTCTCCACCTCAGACTTTCTCAGGCACATATTTGCCCAGCAGACCTGCGGGACGCACCAGCAGGGTGATGATAAGTACGGCAAAGACTATGGAGTTTGCCAGCTGGGTGGAAATGTAGGCCTTGGCCAGAGACTCGATTATACCCAGCAGCACCCCGCCCAGAAGAGCACCGGGGATGGAGCCGATGCCTCCGAACACTGCGGCGGTAAAGGCCTTGATGCCGGGCATGGAACCGGTGGTGGGCATGAGGGAGGTGTAGGATGAGCACAGCAGCACACCGGCAATGGCGGCCAGTGCGGAACCTATGGCGAAGGTCATGGAGATGGTGCGGTTGACATTTATGCCCATGAGCTGGGCGGCGGCTTTGTCCTCGGAGCAGGCTCTCATGGCCTTGCCCATACGGGTCTTGCCGGTAAAGAGGGTTAGGGCGATCATAATGACTATGCACATGAAAACAGTGAGCATGGATACATAGGAGATGCTGAGCTGCCCATCAAAGAGCTTTACGGAACCGGCAATGATGGGGGTGTAGGCTTTGGGACTTGCACCCCAGAGGAGCAGGGCGGCGTTTTGCAGAAAATAGCTGACGCCGATGGCAGTGATTAGAACTGCCAGGGAGGGGGCGGAGCGCAGAGGCTTATAGGCCAGACCTTCTATAACCACGCCCAGCACGGTGCAGACAACCATGGCCAGGATGACGGCCAGCCACCAGGGCAGACCCAGAGAGGTCATGGACAGCAGGGAGATGTAGCCGCCTACCATAATGACGTCGCCATGGGCAAAGTTCAGCATTTTGGCAATGCCGTAGACCATGGTATAACCCAGGGCAATAATGGCATAGACGCTGCCCAGACTGATGCCGCTGATTAGATATGAAAGAAATTCCATAGGGACTTACCTCATTTTCATCTTTATAACTGAATGTCCTCGGTGGAAAACAGCGATTGCAGGGCTTTTGCCCCAGGCCGGGGGCCTGACGGCGCAGCTTGTCAAAAGAGCTCGGAAGCTCTTTTGACAAGCTGCGCCGTACTGCCGGGAAACCGGCAGTACGGCAAAAGGAAAATTGTAATGAAGACTTGCTTATTGAGCCTTATTACTGAGCGGAGACGTAGACGCCATTCTCGATGACCACGGCAACGGGCATCTTGCTCACTTCGCCGGCAGCGGACCAGGTCATGTCGGTACCGGTGAGGCCGCTGAAGCTCATGGAGGTGAACTGCTCAACCATGGCGTTGCAGATCTCCTCGGCACTCATGTCGGGAGTGCAGCCTGCATTCTCCATGGCCTGCTTGATAGCGTAGACGCAGTCATAGCCGTCGGCGGCAAACTGGTTGGGGGTCTCGCCGTAACGCTCGTTGTACTCAGCGACGAAGTTCTTGGTCAGCTCATCCTGAGCATCGGCGGAGAAGGGGGTCAGAACCATGACGCCCTCGGCCAGGGAAGTGTCAAAGCCTTCCAGAGTCAGGATGCCGTCCATGCCGTCCACACCGAAGAAGGTAGGAGCATAGCCCATGGCGTTGGCCTGAGCCAGGATGACGGAGGCGGGCTGGTAGTAGATGGGCAGGAACACAACGTCTGCACCGGCGGCCTGGGCGGCGGTCAGCTGTACAGAGAAGTCGGTGGCAGTGTCCTTAGTGAAGGTGCCTTCATAAACAACTTCCAGGTTCTGGTTTGCGGCTTCGGCAACGAAGGTGTCACGGATGCCCTGGGAATAGGCATCGTCGTTGCGGTAGATGACGGCTACCTTGGAATCAGCCATGTTGGCTCCCATGTAGACAGCAGCGCCGCTGCCCTGGTTGGGGTCGGTGAAGCAGAGCTGGAACATGTTGTCCTTACCGGCGGTGACGTCGGGGGAGGAGGCGGAGGGAGTCAGAGCGAAGACCCGCTCCTCATAGACCTTGGCGGAGACGGAAATGGCAGAGCCGGTGGTGGTGGGGCCGACCAGGACCTGCATGCCCCAGTCCATCAGGTTGTTGTAAGCGTTGACAGCGGTCTCGCCGTCGGCCACGTCGTCCTCAAACTTGTACTCAATGGTGTAGCCGTTGATGCCGCCGGCGGCGTTGATCTCGTCAACGGCAATCTGGGCACCGTTCATGACAGCCATTCCGTAGATGGCGTTGTCACCGGTGATGGGTCCGATACCGCCGATGTAGAAGCTGCCGCTTTCAGAGGCAGTTTCAGTTGCGGTTTCGGCCTCGGCTTCTGTTTCGGCGGGGGCTTCGGTGGGGTCGGCAGTTTCAGAAGTGCTGCCGCAGCCGGCCATCAGGCACATTACTATGGCCATGACCATTACGAGAGAGATAACTTTT
>CALWWB010000092.1 GCA_944385175.1 uncultured Oscillospiraceae bacterium | reverse complement strand
CCAGCTTTCCATCTCTTCACCCCGGCCTCTATTATACCGTATTCACGGGCGCTTGGAAAGTTTTTTGACAAGCTGAGGCGCAGCCTAAGCTGCGCCTTTGTCATTTGCCTTAAGCGGGACGGCCCAATCCTGCATTATATTCTCCAGTCCCTTGTCAAACTCCAGAATGACCCGCCAGCTATGCTCCTGGCTGGGCAGAGTTCCCGCCGGGAAATGCAGCTCCACAAAGTCTGAATAGAAAACCAGGTTCTCAGGCTCAAAGGCCTGTTCCATCTCCTGCCTCAACTGCTCATCCTGCATATCCGCCAAGTCCAGCAACCTCTCGGCCAGCTCCTCCCGGGGGCAGGAAAACAGCTCACTGTTGTCCACATAGTCTCCGGTGCTCTTGTCAAAGGCGGCACAGGTACACAGCTCATAGAAATAGTTACCATCTATAGGCAGAGTGACGGCGGTGAGAAAATAGATAAGCCTTGGGCTGGAGGCGCTGGGAGATATTTCCTGGCCCAGAGAATACTCCACAAAGCCCTCTCCCTCCGTTTCCTGCCAGGCCCTGTAGGCTCTCTCCAGCTGGGCCCGTTCATCATACAGCAGGCCCCGGCTCTGATAATACTCAAGGATCTTCTCTTGAGCCTCTATTTCCAGGCCGTGGAAATTCTCTGTCCCGCCCACGGAGACATTCTCCGGCCCTATGGGGTTTTTGACCTTCAGCAGCGGTGTTCCGTCAGGCAGGGTATAGACTTTGCAGTTATAGTACTGCCATATATTTGCAGCCGTCTCCCGGTCAAGGCTCACCGTCTCCGGGCTGAGAATGCCGCATATTTCCAGGTGCTCAGCCGGGTAAATTCTCGTCTTTTCCCCATTTTCGGCTTTCACGGTTCTGCCTGCCCTGTTATATTCCGCCCACACCGCCGTGTCTGTCAGTTCGCCTTCTCTGAAGCGGTCTTCATCCAGTCCCTCAATAAAGGAGAAAATATGGGTGCCCTCCGTCAGCTCCAGAGCGATCTGTTCACCCTTCTCCGTCTCCACGGTAAAGCTGACCAATCCCTCGCCATCCCGGACATCCATGGCAACGACCCTGCCGGTGGCCTCCCCTGTCCCTCCGCAGGCGGTCAGCAGGCAGGCACACAAAGTCAGCAGAAATGTACAGATTTTTCTCATCATAGAACCGGAAGCATCTCCTTTTCTGTTCCCCTTTTACAGCACACAAAACCAAAGGGCATCCGGCAAAAGTCGGATGCCCCGGTTTTCTTTCAGGAATTTCGGGCTTAAGGCTGAGGATATCAGATCCTTCTATCCCTCACCTGGGCATCGTAATGCTTGTTCAGCAGCGGGCGCACCACATAATAGATCAGCTTATTCTCCGCATTGGCCATGTAGATGACGAAAGTCACCGCAAAACCAATCAGCCCCACCAGGGCCAGCTTGCCCAGGAACTTTAACAGGAACTTGAACACTTTCTTCATTTATGTTTCCGCCTTTCTCAGTATGCCTCGGAGTCGTCGAACTCCACGATGGTGGGGTCAAGGGGCTGCTCATTCAGCACCACAGACATATAGTTATTGACGCACTTCCTCATATCCTGGCGAGAGACGGTGCGGCTGTCCTCCAGGTCGTGCTCGATGAATATGAAGTGGAAGCCCAGATCCCTGGCCTGCTCCTCCAGCAGGGCGTGGACACCGTTCATGCCTTTGCAGGCCACGTTGTCGTTGCACAGCACCATATCGCAATTGAAGTTCTTGGCCCACTCCCACACGGCGTTCACGTTGTCCCAGCCGCCCACGGCGTGGTGGCGCATGACGCCCTTTTCCGAGAACAGAGCCAGATCCTTTATGGCCTGCTCCGGGTCGGTGGTGCTTATCATGTTGTGGCCCATGGTGGAGTCCATGTTCAGCACTATATTGATGCCCCAGCAGTTTTGTATCCAGGTGGGGAAGTCGGTATAGTACACGGCGGAGGGGCCCCACAGGAAGGCCCTGTGCCGGGTCTTGCCGGAGAAGGGCTGGTACTTCTCCTCATAGGCCTTGCGCATGATGGCAATGACCTTCCGGTCGGTCTTGGTGAAGTAGTCCTCCTGGCCGTTTACGGAGGCCCAGGAATACAGGCGGTACAGGGTCTCGGCAATGCCCACCAAGGCGGAGTAGGGGGTCTTGAAGTAGTCCCACTTCTCCAGCTCAATGGTGTTCTGCTCATTCATATGTTTTGCCCGCTCAAAGAGAGCCTCCCAGTCGTATTTCACGCCGTACTCCTTTTCGATGAAGGCTATGGCGTTTTTCAGCTCCTGGGTGGAATAGGGGTGGGCGCCGGGCTCGTTGTGTATCATGGCCATGGTCACCGGCTGGTAGGGCAGATTCACCCGGCGGCGCTGGAACATGGAGGTAGCCTCCGAGGCGTTACAGGGCATATTGGTGGACAAAAAGCCCTTGCCGAAGATGGGGAAGGCGTCGTCTATGGTGACGCCGGTCTCGGCGGCGCAGCGGGAGCACACGTCCGCAGGCAGTCCGTAAGACTCGGCAACGTCGATATAATAGGGCTCGATGTGCTGGTCGATATCGCATATTATAAACTCCGGCAGGGTCTGGAGAGGAACAGGTATCAGGTCTTTGAAACCCGCCATGAACAGGGGAGGCAGCACCTCGTCCATAGGCACCATCCTGTCGGTGAGGGGGCCGCCGCCAAAGCGCCGGTCATTGGCCAGCACCAGAGCGATCTTCTTGGTAAGGCTCTGGACTATGGCGTGCATGTTCATATGGGCAATGCGCAGCTCATATCCCCGGTAGCCCTCAAAGAGCCGGTCAATGAACATGAAGGTACCCAGGTATGAACCCATCCAGCGATACTCCCAGAAGCCCTTCAGGCAGGCCAGGGGGGCAGAGCCCACCATCATACCCATGCTCATGAGATTTTTCAGCCACTGGCTGTAGTCATAAAAGGTGTCCTTCACACCGCGCCACTCCCGGTATTTGGCTACACCGGTCTTGTCATAGTATCGGGAACGCAGGCCGCCCACCCCGTGCTCAGACTGCCACATGGGGTCAAAGCGCTCCAGCTTTTTGTCAACGGCTTTTATCAGTTTATCGGTAAGTTTCATGTCACTTGCCTCCCTGAATGCTCTTGATTTCCAGAGATTCTATAAACGCCTGGAAGCGTGTACGAAGCTGCCCCACTGCCCCCAGGGCATATTCCTTCTCTATAGTGCAGCAGGGGATATGCAGCTCGTTGGTGAAGATGTGGTTTGCCAACACCTTCTCATAGCTCCAGAACTCGCAGAACTTCATGTTCTCGTAGATGATGCCGTCGGCCTTGAAATCCTTCACAAGGCGCAGCACCTCGCTGTGGCGCTGGTCTATCTTGCCCCCGTCCATAAACCGGGCGCACTGGTTCCAGTGGAGATAGTGGCGGCAGATGGCGTCAAAGGCGCTCTCGCCCTCCCCTATCTCTATCTGCTCCCGGCTGGGGAAGCTGCCGAAGCAGTAGCGGTCGGCCACCACCATGGCACCGCAGCTCTCAATAAGCTTGGTAAAGTCCGGATCGTCTATCTCCGAACCCACCAGAGCCACTCTGGCCCGGAAGGGGAACTTGGGTTCCGGCTCCCTGGTACGCAGCTCTTCCAATGTTTCCTCCAGATAGGGGATTATCAGATAGTGTGGGCAGACCTGGCTCACCAGCTGAATGACGTGGAATTCATATCCAGTGATGGGGGGATTGTCCAGCTTGCGCAGATTGCCTATCTCGGTGATTATGCCGGAAATGCGGTTGTGATCCTCTATGGCCTTGAGCATGGCCTCCTCGGACACGTCCACGCCCAGCTCATCTCTCAGCTTGTCCACCACTTTCAGTTTCAGCTGGGCCTTATAGTAGTTCAGGTTGTTCTCGTCCCCTTTCATGGGGGGATCGATGATGGTGGAGAAAAACTTCTCGTTCTTCACAGGATGGATAAGCACAAAGTGCTCTTCCATACGCTCCATGGCTGCGCAGCCCTCAGCGCCGAAAAGGGCCTCCAGATAGTTGTAGCCGCCTTCGATGGCCCGCTCCAGAATGGAACGCACATAGGGACAGTTCCTGGTGGTCATGTAATAGCTGGCAATGTCGGTTGACACGCAGCGGGGAGCCCTCAGGCGGCTGGAAAAACAGCCCGGCAGGTTAAGCAGGGTTTCGGGTATGTAGTAACAGTTGTAACCCAGCGCGTGCTTACCCTCCGCCACAGCCTGGGTGACCAGCTCGTTGTGCGCATCCTGAAGCAGATTCTCAAAATAAATAAGATGCTTTAGGTCTTTCAAGCGTTACACCTCTCTTGTTTAAATCTTGTTTCCCTGTGCAAGGTGCACATACGGCTCCTTGCATTATGATAAAATGTTAGCACATTATTCCCCCTGCGTCAAGGAACTATCGACCAATTGGTCAAAAAAGCTGTGGCTGTATCTGTTTTGTAAATTTTGTTGAATATTACCCTTCGATTCTGCTTGCACCTTTCGGGCAAACATGGTAATCTAATAGTGATTAAACATCAGTACGTGGATATTCTGCAAAAAATAAAGGAGCGTGATCATCATGGTCAGTTTAATCATGGGTCTGAAAGGGTCCGGAAAGACTAAGAAGCTGGTAGACATGGTATGTCAGGCTGTAAGCGACGGCCACGGCGATGTGGTCTGCATAGAAAAAGAGCGCAAGCTTACCTACGACATTCCCTATCAGGCTCGCCTCATAGATGCCGGCACCTACGATATAGGCAGTTACGAGTTTCTGAAAGGGCTTATCTGCGGCATCCACGCCGGCAACTATGACATAACCCATTTCTTCATTGATAACTTTTACAAGCTGGTTGGGGACAAGTCTCCCGAGGCTCTGTGCACTTTCATTTCCTGGCTGGACAAATTTGCCGCCAGTGAGAACATCGACTTCGTGATAAGCATCTCCGTCGATCCCGAAACCGTACCTGAACAGCTGAAGAAGTATATCATCTGATTTACATATAAGCTCATAAAAAAGCACTGAGGCCTGCCGTTTTTTAAGGCTGCCTCAGTGTTTTTTTATTCGATTTCCCTGTACATGGCCGGGGCGTCGGCCTTAGAGACTGTCTCGCTTATCTGGGTGACTTCCACTTTCAGCGTGCGCTGGCCGAAGCCTATTTCTATCACGTCCCCAAGTTTCACCTGGTAGCTGGCCTTGACCTGACGCCCATTGACGCTGACTCGTTCACCGTCGCAGGCCTCGTTAGCTACGCTGCGGCGCTTTATAAGCCGGGATACCTTAAGGTATTTGTCAAGCCTCATTTTTATGCCTCCCTCGTTTTTCCAATATGTAAAAACGGCCGTCAAAAAAGACGGCCGTTTTTTCTATTGCTTTTCAAATTACTTTGCCACTGCGTCCTTGAGAGCCTTGCCGGCCTTGAATCCGGGGACACGGCTGGCAGGGATCTGGATTTCTTCCTTGGTCTTGGGGTTGCGGCCCACGCGGGCGCCGCGCTCCTTGGTCTCAAAAGCGCCGAAGCCCACCAGCTGCACCTTGTCACCGGCAACCAGGGCTTCAGTGATGGCATCGAAAGCAGCGTTGACGGCCTTCTCGCTGTCCTTCTTGGAAATGCCGGCCTTCTCAGCAACTGCTGCAACCAGATCTGCCTTATTCATAGTTAAAAACCTCCTAATGTATTGTGCGGCCATTACCGCATTTATGATGAGTCTGCCCGAAAATCAGGCAGAATACTCATTATCTTTCGGCCTACGGAAAGGCAACGCATAGAATTTACCACAATCCGGCCTGTTAATCAAGTATAAATTGTATAAATCCAAAATTTTTTAGCGCATATGCAATAATTTTGCGACTTTTGCCCCACCGGGTATTAGACTCATGTCCTCTTTAGTAATGACTCTCATGGTAATCACACTGACGGTATAAACCAGCACCGCCACCACTATGGCCAGAGCCATGGACAGCAGCATATTTAAATAGCTGTCGGTTCCAATAAAGCGCCCCGCCAGGCCATATATTGCCCAGGCGGAAGCTCCCATGAGCAGGCTGGCTCCCAAAGGCCCGGCAAAAACTTTCAGAGCCTTGGGCCTCTCCCTGAGAGTGACACACATGAACACAAAATCCAGCGCCGCCATAAAGAAATAGCTTACCAGAGTGCCCACCGGGGCGCCGTAGATATTGATAGGCCGCTGGGCCACCAAAAACCAGTTGACGGCTATCTTGATGAGTCCGCCGCTTATAAGGGTTATCATAGTCAGCTTTTCCTTGCCGGAAGCTTGCAGCACGGCGTTTTCCATCAGCACCAGGCATACAAAGAAGGAGGCTACGCCCATAACGCTGAGCAGGCCCGGCCCCGCCTCATTGCTGTTGGGGTAGAGTATATTCATGATAGGATGGCTGAGCACCGCCAGGCCCACGCCCATGGGCAAAGCAATGGCGGCAGATATGCGCATGGAATCCTCCGCAGTCTTCATGGCCTCCCCCCGGTTTCCCCGGGCTATAGCGGCGGAGATGGCAGGCACGATAGATATGGTGAGAGGTGTTATAAAAGCGGCCGGGAGATTGAACAGAGTCTGGGCCTTGCCGTAAACACCGTACAGCACCTTTGCCTCCAGATAGGAAAAGCCTGCGGCAGTCTGGAGCCTGTTCATGCAGAGCTTGGAGTCCACAGAATTGAGAATGGCCATGATGCAGGCGCCGAAAGCAATGGGTATCCCTATCGTGAGAATTTTCCTCACGATAGTCAGCGCGCTGTCCATCTCGTCGTCATCCTCCGGGATGTCGTTGGGAGCCCGGCCTCCGGTATAGGGGGCCGCAAGCACGTCATAGTTTCGCCGCTTGTAGATTATCATATACCCCAAAGACACCACGGAACCAATAGACACACCAAAGATGGCTCCGGCGGAAGCGGCGGGCAGACCCAGGCCCATGTTTATTATCACAGCCGACAGTATAAGACCGGAGATGACCTTGAAGAGCACCTCCAGCACCTCGTCCACTGTGGTAGGCAGCATGTTGCCGTTGCCCTGGCAATAACCCCTGTAGGCAGACACAAGGCACACCAGCAGGATGGAGGGGGCCATAGCCCTTATGCTGGGGGCGGCGTCAGGGTTCTCCAGATAGTTGTCCGCCAGCCAGTTTGGGAAGAGATAGAGAATAAGGGCAAAGACCGTACCTATGACGAAGAAAGTCAGCAGCGCCACCCGGAAAGTCTTTTCCTCCTGCTTGTCCCGGCCGTTGGCGTCGGCCTCTGCCACCAGGCGGGACAAAGCCACGGGCAGGCCCGCTGTCGCCAGAGTAAAGAATACATAATAAATATTGTAGGCGCTGGTGAACATGGAGAAGCCCTCGTCCCCCAGGATGTTGCCCAGCGGGATCTTATAAATGAATCCCAGTATCTTCATTATCACCACGCCCACGGCTAATATGGCTGCGCCGTGCATATAGTTCTGACCTTTGACCTTTGACATTGCAGTCCTCCTGGGAAAGATTGCGCCGGGATAGCAGAGCCGCCGGACTGACCGGCGGCTCTGCACGGCTTAGATTAAGGTATTCTAGCACCCCTGGGTGCAGAAATCAAGGGAAGAAGCTCAGTCCTGAATGCCCAGGATATGCCTAGCCACATGTACTCCGCTGGCGGAAGCGTGGGACAGAGAGTGGGTAACGCCGGAGCAGTCGCCTATGACAAAGAGGCCGGGGCTGCTGGTCTCCAGGTTGTTGTCTATTTCCACTTCCATATTGTAGAACTTCACCTCTACGCCATAGAGCAGCGTGTCGTCGTTGGCGGTACCCGGGGCTATCTTGTCCAGAGCATAGATCATCTCGATTATGCCGTCCAGGATACGCTTGGGGATGACCAGGCTCAGATCGCCGGGAGTGGCCGCCAGGGTGGGAGTGACAAAGCTTTCCTCTATGCGGCGCACGGTACTGCGCCTGCCTCTCACCAAGTCGCCGAAGCGCTGGACCATGACTCCGCCTCCCAGCATGTTGGACAGGCGGGCTATGCTCTCGCCGTAGCCGTTGGAGTCTTTGAAGGGCTCGGATAGATGCTTGGACACCAGCAGGGCAAAGTTGGTGTTCTCGGTATGCTTGCTCTTATCCTCGTAGCTGTGGCCGTTGACGGTGACAATGCCGTTAGTGTTCTCATTAACCACCACCCCGTGGGGGTTCATGCAGAAGGTGCGCACCAAATCCTCAAATTTCTCGGTGCGGTAGACGATCTTGCTCTCGTAAAGCTCATCGGTCAGGTGGGAGAAGACCTCGGCAGGCAGCTCCACACGCACGCCTATATCCACACGGTTGGAGCGGGTTGGGATGTCCAGGCTTTCACAGACACTCTCCATCCACTTGCTGCCGCTGCGGCCTACGGAGATTACACAGCGCTCACAGCTGTAGCTCTCCTTTCCCACACGGACCACATAGCCTTCATCGGTCTTTTCCACACCGGTGACGGCAGAATTGAAGTGGAATTCCACCTTGTCTTTCAGCTCGTTGTACAGGTTCTCCAGCACCACATAATTTATGTCGGTGCCCAGATGCCTCACCTGGGCATCCAGCAGGTGCAGGCCGTTCTCCAGGCAGGTACGCTTAATCTTGGTGTTGGCTGTGGAATAGAGCTTGGTGCCTTCGCCGCCGTGATCCAGGTTTATCTGATCCACATAGCGCATCAGGTCTATGGCCCGCTGCTTGCCTACGTACTCGTAGAGAGTGCCGCCGAACTGGTTGGTGATGTTGTATTTGCCGTCGGAGAAAGCTCCGGCGCCGCCGAAGCCGCTCATTATGGCACAGGTAGGGCATTTTACGCAGGATTTGATTTTCTTGCCGTCAATGGGACACTTTCTCTTGTCCAGGGGCATGCCCAGTTCAAAGACCGCCACCTTCATTTCCCTGTCGGCCTTGGCCAACTCATAGGCGGTGAAGATGCCTCCTGGTCCTGCGCCTACGATTATCACGTCATAATGAGTCATTTGCAGTACATCCTTTCTTTATTTCCATAGTCAATAAGTTCCAAAAAATAAAGCCGCTCAGCCCACGGCCATCCCTTGTGGGACAGCCATCAGGCAAGCAGCCAAATGTATCCTTATACAGACTAACACGTTCCTCTTTCAAAGTCAAGTTAATGAACTGTAAACATCCCGGAATTTTTATTGGTATTTGTCCAAAGCAGCTTTTGCGCTTTTGATTATTTCGGTTATTATCCTAATCTGCCTTTCAGAGCAGCCGTTCAGAATCTCTTTGACCTGCTCATAGCCGGCACTGCGGCCCTGGCTGCTCTGGCCGGATAGGAGCTCATTCGCGCTCACATCCAAAGCTGCCGCCAGATCCACCAGCACGGGCAGGCTAAGCTTTGTGCTGCTGTTTTCTATATGGCTCATGTGTGTGGTAGAGATCCAAACTTTTTCCGCCAGCTGCTCCTGGGAGAGCTTCCTCTCCCGGCGCAGGGCACGTATCCTCTGCCCGATATCGTAGTAATCCACAGTTATCACCGCCTATATAATTTAAATTGTAGGATTGTCAAACATATTGGACAGTGAACTCTAAGGGAGAGCGCCAGCCAAGAGGCCTCATAGGGAGGCTGTTG
>CALWWB010000091.1 GCA_944385175.1 uncultured Oscillospiraceae bacterium | reverse complement strand
GTGGCTCACTTTTTCATGAGCGTTGGTGGCTCAAAAATTCATGAGCGCCTGGCTCACTTTTTCATTGACATTTACAGTCTAAATTTCACCTATGATGAAAATGATATCGTAACATCCATCGAATACTATCCAGGAAGCAGATATAAATAATGGATAGCGCATCCAAAGCTCTTGCTCCGACATATGGTAATCGGAATGCTTACCACTTGTCAAAACGCTCCCCAGCTAGGGCGGGAAAACCGCCCTAGCTGGGCATTTTATTATTATCTTAGATTGAACAGAGCGCAGAAATGCGCTATGATGAGATGGGCAACGTGACGGAGATAGTAGGGCCTGAGGGAAGCAGCACCAGCTTTGCCTATGACCTGTCGGGCAGGCTTGTTTCCCAGACGGATGCCGCCGGTACGGAGACTTCCTACATCTACGACAAGGCGGGGAACATCACCGCCGTCACCGACGGTCTGGGAAATACCAGCCGCTACAGCTACGACGCCGCAGACCGGCTGACGAAAATAACCGACGCCCTGGGGAAAAAGACATCCGTTGTCAATGCTTAAAGGGTCAGAATAAGGGTCAAGCCTTTAAACAAGGAACTTTTTAAGCGGATATCCTAGTAAAAACAAAAAAATCACCTGAAATCCGAAGATTTCAGGTGATATCCTGGCAGCGGGAGAAGGATTCGAACCCTCACATACGGAGTCAGAGTCCGCTGTGCTACCTTTACACAATCCCGCTAAACGCAAGAGCTATTATACATGCTTTTTGAGATTTGTCAAGAATTATTTTTCCAATATTTATTGAATTTCTGCCAAATATTCCAGTGCCTGCGGCAGATAGTAGCACACCAGCATATCAACGCAGGCCCCGTAGCTTTTGAGACCGAGCTCCTGGTCGTAGCTTTGCAGCAGGCCCTCGTGAAAAGTATTTGATACCGTCTGTACTGCCGTTTCAAACTGATCCCAATATGCCCGATTCAGGGCCATGTCCAGCAGCACAGGGGCGTTTAGGCTCTCATACACCGCCTCCCAGCGGCTGTAGGCGGCGTCATACAGGGCGTTGCCCAGATAGGTGTAGGCCAGCAGGCAACCGGAATAGCCGTAGTCCAAGTCGCCAGACTCCATACAAGAGAGCACGGCGGCAAAGTTTGCGTCCTGTTCCCGGGCCACCCGGCGCTGGTGGGCCAGCTCATGAGCTACGGTAGACGGGAACAGACTGGGAGGAAAGTCTGTGTTCACGCAGGCCTCCCCGGTGAAAGGAAAGAAAAAACCGGTGTAATCCATGTAGCTCAAAAGTCGGGAGGAGACTATGCCTTTCACAGGCAGATCAGGCCCGGCAAGGCTGGGGTGGAGCTGCTCCGTGTTTTGGTAGATATTCGCCGAGCGATCAATGATATCTGCCTTATCTACACTGTAAAAGCCGTTGTCATCCCGATTTACCTGTTCCCCATATTCATTCAGCAGGGCGGCAAAATACTTTGTCACCGTCTCAAGCTCACTCACGGATATATCCCGCTGCTCAAAGCCGCCGTCGACGGCAAAATTATCCGCATAGTAATAGCTGCCCCAGAGCAGGCTGTAACCGGAGTACACCAGCAGCACGGCCGAGAGCAGGGTCATAGCCAGGGCGTAGAGATTGCGGAGCCGTCGGCCAGGACAGAACATGCCGGCCAGGCGGAATATCACTAGTCCGGCTATAAGCAGGACGAAAACCCATATGAGTACTTCGGCCATGGCGACTTTGCCCGGGCCTGCACAAAGCCCGGCCAACCAAAGGTGAAAGGGGTGTATGTAGTCCTCCACAAGCTTTTCGGTGAAAGCTCTGTTGCCTCGGGTCAGCAGATGCAGGGCCAGCAGCGCCGCCCCCAGCAGGGCGGCGCCGTGGGCGAAGGGACATATTTTGAATAGGGCCTTGAGGCCATAAGTTTTTTTCTCTCTGATTTCCATGGTACTATGATACCACAGGCCGAACCCGGCCGCAATAAACAAAGAATGGCAGAACTGTTAAATAGGTTCTGCCTAGCTTGACGAAGAAGGATTAGCCTTCTTCGTCAAAAAAGAGTGCACTTCGCTTCGTTGCTGCAAAGTCCATATCCTTCGCAGCGGCGGCCCACAGGGTCAGCCGCCACTTCTCATCCATTCCGTTGCAGCTCCTTCCGGAATCAAGCCCGCCTTCACTGGGCTTTGATTCGGTATAATTGTGAGAAGTGTTTTCTGCGACGCACATGTCGCCGCATAAAACGATTAAAATTATTTTTTCGCTGTGGCGAAAAAACTCTGCGAGGCTTTTTCTACAATCTCTGACAGAACTGTTAAATAGATTTTGCCAATTGGTCTACTTTCTGCTCTGTTTTTTCAGATATACTGCCAAAGCTATGCCCGCTATTACTATGACGATCCCGATTACCATGATGGCGCCGCCCATGATGTACACCGGATTGTTGACGGCAAGGCTCTCCAGCGAGGGACCAAAGCTGCTGTCAAACATGCCCATGGAGCCGTAGCCCAGGTCAAAACCGCTGAACATGCGCCTGGAGATATATCTGGCCAGAAAGCCCACCAGGCTTATGCCCAGGCCGGAAATGATGACATACACCCCCGCCAGATAGCCGTAGCGGCGAAAGAGCCTGCCGACTATACCGGGCAGCTGCTCCAACAGCTCCGGCCTGGGCTGGGATTGGCTGCCGTCTGATGGAGACTCTCCCGCATCCTCCGACAGCAGCCAGTCTATGCTCACTTCAAAGACCTGGGAGAGCAGCTTGAGTTTGCCCAGTTCCGGCTCCGCCTCTCCGGTTTCCCACTTGCTCACTGCCTGGCGGGATACACCCAGGCGAGAGGCCAGCTCCTCCTGGGACCAGCCCGCCTTTTTGCGGCAGGTATAGATTTTTTCAGATAGTTTCATATGTCCATTCTCCTTGCTTTAGAGCTGGATTTATTATAGCAAAAGACAGCCTGACGGGCAAGCATCATCGGCTTGAAGCAGCGCAACCTGGGGTTGCATATGGTTGCCGCATGAAAAGTATTGCCTGAAAGGTGCATATATAAAATCAGCGGCAGGGGAGACCCTGCCGCTGATTTTGGGATATGTTTTTTTGCAATACACTTTGAAAGGCTTTACTTGCCTGCCTCCGGGAGGCAGTGCATATGTATCGAACCCAGGGCGCGAAAGCCCTCTGCGGCGGTGGAGAGGCAGCGCAGCCCCATGTCAGCCGAGCGCAGCTTCAGGTAAAGGGCTATAGACTTGGCCTCACCGGAACCCTTGGGAAATTGAGACAGATGGCAGCCAAATATGGATTCCAGCTGCTTTTCAGTAAAGCCCTTGGTTTTCACATAGGCTGTGGGCTTTGCCGTCATGTAATAGCACAGGGCCTTCACCGGGGCAGCGGAGGCTCCCAGGCGCTCCATTATCCCGGAGTAGGGGGCAAAGCAGCCAAGCTGCCGGGCGGCACGGCCGCAGCGGAGATGGTCCTCATGGCACTCACTGCTCACCCAGGGGTCAGGGGCAAAGACGCAGTCGGGCTTGAAGTCCCCAATGACCGAGGCTATGCCCTCCAGCAGCTCTATATCCTCATAGAAGCCGCCGTCGGAGAGGCCGAGGAAGCGCAGGTCACGAACACCCAGAACTGCGGCGGACCTGCGGCTCTCCTCCTTGCGCAGCTCCACCAGCTCCTCCCGGCTCAGCCCTTTTGGAGCCGCACCGTCTCCGTAGCGTCCGTCGGTGCAGATGAGAAAACAGAGCTCCTTGCCGGAGGCGGCAAGCTTTGCCGCCGTGGCCCCGGCGCCGATCTCAATGTCGTCGGGGTGGGGCCCTATGAAGAGGTAGCGCCGGAAGCTCTCAATCTTGGGTATGGGGGCGGCAAAGGCCAGGGCAAGACGGGTCAGGCTCATGCTTCGGCCCCGGCCTTTCTGCGGCTTTCGATTTCTCCGCAGATACGCTCGTACTCATTCTCGTCCAGCTTGTAGTGCCTCTTGTACAGAATATAAGACAGGAACATCAGCAGCCAGGGGAGGAGGGTCATGGCGATGAGCAGCCCGGCACTCTGGACGGACTGGACACCCTGAAGTACCGTGCCTATCTGGCTGAGCTTCTCGCTCTCGCTGATAAGGCCCTGGGTGCAGCTCTGCTCCAGAGTGGAGATGCGGTTGGTAAAGTCGGTTACCCCAAGAATAATATAGGTGAAGGAAGTGACGGCCACCACAAGGGCGGAACTGAGCTTGGTGATGAAGGGCCGCAGGGAGGCAATGATGGCCTCGTCTCTGGAGCCAGTCTTGTATTCATTGTACTCAACGGTGTTGATAATGGATATCATCATTATCAGGTAGTAGCAGTATTGACCGAAGTTGGAGAGCATATATCCGACTACGATAAAGATGAACTTAACCATGCCTGAGGGCAGCAGCAGTCCGGGCAGGAACATGAGCACATAGCCCAGGGAGGATATGAGCATCATCAGGCCCATGAGTTTTTTCCTGGTGATGTGCCGTGATATGGCGGGATAGAATATCATAAGGAAGGCGGTGGCGGACATGCCCACGGTGGTAAAGAGGGAATATAGTCCGCCGGTATAGCCGAACTCAAAATAGATATAGGTGGAGCCGATGCCCCCCAGCACCAGATTGTTGCCCAGCTGCTGGATGAGGAAAATGAGGGAAACCCACAGCAACTGGTCGTTGGAGAAAATGGTGGTGAATATCTTCTTCAGACTGATGGGGGGCGCCTTTTCCTGCATGTCGTCCCGGCGCTCCCGGGCTCCGAAAATGGTGAAGCAGAGGAACAGCGGCGCAAGTATGGCCACCGCCAGGGCGATGCGGCCGTAGGCCACCGAGGCGCTGCCCCCTATGGTGAGGGAGCCGGCGGTGAGCATTGGGATTAGTATTGAGGCGGAGGTGCCGCCTATGCCGGCAAAGAGGGTGGCCCGGGCGGTGAACTGGTTGCGGGCGTTGGCGTCGGAGCTGAGGGCGGGCACCATGCCCCAGTAGGAGATATCGTGCATGGTGTAGGCGATGGAGTACATAAAGTACATCACGCCGAAAAACCACACAAAGGCCCAGCCCTGGAGCTTCGTGTTGAACATCAGGTACACCACCACAGAGGTGAAGAGTATACCGATGACCAGCCAGGGCTTGAACTTGCCGTAGCGGGTGCGGGTACGCTCAATTATGTTGCCCATGATTGGGTCGTTCAGGGCGTCGAAGACCCTGGCAGCCACCATGATGGCAGTAATGGCGGAGAGCTGGGCGGCGGTGAGGAAGCGGGTAAAGAGAACGAAGGTCAAAAGTTGACTGGTGAACAGATTGTATACCATGTCCCGTCCAACGGTACCCAGAGGGAACATTATAAGGTTCTTCTTTCTCAGCTTCAGGTCTTCCATTTAAGCCTCCTTCTGACTGTTCAGTATCTCCACCTGGCACATGGCCATGGCGGAAAGAGCATTGTCGTGGCTCTGGGGGCTTATACCGGCGCAGCAGGAGGCATCCACCTTCACCGGTACCTCCGGCAGAAAGGCTTTGATTATCAGAGCGTTGGAGATTACGCACACGTCGGTGCAAAGCCCGATGAGGGTCACGGAGCCGATAGCCTCCTCGGCGTTCATATCCAGCAGCATACGCCCAAGCTCCACGGAGCCGAAGCCCGGCTTGTCCACCGGCCGGGTCTTCCGCAGGGCGTCCAGCTCCGGACGTATCTGCCAGCCATCGGTGCCTTTTATGCAGTGGGGCACCGGGAGATTCTTGCCCTCCTGGGTCTCCATGTAGTTTTCTCCGTGGGTATCCCTGGTGAATATTACAGGGCCTTTGAAATCAAGTATCTTTTCTTTTACTTTGTCCACGATAGCCTGGGCTTCCCTTGTGCCCAGGGCACCGTCGATGAAGTCGTTCTGCATGTCCACGACTATAAGCAAATCCTGCATTGGCATCCCCTCCTTTAAAAACAGTGTGCTTTATTTGCCGGGAATAATTTCTATCCAGTAGCCGTCGGGGTCCTCGATAAAGTAAATGCCCATGTCATGGTTTTCAAAGCAGATACAGCCCAGGGCCTCATGCTTTGCATGGGCGGCATCCATATCCTGGGCGGTAAATGCCAGATGATATTCGCCTTCACCCAGGTCATAAGCCTTGCTCCTGTCCTTGAGCCAGGTCAACTCCAGGGTGAAGTCACTCTCTCCATCGCCGAGAAACACAAGCTTGTAACTGCCGTCTGCGGCCAGCTTCTCACGGACGGGCTTGAGTCCCAGGGCCTCGTCGTAGAATTTCAGACTGCGCTCCAGATCCAGTACATTAAAGTTGTAGTGGTTAAATTTAAACATCAATTTTCCCTCCTGCATAGAGATTCAGGGCCATATTTACCAGGCCATGTAAAGCGGTTTATATGATGGTAACACCGGGAGGCGGGATTGTCAATCTGTCCCTGCGACTTGAAATTGTATAATTTACCCCTTATAATTATAGAGTATAAAGCCAAAGGAGGCAATGAAATGGAAAAGCTGAATGTCTGCCTTGTTAATGACTCCTTCCCGCCGGATATTGACGGAGTGGCCAATGCCGTGGTCAATTATGCCCGAATAATTAATGAGGGGCGAGGCTCTGCCGCAGTGGTGGCCCCGGCAAATCCCCAGGCGGACGACTCGGTTTTCAACTTCCCGGTGTGCCGCTATCCCAGCCTTGATACTACCCGGCTTGTGGGATACAGAGCGGGTATGCCCTTTTCCCCGGAAATACAGAGGCAGCTGGACGGGAGAAACTTCAATATCATCCATAGCCACTGCCCCATAAGCTCCACCCTTCTCTCCCGTCTGCTGCGGGAGAGGATAGATGCCCCATTGATTATGACCTATCACACAAAGTTTGATATAGATATCGCCAAGGCCATCAGCAGCAAACTTTTGCAGGAGGAGGCCAAACGGATGCTGGTGGAAAATATCTCCGCCTGCGACGAGGTGTGGACCGTGAGTTATGGAGCAGGAGAGAACCTGCGCTCTCTGGGTTACAAAGGTGACTACGTCATCATGCCCAACGGTGTGGATCTGCCCCAGGGTAGAGTAGAGGACGGGCTCATAGCTGAAGCTTGCCGTGGCTACGACCTGCCGGAGACAGTGCCGCTGTTCCTGTTTGTAGGGCGGATGATGTGGTACAAGGGTATACGTATCATCTTGGACGCACTGAAAGAACTTTCGGACAGCGGCCGGGATTTTAGAATGGTCTTTGTGGGAGGCGGGGCCGACCGGGACGAAATAGTGGATTACAGTGCGTCCCTTGGCCTGGACGGAAGAGTCTTTTTCAGCCCTGCCATCCATGACCGCAATCTTATCCGGGCCTGGTACTGCCGGGCAGATCTCTTCCTCTTCCCCTCCACCTTTGACACCAACGGCCTGGTGGTAAGGGAGGCGGCGGCCTGCGCCCTGGCCAGTGTGCTGGTGCGGGGAAGCTGTGCTGCAGAGGATGTGGATGACGGGGAGACAGGCTTTCTCATTGAGGAAAACAGCGCTTCCATGGCGGAAAAACTGGAGACTCTGTGCCGCTGCCCAAACACGGTTAAGCGGGTGGGACTGCAGGCCCAGCAGCGGCTCTACATCTCCTGGGAAGCTGCCGTGGATAAAGCCTGCTGCCGCTACGAGACAGTGCTGGAAAATTACCGCAGGGGTCTCTACTCTCAGCATGAGCGGCTCAGCGACGATTTTATCCGTGCCATGTCCAAAAGTATGGAGTCTTGGGATGAGCTGGCGGAAAAGCAGAGGAGCAAAATGCTGGAGCTGAGGCAGGAATACAGAGAGCTTAAGGAAGAAATGAAAGAAGAAATGAACAGTACACGCCAACGCCTGAAGGAGAGCATTGCCCAGTATTTTGAGCGCTTTATGTAAAAAACACGGATTTGAATATTATTCACGGGGCCGGGGACAATTTTTCCCCGGCCTTTTTCCGTCTGGATTCGGCATTTCCGGATCAAGAAAACAGCAAGTGGGAATGCTTAGCGGAAAATGCTGCAAAATAAGGTATTTCCTTTGGAGGTTTTTACTAAATGGAATGGGTGCAATTTCGGCGAATTGTATTTGGTTGTAAGTTGAAATGTGAATGGGGCACAGAGTACAATGAACTTGAGGAAGCACATAAATTTGTTGTCTAATTTGCACGAGAGGTCATACCATGGAAGATGCAGTATTGGATATTTCCGCCAGGGAAGTGACGGTGGAGGTAATAGACGAGCGCACCGGAAAGCAGTACCGGCGCACCTTGCCTATAGACTATTATGAGAATGCCAACACTCTGGTGCTCCGGGGTGAGAATCTGGACGGGAGTTTTTCCCAGCTGGTGTTCTACTCCGGCCGGGGGCTGGAGCGGCTGCAGGACCTGACGGGGGGCGGCCCTGACCTGGACCCCTGTGGCAGTCACAAGTAAACGGTAAGCGGAATATACAAAAGAAATATATACGGAAGATCTTTTCAAAAAAAGGAGGAAATATTATGGTCAAGAAAACCCTGGTCATCAACGGCGTCACCCGCACGCTGCTGGTGGAAGAGAGCGAAACCCTGGCCTCGGTGCTCCGTGAGCGGCTGCTGCTCACCGGATGCAAGATAGGCTGCGGCGAGGGCCACTGCGGTGCCTGTAACGTGATAATGGACGGTAAAGTGACCCGCTCCTGCATCGTGAAAATGGGCAAGGTAAAAGACGGCGCCCAGATCACCACCATAGAGGGCGTGGGCACCATATCCGACATGCATCCCCTGCAGGTGGCCTGGATGGCCCACGGATGCGCCCAGTGCGGCTTCTGTTCGCCCGGTTTCATTATCAGCGCCAAGGTGCTGCTGGACAACAACCCGTCCCCCACCCGTGAGGAGGTAAGGGACTGGTTCAACAAGAACCGCAACCTCTGCCGCTGCACCGGCTATAAGCCCCTGGTGGATGCGGTCATGGATGCCGCCAGAGTCATCAGAGGCGAGATCACCAAGGAGGACCTGATTTTCAAACCCACCGGCGACTCCATTGTGGGCACCAAGTACATCAGACCCTCTGCCGCCCAGAAGGTCACCGGCACCTGGGACTTCGGCGCCGACGATGCCCTGAAGATGCCCGAAGGCACACTGCGTCTGGCTCTGGTCCAGGCCAAGGTGAGCCATGCCCTCATCAAATCCGTGGATACCTCCGCCGCCGAGAAAATGCCCGGCGTGGCCAAGATCATCACCGCCAAGGACATCGTGGCCGCCGGAGGCAAGAACAGGATAAACGGCCTGGTTATGCTGCCCCTCAACAACAAGTGCGACGGCTGGGACCGCCCTGTACTCTGCGACGAGAAGATATTCCAGTTTGGCGACGCCATAGCCATAGTGGCTGCGGATACCGAGGCCCATGCCAGGGCTGCCGCAGACGCGGTGGTGGTGGACATAGAGGAGCTGCCAGCCTACATGAACGCCATGGATGCCATCGCCGAGGACGCCATTGAGATCCATCCCGGCACTCCCAATGCCTACTATGAAACCAACTGTATCAAGGGGCCGGACTTCGACTTTGACTCCGCTCCCAACGTGGTGGAGATACATTCCTACTGTTCCCGCCAGCCCCATCTGCACCTGGAGCCGGACTGCGGCTATGCCTACATAGACGAGGATGGAATGGTCACTGTCCACTCCAAGTCCATCGGCATCCATCTGCATATGCCCATGATAGCCGACGGCATAGGCGTACCCATGGA
>CALWWB010000090.1 GCA_944385175.1 uncultured Oscillospiraceae bacterium | reverse complement strand
GCGACGCACATGTCGCCGCAGAAAACGATTGAATTTATTTTTTCGCTGCGGCGAAAAAACTCTGCGAGGCTTTTTTGACAGTCTCGAAAAGAGCGGGGCACAAGCCCCGCTCTTTTTAAATGTATTGCATTTTGATTTCAGGCTCCGGCGGCGTCTCCGCTACCGGCAGCGGAGAGAGAGCCTACCGCTTCGGCTGACCGCTCAAAAACCAATGTGGCAGCAGAAGATGGGGCGAGAGTAAAAGACATGAGCTGATAGCCGTCCTGCCCCATGATACTTATCAGCTTTCCTACCTCCGCGGCAGTGTCCCCGGACTGGGGAAAAAACTTGATGATTCGCCTTTTGTCCATATTCAAGGCTCCCAAATCTGGATTAAGTGCTGAGGGAACCTAGCCGGACCCTGCACCTTTTATTTAAATTATAGATGTGGGAAATCACATTTTCTATCGAGTAATTATCAAATCTATGTAAAGCGGACAGAACAAAAAGAAAAGACGGCTCAGTTTTGAGCCGCCTTGAGATTTATGGGCATTGTCAGGTGTTGTATTAGCAGAGTGTAGGCTCTGCCGGCGTCGCCTGCACTGAGAGCCTGGTAAAATTGCCGGTGCTCCTCCAGAGTGCCTTCCACTCGGCCGGGCACATTCAGGGCCTGATGAGAAGTGAGGCGTATCAGGTACATGAGGCGCTGGAAGAGCTGGTCGAACTCGTCGTTGCCCGCATAGGCCACCAGGCACAGATGAAATTTGTGGTCGGCGTCAATAAAGGACTCGTGGCCGTCGTCGGCCTGGGAGGCATCTTCCATATCCTCCAGCAGCTCCTGGAGGCGGCGCAAAAGACGCTGAGCCTTGCGGCTCTTTATCTCCTTGCTGACCAGAAAGGCACAGTAGCCCTCTATGGCGCAGCGGACCTGGATAGACTGCTCCATGTCCGTATCGTTGAGAGTGCGGATCTTGAAGCCGCGGCTGGGAACTATGGTAATATAGCCGTCCTGGCTGAGGCACTGGAGCGCCTCCCGCACTGGAGTACGGGATATGCCCAGCTCTGCAGAGAGCCGGGTCTCGGAATAGAGTGTATCCGGCTGGAGCTCGCCGGAGAGAATGCGCTCTTTAATATGACTGTAGGCGTCAAGCTGCAAAAAACTTTTTTCTTTCATCGTGCTCATCCTCGCTGAGCAGCCCGGTTACCTCCGGGCCGTGATAGTTTGTTACAGCCTGATTTTACTGTCCTCTTATAGCTTTGTCAAGAGCGGAATACCGGTGTACTGCACGCACTTTGTATAGCCTGCTCAAAAAAAGATGGCAAAACTTGTGAAATATTCCACATTGACAGTATACCGGTATACTGGTAAACTGTAATCGTCAAAAGAACAAGAGCAAAATGAATATAAAAAATATGGAGGAATTATCATGGAAGCTGTTTATGAAATGGGCGGACTGAGAGTCGTCGACCTGACCAAACCCCTGGATCCCAAGACTGAAAGCCGCCGCTGCCACCTCTACCGTTTCAACACCGGCGGACCTATCCCCGACTTCCACACCATCATGGACCTGACCAGCCACCTGGGCACCCACTGTGAATGCCCCTATCACCACGATGACAACTGGCCCAGTGTTGCCGAGCTGCCTCTCACCACCTTTATGGGCCGGGCCATCTATGTGGACTTCAAGGACACCGTCGCCCCCCGCGCCCACATCACCGCCGCTGACCTGGATCGGGCTACTGCGGGCCTTATCAAGGAAGGCGACATAGTGCTCATCGACTCCTCCTATAAGATCCCCCCCTTCACTCCCGCTACCAACACCGAGGTCGACCAGCGCCTGCTCATTGGGGAAGAGAGCGCCATCTGGTTCCGCGATCACAAGGTCAAGTGCGTGGGCTTTGGCGACGGCGTGTCCATCGAGAACTGCAATGAGGACGTCAAGCCCTTCCACGACATACTCATGGCCGAGAACATAGTGTTCCTGGAAGTTCTCAAGAATCTGGAAAAACTTAACAGCAAGGTATTCTTTATGAGCTACTCCCCCCTGCCTATCTACGGACTTGACTCCTGCCCCATCCGTGCCTATGCAATTGAGGGACTGGCCGAGTTCTCCGAGTAAAGAATCAAGCAGCAAAAAGTCCGGCGTTCAGGACTCCACCCGGCATTGAAGACCAGGCAGCAGCCTGCACAAAATGCAAAATCTCCCGGCAGCCTCCAGGCTGCCGGGGACGGGGGAGCCCTGTGCGCCTTGCGCCATTGATGAGCAGACAGAAAGGATGCTGAGGAATATGAGGATAGCAGTCATCGGAGCCGGAGCAATGGGCTCAATTTACGGCGGACGACTGTCCCTGAAAAACGAGGTATACCTGATAGCCACCAGAGAAACCCTGACGGAAGAGATAAACAGCCGGGGCCTGAAGATTGAGGAACTGGGCCAGGTGAACATCTACCACCCCACAGCGGTTACCGACAGCTCAGAGCTGGGCCCTATGGATCTGGTGATACTTTTTGTAAAAGCCACCGCCTCAGAAACGGCTCTGAGCCAGAACGCAGGACTCATAGGGCCGGAGACCAGGCTCATGACCCTGCAGAACGGCGCAGGCCATGAGGATATCCTGGGAAAATTTGCCCCGCCGGAGCGCATTATAATCGGCACTACTGAGGATAACGGTGCAGTGCTGGGCCCTGCCCATGTGCGCAGGGGCGGTCAGGGCAGGACCAATGTGGGCATGCTCACCGAAGATGAAGAGGGCTTCCTGCCCAGACTGAAAGAGGCCTTTGACAGCTGCGGTTTCCACGTAAAGATACACGACAATATACAGTACCTGATATGGGACAAGCTATTCACCAACGTGTCTCCCAGCGCCGTCACCGGAATATTGCAGGTGGACATGGGTTACATAGCCGCAAACCCCCACGCCTGGGATATGACCTGCCGCCTCATCCATGAGGCTGTGCTGACGTCCAGGGCCGCCGGTATGGACTTTGACGAGGAACAGCTGAAAGAGAGAGTGCGCCTAACTTCTCTGAATAATCCCCAGGGATGCACCTCCATAAGAGCGGATCTTCGCTCCGGGAAAAAGACGGAAGTGAACACTATCAGCGGTGCCGTGGTCCGGGCCGCACACAAGTACGGACTTGAGGTGCCCTGCCATGAATTTGTTGTAAACATGGTACACGCCATGGAAGAGAAAGGAATTTGAATCATGATATTTTCCAATGTGAACATTGATGAATACAAGAAGTACCCCGCCGCCATAAAGAAGGCCGTTGAGTTTCTCAAGAGCCACGACTTTACCGCTATGGAACCAGGCACCTACAAGATAGAGGGGGACGACATTTACGCCAACGTGTTTGACGCTCTCACCGAGCCCGCTGCCCAGCGCAATCCAGAGTCCCACAAGGAGTATCTGGACGTGCAGTATGTGGTCACTGGCGAGGAGGCCCTGGGCTTCACCATCCTGAAGGACAGCTATGAGATAGCCGAGTACAGCCAGGAGAAAGACCTGATTTTCTACAAGGAAGTTGAAGATGAGGGCTTTATCCAGTCCCGCCCCGGCTGCTTCTGCGTGTTCTATCCCAGCGATATCCACCGTCCCCAGTGTGCCGTAAAGGAGCCCATGACCATCCGCAAGGTAGTGGTAAAGGTCAAGGCCAGCCTGCTGTAAGCATAAAGTGACCACAAAATAAAAAGAAACTGTCAATTTTATATAACGACAGAGCTCTGTCAGGAGGTAATTTCCGTGGAAAGATTGAATTATGCAAGCCTTGAAAGGTCCGGATATAAGGGATACATACTGAAGGAAGCACCGGAAAAAGTGCTCCAGTTCGGCGAGGGCAACTTCCTCCGGGGCTTTGTCCAGTACTGGTTCGACGTGGCCAATGAGAAGGTGGGCTGGAACGGCAAGTGCGCCCTGGTCTCCCCGGGCAGCGGCCGCCATGCCGGTACCTTTGCCGAACAGGAGGGCCTGTATACTCTCTACCTGAGAGGCACCGAGAACGGGGAAAAGGTTGACCGCAAGCGTGTCATCTCCTGCGTTTCCCGCTGCATCAATCCCAGAGAGGAAGAGGGATTCAAGGCCGTTATGGACATCGCTGTTTCTGACGACCTGGAATACATCGTATCCAACACCACAGAGGCCGGTATCGTCTATGACCCGGCCTGCAAACTGGAAGACCGTCCCGCTGCTTCCTTCCCCGGCAAACTGACCCAGGTGCTCTATGAGCGCTATAAGGCCGGCAAGGGCGGCCTGGTCATGCTCTCCTGCGAGCTCATCGACAACAACGGCAAAGAGCTGCAAAAGTGCGTCAACCGGTACATCGACCAGTGGGAACTGGGAGAAGAATTCAGTACTTATGTAAACCAAGATTGCCTCTTCTGCTCTACCCTGGTGGACAGGATAGTTCCGGGCCGCATCCGGGATGCAGAGGAGATGGCAAAGCTGGACGAGGAAAACGGCTATACCGACGCCCTCAACGACGTGGGCGAGGTATTCGGTGTGTGGATCATTGAGGGTCCCGCATGGCTGGAGGAGAAGCTGCCCTTCAAGACTGCCGGACTCAATGTACATGTTGTGCCCGACGTCACCCCCTACAAGAAGCGCAAGGTGCGCATCCTCAACGGCGCTCACACCGGTTTTGTCCTTGGCGCATACCTGGCGGGCTATGACATTGTGAGAGACTGCATGTTCAACGACAATATCCGGGGATTCATGAACAAGATGCTCTATGAGGAGGTCATACCCACCCTGCCCCTGGACAGGGCCGACCTGGAGGAGTTTGCCGCCGCCGTCCAGGACCGCTTCAACAACCCCTTTGTGGATCACGAGCTTATGAGCATCTCCCTCAATTCCACCTCCAAGTGGAGAGCCAGGAATATGCCCAGCTTCCTGGAGTACATTGAGATGAAGAAGGAGCTGCCGGCCTGCCTGACCATGAGCTTTGCCGCCTATGTGGCCTTCTTCTCCAACGACATCCAGGAACTGAATGAGAACGGCCTGGTCTGCCGCCGTCCCAAGGGCAATACCTATACCTGCTCCGATGACCGCTGGGTGCTGGAATTTTACTATGCCCACCGCGATGACAGCGAGGAAGAATTGATGAAGGCCGTCATGGAGAATGAGCAGATGTGGGGCATGAACCTCACTCAGGTTCCCGGCTTCTACGAGGCCGCCGTGCAGGACCTGAAGCTCATCCGCAGCCAGGTCGCCGAGGCCGCCTATGCCTCCTGCCTGTAAGATAGAGGACAGAAGATAGAGAACACCTGCGCTTCCGCCATAAAGGCAGAAGCGCAGGACACTATGATGAAGCCGTCCCGGAACAATCGGGGCAGAGAGGATACAAAATGCCTGATTTCATCCATATAAATCCCAAGGACAACGTGGCGGTGGCTTTGCATCCTGTAAAGGCGGGCACCGTCTTTCAAAGTGTCACCGCAGCAGAGGATATTCCCCAAGGCCACAAGATGGCACTTGTGCCCATAGAGAAGGACGCTCAGGTGGTAAAGTACGGCTTTTCCATAGGCCATGCCGTCTCTGATATAGGGCCTGGCGCCTGGGTGCACACCCACAATATGAAGACCAACCTCTCCGGGGAGGAGGAGTACAGCTATGAGCCGAAACTGAATTTTCCCGAGGCTGCACAGCCCGACAGTTTTATGGGCTACCTGCGCCCCGACGGCCGTGCCGGTATAAGGAACGAGATATGGATAATCCCCACCGTGGGCTGCGTCAATGACATTGCCAAGGCCCTGGTCCGGGAGAACCAGGATCTGGTGAAGGGCAGCATCGACGGGCTCTACACCTTTACCCATCCCTTCGGCTGCTCTCAGACCGGTGCTGACCATGCTCAGACCCGGAAGCTTCTGGCGGCTCTGGTGCGCCACCCTAACGCCGGGGCGGTGCTGGTGCTGAGCCTGGGCTGCGAGAATCTCACCCATGAGCAGTTTGTAGAGGAGCTGGGAGACTACAATGAGGACAGGGTAAAATTCCTCACCTGCCAGCAGGTGGAGGATGAGTTTGCCGCTGCCAGAGAGCTGCTGGAGCAGTGCGCCGCCTACGCAGGCCGGTTCAAGCGGGAAAGCCTGCCTGCCTCCAAGCTGGTGGTGGGCATGAAGTGCGGCGGTTCTGACGGCCTCTCCGGCATCACCGCTAACCCCACTGTAGGCCGCTTCTCCGATATGCTGGTGGCTCAGGGCGGTTCCACCGTGCTCACCGAGGTGCCGGAGATGTTCGGCGCCGAGGGCTTCCTTATGAACCGCTGCGTAAGCGAGGAAGTGTTCCATAAGGCCGTGAACATGATAAACGGCTTCAAAGATTATTTCATCCGCCATAACGAGGTAGTGTACGAAAATCCCAGCCCCGGCAATAAGGCCGGCGGCATCACCACCTTGGAGGACAAGTCCTGCGGCTGCGTCCAGAAGGGCGGCTCCGCCCCCATAATGGACGTGATAGGCTATGGCGAGCCTGTGGTCACCCAGGGCTTGAACATGCTCTACGGCCCGGGGAACGACTTGGTGTCCTCCACGGCTCTCACCGCCGCCGGTGCCCATATTATACTTTTCACCACCGGCTGTGGTACCCCCTTTGGAGCTCCCGCCCCCACCTTGAAGATAGCCACAAACACCCTGCTTGCGGAGAAAAAACGGGGCTGGATTGACTTCAATGCCGGCGTAGTGGCCGACGGGGAGCAGAGCATAGACCAGGCGGCCCAGGCCCTCATGGAACTGGTGCTGGAGGTGGCCTCCGGCAAGCATACCAGAAGCGAGGAAAAGGGATTCAGAGAGATATCCATTTTCAAAGACGGCGTAGTGCTGTAAAATAAATCAGGCTTTAGACGGAGGATCAGACAATGATTTCTTTTATGGATAAGGATTTCCTGCTGAAAAGCGAGACTGCAAAAAAACTCTACCATGAGCATGCAGAAAAAATACCCATCATAGACTACCACTGCCATATAAACCCCATGGAGATCTATGAGGACAAGCGCTATGAGACCATTACCGAGGTCTGGCTTGGCGGCGACCACTACAAGTGGAGAGCCATGCGCTCCTGCGGTGTGCCTGAGCACTACATCACCGGCGACGCCAGCCCTGCCGAGAAGTTCCAGAAGTGGGGCGAGACTATGCCCAACCTTATCGGCAACCCACTCTACCACTGGACCCATCTGGAGCTCCAGCGCTACTTCGGCATCACCCAGCCCCTCAACGGTGACAACGCCATGGAGATCTACGAGAAATGCAATAAGATCCTGGCCAAGCCGGATATGTCCGTACGGGGCATAATCCGCAAGTCCGGAGTCAAGCTCATCTGCACTACCGACGACCCTGTGGACGACCTGAAGGCCCATGAACTGCTGGCCGCCGACCCTACCGCCCCAGCTGTAGTGCTGCCCGCTTTCCGTCCCGACAAGGCCATGCGAGCCGACAAAGAGACTTTCCCCCAGTATGTCTCTCAGCTGGAAAAGGTGGTGGGCTACCCCATCAATACCGTGGAGGACATGCGGAAAGCCCTGATGGACCGCATAGCCTATTTTGACGACCACGGCTGCCGGGTGTCCGACCACGCTCTGGACTACTGCTTCTGCGTTGAGGCCGACGAGGACAAGCTCAACGACATCTTTGCCCGGGCAAAGTCCGGCAAGGGCATCACCTGGGACGAACAGCTGGCCTACCATACCGCCCTGCTCATAGCCGTGGGCAAGGAATACAGCCGCCGTGACTGGGTCTGCCAGCTCCACTTCGGCTGCCTGAGAGACAACTCCCTGAAGATGTTCCGGAAACTGGGCCCGGATACCGGCTTTGACTCCATGAACGATGCCGCCAATGCCGTGGGTCTGGCCAAGCTCCTGGGCACTCTGGAGGATGCAGGTGCTCTGGGCAAGACTATTCTATATTCTCTCAATCCCGCCGACAACGGCGTCATCTGCACCATCATGGGCGGTTTCCAGACCGACAGCTCCATCCCCGGCAAGATCCAGCAGGGCTCTGCCTGGTGGTTCAACGACCACAAGAAGGGCATGGAGGAGCAGATGCTGGGCCTGATGAGCCACGGTGCCATCGGCAGTTTCAACGGCATGCTCACCGACTCCCGCAGCTTTTTGAGCTACACCCGTCACGAGTACTTCCGCCGGATCCTCTGCAACCTCTTTGGCCAGATGGTGGAGGATGGGGAGTACCCCAACGACATGGAGACCCTGGGCAAGATGGTGGAGAATATCAGCTACAATAACGCCCTGCACTACTTCAGATTTGATGAAAAGATAAAGTAAATCCCAATCAAAGACAAAAGTAAAAACCGGCGCAGCTTCGGCTGCGCCGGTGAGATTGCCTAAAAAGCCTCGCAGAGTTTTTTCGCTGCAGCGAAAAAATAAATTCAATCGTTTTCTGCGGCGGCGTGTACGTCGCAGAAAACACTTCTCACGGAGCGAAGTGTCGAATTGTACGCCTCTGGCGTACAACCGAGGCATGGAGCGAAGTGCAATCCCTTTTGTCGAAGAAGACTTTGTCTTCTTCGACAAGCTGAACCGGCGCAGCTTCGGCTGCGCCGGTTTTTACTTTTGCTATGACTGAGCCGCAATTATTCCAGACTGTACTGCGCTCTTATTATATCCCACAATCCAAGCTCTTTCAGCTTTTCAACGGGGGCCTTGAAGGTGGCGGTGCAGGTGCCGGGGGCGCGGCCTATCTCTAAGCCACCGGTGATGGTGAGCCGGTTCATCACCTGAGGTACCGTCATGCCCAGAAGTGAGGCAGCCCGATTCATGGCACAGTCGATAGCGGCGTTGAGACTGGCGCCGGTACCGATGAAGGATATGGGGGCGGACTCCTCCAACTCCACTTTCCACTTCTCCGCCTGCATCTTTGCCGCCAGCTTCTCCTCCGGGCTGAGAGGCTTTGCCAGGTAAGGCAGATCCTCTTCCACAGGTATCAGTACGGGCCCATCCAGCTTGAGGCCCTTTATGACAGATACCTGCAAGACGGCTACACCGGATACGTCAGTGGTGTGCCCGGCGATCTCACCGTCGCCCTGCATGGCGTGCATGTCCCCAACATATACTCCGCCGCCGGGAATGCGCACAGGGCAGATAAGGGTGGCTCCGGCCCGGACACGGTTTATGTCCATGTGCCCGTCGGTGACATCTTTCAGCTGATCCTGGGTAATCCCATACTCGTGGGGGGCGCCGACAAGGAAAGTGCCGAAGTCTCCGGCATTGTGGGAGTCGGGAGTATCTCTGATTGGAGTTGTGCCCAGTTGGCCCAGGAAGGGGCGCATACGGGCCACCATGCCGGGCAGATCACTGGGGGCCAGAGCCACCACCGGGTTCTGTACAGAGTTGTCCGGGGTGTTCATGAAGTCCCGACCGGACAGAGCTGCCTTTCTGGCGCCTTCCTCATTAAGGGTAATGCCTATTCTGCGCTCCTCGTCAAAGGCAATGGTGTAACCGCTGGTGAATTCAAAGGGGGCAGCGGGAGCTCCGCAGTTGTCGCAGCGAATACAGTCGGTTCCTATACCTTCCAGGTGAGTCTTGGGGTATAGAGTACCGCATTTGGGACACTTGCCTGCCACAAAGGGGTCGCCCAGGCAGCGGTCTCCAAAGACATGGTCATTTCCGGAAGATGTGCCCTGGGAGCTGACTTCCACAGAAATAATCTTTATGGCTATAGCGTCGCCGACCTCTGCCCCTTCCACCAGTACCGGCTGGGTGACCTCATGTCCTCCCCGTATCTCCGGGGTGAGCATGGGACCCCAGCAGCCGGGGGCGGTGTTGGCGACTATGAAGCCCCCGTCTTTCACCGGACCCAGCATGGGGACATCAGGCCCCAGTATGCCGTTGGTAAATGTGTTTACTATCACAGTGTTCTTTGCCATATTGAACTCCTTTCTAGAAATCAAATTCTATAATTTTCTAAATACTTCATACTTCTTTTTAAAAATTATATTTTAAGGATATGGAAACAGTCAAGAGCTTTGCTGTAAATATCTGCTAATTAAACTTAATGTTAACAACATCTTTAGATTTGAAGTCTGTAATATAAAAGGCTTGAGGCAGCCTATGCGAAGCCGCTGACCGAAAAACAGATGGAGGACTACGAGCTGAAACCCGCACCGGCCAATCCTGACCGGGTGCGCCCCT
>CALWWB010000089.1 GCA_944385175.1 uncultured Oscillospiraceae bacterium | reverse complement strand
CGGAGCGGAGTGTCGAATTGTATGCCTTTGGCGTACAACCGAGGCATGGAGCGCAGTGCAAACCCTTTTTGTCAAAGAAGGCTTTGCCTTCTTTGACAAGCTGAACGTGGAGGCTTTGAGCCTCCACGTTTTTTATGCCATGGCCACGTAGCCATTACCGTCAGAGTAGAGCACAGGGGCCATACCTGAGCACAGCAGTACCATATCCTCCACGGGAGTGGTGCTGCCGCTGCGGCCGAACTGCTCCCTGAAGTCAAGCCCCTGGCTGAGATAGCCCGTCTCCGCCCAGGTGGGAAGCTGTCCCAGAATAAACTGCTTCAGCTCATTTTGCAGCTCTACTTTGTCGGATACACTGCCCAGATACACCCCGTCTACGTATACACCCTGGGTAAGCTCCACTCCGGCAGTCGCCTGCAGCAGGGCGGCGCTCAGCTGGGGAGTTTGCCCGGAGGCCGGGCGCAGGCTCAGCCTCCAGCTGCGCTCCGCCTGGGCCAGCCGGGCCGGGCCCTCCAGAATTTCCTCCGCTGCAGCCAGGGCCGCCCTTTCTCCCCTGTCCACCGTGAAGGGAGAGTAGAGCCCATCCAGCTCCTGCCCGTCCACCGTGACAGAGCAGCACAGACGCAGGTTTGCCGCCGCAATAAAACTTAGGGCCAGAAAAGACAGCATCAGTTTTTTCCACATCTCAAAAACCACCTCCAAAGTTAACATAATACAAACATCAACTCCGGTCAATGGCTTCGACAAAACTGGTGAAAAGCTTATGAGATAACCGTTTCTTCCTGTGTAAGGGTTTCAATCTCCGTGACGGACACTTCAAAGGCGGTTTTCTCCACGGGCCCCTCCTCGGTGAGTTTTATGTAGTTGCGGCTCTGTATCCGGCCCTGGAGCTGAAGCTGGGTGCCTACGCTCCACTGGGCGGCCTCCCGGGCTTTCAGGCCCCAGCATATGCAGGGGAGATAGTCGGAGCGGCCATAGTGGCGGTTTACTGCCAGCATCAGGTCGCAGATATCCCGGCCCATGGGAGTGGTTCGGAGGTTCGGCGCTTTGCACAGGGTTCCGGTGAGCTGAACCAGGTTTTCATCCTCGCCGTCGCAGAAGCCCAGCTGCCGGGCCAGTACCGTTATGACCAGCTTGGCGCCCTGGCCGTGGCGGTTGTTGAAGGTGCGCAGCTGACCCTCTACCCAGAGCTTGCTGCTGCTTTGCACCGCCAGCTCCGCCAGCTGCTCCTGGCGTACCACAATGTTGATGATGTCCCGATTGCCAGAGAGCCGCTGGATCTCCAGGGGGAAGATATAAAACTGCTGTGCCCGGCTGGAATGGGAGTATACCGGGCTGCCCCACATGCTTCCGCAGAGCCGGGTGTAGTTGTTGTCGCATATCATGTCCATGGTCTGTGCCGTCCTTTTCGTTGAGATACTAGAACATATTCCGGGAGCGCTCTTGAATATGACAGGGAAAATGCTATAATAGAAACATCTTTGAAAAGGAGACGGGACATGGACATAAAAGACATTCTGGAAAAATGCGACCACACCCTGTTGAGAGTGGACTGCACCAGCGAGGAGATAAGGAAGCTCTGCGACCAGGCCATAAAATATAACTGCGCCAGTGTATGCATACCCCCATGCCATGTGGCCGGCGCCCGGCGCTATGTGGGGGACAAGCTGAAAATATGTACGGTCATCGGTTTTCCCAACGGATATATGACTTCTGCCGCCAAAGCCTATGAGGCAGCCGACGCCATATCTAACGGTGCCGACGAGATAGACATGGTCATCAATGTGTCCATGGTGAAGGACGGCTGCTGGGTGGATGTGGCAAACGACGTGAGGGCCGTCCGGGATGCCACCAGAGGTAAGATACTGAAAGTAATAATAGAGTGCTGCTTGCTCACTGAGGATGAAAAGGTACATATGTGCAAAATAGTCTCCGACTGTGGGGCGGACTTCATCAAGACCTCCACCGGTTTCAGCACCGGCGGTGCCACCCGGGAGGATGTGAAGCTCCTGCGAGAGCAATGCCCTGAGACTGTGAAGGTGAAAGCTGCCGGAGGCATATCCAGCCTTCAGGACGCTATGGACTTCATAGAGCTGGGGGCAGAGCGCCTGGGCACCAGCCGCATCGTAAAGCTGGCCATGGAGCTGGAAAATGAGGAGGGCGCTCCCAACGAGAGCTACTGAACCGATAAAAGCTATGTAAGCTGCAAAAGACTAAAACAGCTTTTGCAGCAGCCTGCGCAGCCGGGAGCACAGCCACAGACCCGGCAGGGACAGAGCCAGCCACAGCAGGAGAAACTGAGGGCAGATCTGGCCCAGCAGGTTCCAGGGCAGAGCAGAGTAATCCCAGATCTGCCACCCCAGGTACAGATTCACCAGACAGCCGGTGTAAAATTCCAGTGTGACTGTGGCGACAGTACTCAGAACGCACTTGCGCCAAAGGGGCAGAGCGGTAAGGGCAATGAGGTACATCAGAAGAAAGCAGGCCCCACCGCACAAAAGCATGGTCCAGTGGGTCCAGCCCCGCCAGCCCAGTTCCAGCAGGCCGTAGAGGACTGCGCCTGTCATGTATACAAGTATATATTCCATCTTTTCAACTCCCGGTTTAGCTTCTGTTGCCGCAGGCACTATAATGCGCCGGGATGCATAGAATAAAATTGGAAAAAATTCTGTTTGTTGGGAAAAGTACTTGACAACAGTACAGAAAACTGGTATATTACCATCGCTAAAACAAAGAAGGCTCGGCATCCGCCGTCCTCACCCGGGGGCAAAAAGCCCGCTGAGGTCAATAAAGCACAGCCCAATCAGGGCTCAGAGTGTCTTTGCGTGCGGATGTCATCATCCGCACTTTTATTTTTCCGGAGGTGTTAACAATAGCAAACGCTGTTCATCAAATCAACGAGGAGATACTTGACAAGGAAGTCCGCCTGATAGGAGATCAGGGCGAACAGCTGGGCATCATGTCCGCTCAGGAGGCGCTGAAGATCGCCACTGAACGGGAGCTGGACCTGGTCAAGATAGCTCCCGGCTCCAATCCCCCCGTCTGCAAGGTCATGGACTACGGCAAGTTCCGCTTTGAGCAGACCAAGAAGGAAAAGGAAGCAAAGAAGAATCAGCGGGTAATCGAGATCAAGGAGATCCGTATGTCCCCGGGTATCGGCGAGAACGATTTTAACACCAAGCTGAAAAACGGCCAGAAGTTCCTGAACGACGGCGACAGAGTCAAGGTCTCCGTGCGCTTCAGAGGCAGAGAGATGGCTCACACCGAGATCGGGGAGCAGCTGCTGAAGGACTTTGCGGCCAAGTGTGCGGATATTGCCACTTTGGATAAGAACCCCAAGCTGGAGGGGCGGAACATGTCCATGTTCCTCTCTCCCAAACCCCAGACCCCGGCCAAGAAGCCGGCCAAGCCCAAGGCCCCCAAACCGGCGGAGGCCAAGGACGAATAAACGCCAGCAACAGGCAGCCTGCTGCCTGCCAAGGAGATACGGAAGGAGAAATTATCATGCCCAAACTGAAAACCCATAGCGGTGCCAAGAAGAGATTCAGCCTCACCAAGTCCGGCAAGGTAAAGCGTGCACACGCTTTTAAGAGCCATATCCTCACCAAGAAGGACACCAAGCGCTGCCGCCGTCTGCGTTCCGAGGCTTATGCCGATGTGACCAACGAGGCAACCATCAAGAAAATGATCCCTTACAAATAAGGGCAGACGCTATATAGGAGGATAATCAAATGGCAAGAGTTAAAGGCGCAATGATGACCCGCAAGCACAGGAACAAGGTCCTGGGTCTTGCTAAGGGATACTGGGGCAACAAGTCCCGTCACTATAAGATGGCTAACGAGCAGCTGATGAAGTCCGGCCGCTACGCTTACGTAGGCCGCAAGCAGAAGAAGCGTGACTTCCGCAAGCTGTGGATCACCCGCATCAGCGCAGGCTGCAAGATGAACGGCATGAACTACTCCACCTTCATGCACGGCCTGAAGCTCGCCGGCGTGGATATGAACCGTAAGATGCTCTCCGAGATGGCTATCCACGATTCCGCTGCTTTCACCGCCCTGTGCGACATGGCCAAGGCCGCAAAGTAATTATATTTATATAAAGATAAAGCATTTTCAGTCCGGACGCTACAGCGTCCGGACTTTGCTTTTTCCAAAGTTCAGCAGATAAGGAAAAATAGTGTCTGGAATATGGGTCTGGGAGAGAATATAATAAGCAAAAGAGTGGGAACCCATGCCGTGGATACAGGAGAGATAAAATGAAAAAGATACTTATACTCATGGAACTGAACTCTGCCCAGCGGGAAAAACTGGAGGCAGCGGGAGCAGGGGCCGTGCTGAGATTCAGCCTTCCTGACCGTGTATCGGAAGACGAGGTACAGGAGGCTGACATCATCATCGGCCAGCCGAAGGCGGAGATGATACGTGCCTCCGAGCGGCTGGAGCTTTTACAGCTTGAATCGGCGGGGGCGGGTGCATATGTAGTGCCTGGAGTGCTGAACGAAAAGACTGTCCTGACCAATGCCACCGGGGCCTACAGCCAGGCGGTGGCGGAGCACGCCCTTGCCATGACCTTGATGCTCCAGAAAAATCTCCACCTCTATCGTGACAGGCAGAGAGCCGCCCGCTGGCAGGACCTGGGTACCGTCAGCTCTCTGGCCGGCAGCACCGTGGCTGTGGTGGGTATGGGAGATATCGGCGGCTATTATGCAGGCTTGGTAAAGAATATGGGGGCCTATGTGATAGGCGTTAAAAGACGGCTCTCTGCCTGCCCGGACTATGCCGACGAGCTGGTGCTTACAGAGAAGCTGGACAAGGTATTGCCCAGGGCGGATGTGATAATGTCCGCATTGCCAAATACTTCCGCCACCCGGTATATCTACACGGAGGAGAGCTTCCGGCATATGAAAGACAGCGCCATATTTATAAACTGCGGCCGGGGCAATGCCGTGGCCTCCGGGACTTTGTATGAGGCGTTGTCCCGGGGAGAGATAGCCGCTGCCGGGATAGACGTTACTGAGGAGGAGCCGCTTCCGGAAAACAGCACTCTTTGGAGCCTGGAGAATCTGATAATTACTCCCCATGTGTCCGGCGGTCATCACTTACCTGCAACCGTGGATAGGATAGTGGATATCTGCGCTGAAAACCTCCATGCCTTTTTAAACGGAGGAAAACTTAAAAACGTGGTGGATCTCAGTACGGGATACAAAACCTGATGCTTTGTGTCCGATAGTCTAAGTTATACGCTGCACTTCAGGCATCATGGCTTCAGCCGATTCAAAAAGATCAAGTCACTCCCGGGCCTTAACAGGCTTTGATAAAAAAAGACGGGGTCGGGACTGGGCTGATAATATGTATAATAAAGAGCTTCAACTGGAATAGCCAAAGGCAGAAAAGCTGTGCCCTGTGGTAGCGGACGTCGTCTCCCAGTTCATCAAAGGTACCGTTCACTGCTACATGAGTATGGCAGTCAAACAGACCGGGCATTACAAAACGATCTGAAAGATCTATTATCTCATCGTAGATATCCCGGTTGAGAACGGCGGAAACGGGAACGATCTCCTCAATCTTGTTGTCGTTCAGAACCACAACCATGTTTTCCTGAACAGCCTCAGTTTCAGCCGTAAAAAGCTGACCGCAAATTAAAAGTTTTTTCATGTAGATTCACCTGCTTTGCAACATGGTTAATATTTTATGTCATTTGGCCTTTCTTATTTCATCAAGAAAAGTGTACAGGCTGTACTTGGTAATATTCAAAAACTCACAAACACGTACGCTGGATTTGGTTATAAGGAAAACATGCTTGCTTTCCAAATATTCAACAGCCTTAAACTTGTCTGCCCTGTCCATGTTTTCAGGACTCTTGCCTATAAGCTGTTCACAGGCATTGAGATGATATTCAAGGACCTCGTTTACATCACTCAGATCTCTCAGAGAGTTGTCTTCAATGGCCCAATCCAAGGATCGAACCAGACCCTGTAGTTCCGAAATGTCGTAATTAATACACACGAATCCGGTTATTTTATCTCCATCCTGAATATATGTGGTGGAGGAAAGAAGCTCCCTGCCGTCTTTGGACTTCATGTGGTACACCGGATTGCGCATAAAATCTTTCTCAAAGAACTCATCGAGAAATTCGTTCGTACTAAGATCTCCAACCCGGCGCCCGGTTACATAGCCGTTTTCAATGTGGGTTATGACCAAGTCTTCTCCCTTAAATTCGTGAATTGCAACCTCACAGTTCCTGCCAAACTGCTTGGTTATATTGGATGCCAATCTGCTCAGAAAATCTTTTTGACCATGTTCATGTTCCATAAAATCCCACCCCTATAAAAATTAAATTATTTTATGTTTATTGTTATATATTTATAAATTGTTGCAATTACAGCATATATAAAATGAAGTGTCAAATATTTCGTTTGAATATAAATGTATAAAACTTACGTAAAAATCAGGGCATTTTTCTGTAATATTTATAAAAATTCATTAAATGGATGCATAAAACCACGTACAAACAAAAAGTTTGTTTGGACGTGGTTCTTGTATGAATTGCCCATATTGCAGCTGCTTTATATGAGCTCTAGGTAGTTTACTATGAGTTGGAGAAGAGAAAATTTGATATAAAGAATCTATATGGGGGATTATGACGAGGTCTTCTATGAAATTAAAACGGTATATTTTACCTTTTACAACATGTTGAAGAAAAACACAGTATGTCAGACACCCACTAATAAAATGATGACTTATATAGAAGAAAAAGCGGTCATAAGTAGTTCCTTATAGCCAGATGGCTAAAATTGTATTTTGTAAGAAAATTGTAGTTTTACATAAAAATAATCCGTGCACTCAGCATATGCACTAAAATTATATATATTTAATGAAGAAATAGCTTACAATCTTATATTTTTGTAATACAATGTTTTTAATATTTGTGAATGCCTGGGGATAGAACCCAAGGATTTCTTTGATGATAAAAACAGGGCTACTGCTGTAAAGGCGGACGCTCTTTGATTCAATATCCAAGTTGCCTCCCAACAATGCGGAGCATGTTAGGATGATAATAAAAGAACTGTCAGAGTGATGTAAGAAATAATTGAAATGAGGAAAGACAGAAGCACAGCAGCTCCCTCCGCCAGGTTATGCCGGGCGGAGGGAGCTGCTGCTCTCTGGAGAGAAAGCGTGATTGTAAGGACAAAGACTTAAGACTAAGCAACCCACCTACGACTATGCTGCTCAGGCTTTTCATATACCGGTCTATATTCTCATATACATTAAGCACGAGAGTATGGGGAGTGGTGTATTTGTATACAAATATCGAAGAGCGGGCCTGCGATTTGGCCGCATACATCATTGATAACCGAGCAACCGTCCGCTCCGCCGCCACAGAGTTCGGCATTTCCAAATCGACTGTACATACGGCAGTAATGTAATGGAACGCTTCCTCTGGATAGTCAAGTAATATCAAGGCTTTCCCCAAAACCCACCGTTCCAAAATGGCGGCTGATCTCCTGTAAGTTGTATATGAGCGAAGCAAAACACGCCCGGCATGAAGCCGGGCGTGTTCTTTTAAAGGCTGTCGTAATGACCATATGCTGTGGGAACTTGTGATAGTTGAGCAAAACAAAAAATAACAAACTTGAGAAAGGGGAAATGCCTGTGGATTATGAATACTTCTACGGCCCGGAATCCGAGAGCTTTTCATTTTACCGTGTGCCCCGGCTGCTGGTGACGGGGGAGGAGTACAGGCAGGTGTCCGTGGAGGCAAAGCTGCTCTACGGTATGCTTCTGGACCGCATGGGCCTGTCGGCCCGGAATGGCTGGTATGACGGGGAGAACAGAGTATATATCTACTACACCATTGAGGAGATATGCCGGGACTTCAACTGCGGCCATGACAAGGCGGGGAAGCTGCTGGCGGAGCTGGACAGCAGGAAAGGCATCGGCCTTATTGAAAAAGTACGGCAGGGGCAGGGGAGGCCTGCCAGAATATATGTGAAACGCTTTGCAAAAGGGGAACACCGCGGGAAAGCTAAGGCAGGTGAGGATGAGAGCAGAGGTCTGGACATCGGAAAACCAGCGGTCAAGACCTCGAAAAAGTCGAAGTCAAGACATCTGATTTTCCGAGGTGTAGACATCGAAAAATCAGACGCAAGTTATACTGATAATAATTATACTGAGTTTAGTTATAACAATCTATCTATCAATCAAGAAGACATCGGGAAGAAGATGGGGGAAGCCAAAGAAGAGATGGACTATCCGCTGTCGGCAGAACACTATCACGACGACCCGGAATCTCCGCTGGAGCTGGTGGGCGAGAGCCCGTGTACCATCCTGCCCGGAAGGAAGCTTGTGAAGGAGACGCCGACCATGGCCGAAGTAAAGTGCAGGCTAAGTAAGTACATAGATTGTGGGTTAGACTCCATTCGAAACAACAAAAAGGGAATACAAAATATAAAGGCCTGCTGTCTCCAGCTGCTTTGCAAGGTTTCGGGGAAGATAGGCCCTTTTTATTCCATGCCCGGGGTGTGGTACGGAGACTGTGGATAGAAATGTGTCTCACCGTGAGACGCATTTCTAGGCACTGAAAAAGTATGCGTGCTGGAAACACAATCATGGATGTATGCAACATCGGCTGGATATTGCAGAACAGGGAACGGAGGATTCTGCGTCGCAGTCCCGGCAAGTATGTCATTTGGTAGCACAAAGGACCTTGTCAGGGGAATACCCCTGATACCCCAGCGGAATGTAAAACGGAAATGTGTCTCACCGTGAGACACATTTCCAAAAGAGAAGCAGCCCATCAATGTATGGGCTGCTGTTATTTTGCAGAAAGATTAACTATTAAAAGTCAACCCCGAAAATGAATGGTGGTGGTGAAAAAGAGATGGCTCAAAAAAGGTATAGCAAAGCTGAGGTCTTGTCAGACCCCTGCTGGCTATTCAAGTAGCTGCACTTAAGCCGCTGAGCAATATGGCTGCCTGGATTTCTCCATGGCAAATATCAGACGAACCAACTTTTTGGCCGCGTGAGAGATGGCAATATTGTAGTGTTTTCCCTCCGCCCACTTCTTGGCGAGATAATCAGCAAAAGCCGGGTCCCAGTGGCAGACATACTTGGTTGCGTTGTAAAGTGCGTAGCGTAGGTATCGGGAGCCACGCTTTTCCATATGCGGGTAGCAATTTTTGAGCTGTCCGGATTGGTAAGTGGAGGGGGACATCCCTGCATAAGCCAACAGCTTGTCTGGGGAGTCAAACCGGGTGAAGTCGCCGACTTCTGCCAGGATCATGGCAGCCATGCGGAACCCCAGCCCAGGGATAGTGGTAATAGGAGAATGAAGCTCATCCATAATGGATTGGATTTGCTCTTCGATTTCATCAATTTCACGATCCAGTTCACGGATGAGCCGGATGGTGTGCTGCAATTCAAGGGACTTGGCAGGCATCTGAGAGCCAATAGAGTTTTTGGCGGCATTTCGTATTTCAAGAGCCATATCCCGTTTGTAGTGGCCATTGGAGGCGGTTTCGAGCAATGCTTTCAGCCTCGTTAAATGGGTATTGGCAACCTGTTTGGCCCCCGGGAACTCTTCCAGCAGGGCGTAGACAGAAGCAATATGCAGAGAAGGGACGAGTTTTTCCAATTCCGGAAACAGAATGCAGACCAGCCGGGCGATAGAACTTTTCAGCTTGGCACGCTCTTTTACCTTGTCAAAACGGTATCTGGTCAGTGACTTTAGCTCCTCGTTGTGGTATGCTGTATCTGTGTAGGGTTTGAGGCCCGCATCGGATAACAGCATAGAAGCAATCGTTCGTGCATCCACCCGGTCAGTCTTGGTCTTTCTCAGGCTAAGGCTCTTTCGGTAAAGGTTTGTGCGCAAGGGATTCAGGACATAGGTGGTCAGACCGTAGTCAAGAAGAAACCCGAGCAGATTGTAGCTGTAATGTCCGGTAGCCTCAAGCCCTACTTTTATGTTATCCTGCGGTGCGGTACAATGCCGGATTCGCTGTAAAAGGTAGTGGAACCCGTCCATGGTGTTGGGGATTATGAATGCATCCGCCAGGACTTCGCCCTCGGAACTGACGATAAAGCAATCGTGCTTATCTTTTGAGACATCGATGCCAACAGAAACCACCATAACAAATACCTCCAACGATAAATATGTGATGCTGCATCCACAGTGCACCTTACTTTT
>CALWWB010000088.1 GCA_944385175.1 uncultured Oscillospiraceae bacterium | reverse complement strand
AACTCCAACTATAACCGATAGGCCCTTATCCTTCATCCTTTTTTATTCAACTGTCCAATATCTATTGTACTCCTACAATTTGACAAGGCTTAAAAAATAATGATAGTCTTGTAAAACCACATGGAATATTATAAAATACCAGAGATTACAAAACTACGTAATTTTTTCTGGAGATATTTATGGACAAGAGACTTGAAAGAATTTTGCCCCGGGTACAGAAGCCTGCCAGGTACACCGGTGGGGAATATAACCAGATAATCAAAGACAAGACCAAGGTGGATATCCGTCTGGCCTTCTGCTTTCCGGACACCTATGAAATAGGAATGTCCAACCTGGGTATGAGCATACTATACCACACCATGAACAGCCTTGACTTTGTGTGGTGCGAGCGGGCTTTTGCCCCTTGGGGCGACATGTATGAAGAGATGAAGAAAGCGGACATCCCTCTCTACGCTCTGGAGAGCGGGGACAGCCTGCAAGACTTTGACGCCCTGGCCTTTTCCATTGGTTATGAGATGGCCTACACCACGGTGCTGGATATGCTGGATATGGCGGGGCTGCCTCTTCGACGGGAAGACAGAAAGGAGCTTGTGCCCCTGGTCTTTGCCGGAGGCTCCGCAGCGGTGAACGCCGAGCCAATTGCCGATTTTATAGATCTCTTCGTCATTGGCGAGGGGGAGGAGATGAACAATGAGGTGCTCACGCTTTTCCGACAGGCCAAGTTGGAGGGCTGGAGCAAGGGGGATTTTCTCACAAAAGCAGCCGGAATAGAGGGAGTCTACGTGCCCTCACTCTACGATATTTCCTACAAGGCCGACGGCACTGTGGAGAGCATCAGACCCAAGCCGGGGGTGCCGGAGAAGGTGACAAAACGCATCGTCCTGGACTTGGACGGAGCACCCTACCCCACAAATCCCATCGTCCCCTCCACAGAAGTGGTACATGACCGGGTGAACCTGGAGCTTTTCCGGGGCTGTGTCCGGGGCTGCCGCTTCTGCCAGGCGGGGCATATCTATCGGCCTATCCGGGCCAAGAAGCCTGAAACCCTGATAAGGCAGGGAATAGAGACTTTGAAAAACACCGGGCACCAGGATGTTACACTGCTGTCCCTAAGCACCAGTGACTACCGGCCGCTGGAGCAGCTATGCGATGGGCTGCTGGAATATTGCGAGAGCAGGAGCATCGGCCTGTCTCTGCCCTCTCTCCGGGCGGACAACTTCTCCATGGAGCTTATGGAGAAGCTGCAAAAAGTGAGAAAGAGCGGTCTGACCTTTGCCGTGGAGGGGGGCAGTCAGCGCCTGAGAGACGCCATAAACAAAAATGTCACCGAAGAAGATCTGCTGAATACCTGCGCCATAGCCTTTGCCGGAGGCTGGAACAATGTGAAGCTGTATTATATGCTGGGCCTGCCCACAGAGACCGACGAGGACATCGTGGGTATCGCAGAGATGGCAAACCAGGTGCTCCACTGCTGGCGGCAGAACGCCAGAAACAAAAACAGGGGCGTGAAAATAACCATCTCCACCTCCTGCTTCATACCCAAGCCCCACAGTCCCTTCCAGTGGGAAGAGCAGATAAGTAAGGAAGAGTATCTCCGCCGGGTGAACCTGCTGCGCTCCAGCCTCACTGCCCGGAACGTCACATATAATTGGCATGACGCGGAAACCAGCATCATTGAAGCTGCCCTCTCCAGGGGCGACCGGCGGCTGGGGGCAGTGATTGAGGAGGTCTGGAGACAGGGCGGGCGGCTGGAGGCCTGGTCGGATTACTTCAGCTATAGCCGATGGGAAAATGCCTTCGGAAAATGCGGCCTGGACATGGAATTCTATGCCTCTCGGGAGCGCTCCATAGACGAACTGCTGCCCTGGGATATGATAGACGTGGGGGTGCGCAAGGCACATCTCGTACACGAGCGGGAGCAGTGCTATGCCTCCCGCCTGTCCCCGGACTGCCGGAAGCAGTGCTCCGCTTGCGGAGCTGCCAGACTTATGAGGGGAGGAAAGTGCGATGGATAAGCTGCGTTTGCGTTTTAAAAAGACGGGTAGAGCCGTGTATATATCCCACCTGGATCTGATGCAGACAATGCAAAGGGCTTTTTCCCGGGCGGGATATGAGCTCAAATATTCAGAGGGCTTCAATCCCCATCCGCAAATATCAATAGCTTTGCCCCTGTCCGTTGGCACCGCCAGCCTATGCGAGCTGATGGATTTCAAGCTCAGGGATGAGGCCGAACTCTCGCCGCTCCCGGCCCGGCTCAGCGCTGCTTTGCCTGAAGGGCTGGAGGTCACCGACTGCTATGAGCCCACCCGCAAGGCGGCTCTGCTGAAATATCTCAGGGTGAGCGGGCTGTTTGAATATGATGTCCGGGATGTTGAAGAGATGGCACAGGCCCTACGGAGCTTCTATTCCGCCGGGGAAATAGTCATTGCCAAAAAGACCAAGCGGGGTATGGGCGAAACGGACATAAAAGCCTCTATAAGGGAGATATCCTTTGAGGCGAAGGACAGGGCTGTGGAGCTGGAGGCGGTGATATCCGCCCAGGAGCCGACTCTTAACCCGGAACTTCTGTGGGATGCCCTGAGACAGCTGGCTCCGGACATTGCACCAGACTTTGCAAAGTTCACACGGCTGGAGACCTATGACGAAAATATGGAGATATTCCGATAAAGTCGGAAAAAATACTTGCAATATCTGCGGCTTTATGGTATCATACCAAGGCTGTCTGTAGTGTGCAGTACGGCGTTAGAAAGGCGGTCCGCTGCCGTGGCTTTTGCCCGCCGGTAAGAACGTCTATATGAAGGAAGGATTAGATTATGGATCTGGTCAAAGTTCTCAGCGAGAAGTACATGAAGAGCGAGCTGCCTGAGATGAACGTGGGCGACACCGTCCGTGTTCAGGTTCTGGTCAAGGAAGGCAACCGTGAGCGTACCCAGGCTTTCGAAGGCACCATCATTGCCAAGAAGCATGGCGGCATCAACGAGACCATCACTGTCCGCCGTATCTCCTACGGTGTAGGCTGCGAGAAGGTCTTCCCCGTGCACTCTCCCTCCATCGTCTCCGTTACCACCGTGCGTAAGGGCAAGGTCCGTCGGGCCAAGCTCTATTACCTGCGTGACCGCGTGGGCAAGAAAGCAAAGGTCAAGGAGCGCATCTGAGTCAAAAGTCAAACGGCACCCTTTCGGGTGCCGTTTACTTTTTCGTTTCTATCCCCACCGCCGCTGTGTTTGCAAATGCGGCAGGACTGTGATAGAATGTGGTGAAGCATTGAGAGGCACTTTCCGGCCTTTGGGAGTGGATGGGACGAGGATGAAGACTAAGGGAAAAGTAAGACAAATAAAAACACCGTACAAAAATAAGGCCACTGTCATCGTTTATCTGGTGCTGCGCGCCTTAATCATATTTGCACTGGTCCGTGCAGTGCTTCTGGGAAATTATGAGAGTGTGTTCCTCTGTGTGCTTTCCCTGGTGCTGCTGATTATGCCCAGCATATTGCAGCGAAGGCTGGACATTACACTGCCCAGCACAATGGAAGTAATTATTCTGCTGTTTATTTTTGCCGCCGAAATCCTGGGAGAATTGGCCAGCTTTTATGTAAGAGTACCTAATTGGGATACTATGCTCCATACAGTGAACGGCTTCCTCTGTGCGGCCATAGGCTTTGCATTGGTAGATATGGTAAACCGGAATGAGCGCTTTTCATTTAAGCTGTCTCCGGTGTATCTGGCACTGGTGGCCTTCTGCTTCTCCATGACTGTTGGTGTGCTGTGGGAATTCTTCGAGTTTGCTGCCGACCGCTTTATAGGCTTGGATATGCAGAAGGATACGGTGATAAAGGCCATAGGTTCCGTCTCCCTGGACCCCAGCATGAGCAACAAGGTCATACATGTACGGGATATCTCCGATGTCATTATAGTCCATTCCGACGGCAGTGCTCAGGCTCTGGGGCTGGGAGGTTATCTGGATATTGGCCTCTATGACACAATGAAAGACCTTTTTGTGAATTTCATCGGTGCAGTAGTGTTCTCCTTCATAGGCTATTTTTATGTTAAGCATCAGGGGAAGGGAAAATTTGCCTCCAGCTTTATACCCAGGGTGAATATGGAGGATGAGGCCGAAGGGGAGAGAACGCAACAGGAAGAGCAAATCAGATAAGCGCATCATTATACATAGGAATAATAAAACAGGGAGGTTCGGCCTCCCTGTTTTTTTGCTGTCTTTGCGGATATTATTTTGCCATCAGCTCACGGCACACATCCCCCAGGATGCGCATGCCCTTTTCGATGACCTCGTTGCTGCTGTTGGAGTAGTTTATGCGGAAGGTGCGCACGTTGCGCTTGTACTCATAGAAGGGGTCGCCGGGGCAGATAGCCACGCCCTTTTCAAGGGCGGCCCGGTAGAGCTCCACAGCAGTGATGCCCTCGGGCAGGGTGGCCCAGAGGAACATGCCTCCCTGGGTGGGAGTGAACTCCACGCCCTCAGGCAGATAGTTTCTCATGCAGTCCATCATATACTGGGCCTTCTGGTGGTAAAGCTCCTTAGTCTTCTCAATGTGTTTGTCGATGTCGTTGTCTGCCAGGTACTGAGCCAGCACCATCTGGCAGAAGATGTTGGTGTGCAGGTCGGCGGTGGCCTTGTAGTTCAGGAGCTTCTCCCGAAGTTCGCCATTGCGGCAGCAGATCCAGCCTATGCGCATACCGGGAGCGACTATCTTGGAGAAGGTGCCCAGCATGCAGCACTGCTCACCCAGAGCAGCACCGAAGCTCTCGTTGGACTTGCCCTCAAAGCGCAGCTCGCTGTAGGGGTTGTCCTCCAGAACCAGGAGATTGGTAGCCTTGAGGATCTGGGCGGCTCTGTCATGCACGGCTTTGGAATAGGTCAGACCGGTGGGATTCTGGAAGTTGGGGATGAGATATATGAGCTTGGCCTGGGGATGCTCTTTTACGGTCTTTTCCAATTCGTCGCAGTCTATACCGTCGCTGTTCATGGTGACAGTGAGCACCTTGGGGCTGTACATATGGAAGGACTGGAGAGCCACCAGATAAGTGGGATCCTCCACGATTATCTCGTCGCCGGCGTCTATCATTGCGGCGCCTACCATTGCCAGTGCCTGCTGAGAGCCGTTGGTTATGATGATATCCTCAGCAGTTACCCCAAATACTCCCATAGTTTCATAACGCTTTGCCACCCACTCCCGCAGGGCGGGATAGCCGGGGGTAGAGCTGTACTGGAGAGCAATAGCGCCCTTGTCTTCCAGAACCTTTTTGGTTGCGGCCTCCATCTCCGGTATGGGGAAGGAAACAGGATTGGGCAGCCCGCCGGCAAAGGATATGATATCAGGGGAGGCAGCAGCGGCAAGAATGCTGTTGGTAAATTCACCCTGAAAATCCGGTCTGGTGATGATAGAGGACATTTTGAACTTCATAACTTATGGCTCCTTTCTTTTTCATAGAAGGGCTTGGGCCTGTTCTTTTGCTCCTTCCCTTGCTAATGAGCTACAGTATATACCATAATTTTGAATATGTAAAATAAAAATTTGCAGGTTGAGAATAAATATCCATGAATTGCCGGAGGCGGCGCAGAATGTTTACATTAAGCGGCTTGATTTGAGCTGGGATAACATGTAAGCTGAGATTGAAAAATTTCCGGTGAAGGGATCGACCATGAAGAAGCTTCTTATCACTGTATCGTTTCTTTTTGTACTGTTGGGTACAGCTTTCTGCGTGAATAAAATTTATGATATTTTTGCGGCGGATGCCGGTGCACAGGTTGTAGCGGTAGAAGTCATGCCGGTCTACATGTCGGATAGCAGCGGCTTGGCTCCTCTGGAAGATGCCTCAGCAGAGAGCCTGGTTGTAAGGGACAAGCCAATGGCCCTGGAGGCGGTGCTTTTTCTTGGCAGGAACAGAGAGGTTGCGGAGGAAATGCTCAGCCGTCCCGGTATGGCAGGCCGCCTTGTGATACCTGGGGCGGGGATTGACGTTGCCCTTTTTACCGATGGCCCCGGAGCGGATGAGGCGGAGATACGTCAGAATATATGCGATATGCAGGATTCTGCCGCCTTTTTTACCGACGGCTTGGGCATGCTTATTGCCGATCATAATAACCAGTCATTCTCGGTTTTGCCCCAGGTTCAGCTGGGAGACAAGGCCGTCATCCTCCGGGGACACAGCATCGTCACTCTGGAGTGCAGCCTAGTCACCGACGGGTATAACTACGGGAAAGGAATCCTGGACAGAGACGGATACTATATCACCTCCTATGAGGAATATATCTGCTATACCTGCAAGGAGGATTGGAACAATGTGAGCGTTGTGGGCTTTAGGGTACTGGACGAGGACTATGTAATCTGAGTTAACATATTTTGAGTAACATAATATAATTTACATATTTTAATTTTCATAATATGAATGACATAATTTAGTTTACATAATTCTAAAGCTAAATACCGAAAACTTGGAAAAAAATAGTATTGTATTTTCCGGGTATATGCGCTACAATATGGCCGACAATTTAATAATGGGAGAAGAAGTTATTTTGTTGTAACGCCGTCTTGAAAGGCGGCGGAAGGAGAATGGCAGTGATAAAACGTATTCTTGCAGTTTTCCTGGCAATGGCGGTGACGGCGGGTCTACTCTGCGGCTGCGGAGGGACTACGACTCAGAACCCCGGACCCAGCGACGAAACCACAGATTCTTCCCGGGCAGACCACGGAAATGAAATCACCGTGGGCATCGCCCAGGACCTGGATGATAGTCTTGACCCGAATCTTATGACGGCAGCAGGAACTAGAGAGGTCATGTTCAACGTCTTTGAAGGGCTGGTAAAGCCCAATTCCGACGGTGACTATGTGTGCGCAGTTGCCTCCGACTATGAAAAGTCTGAAGACGGCCTGACGTACACCTTTACGCTGAGGGACGGTGTGGTCTTCCACAACGGCCAGAGCTGCACCACGGATGACGTTATATACTCTTTTGAAACCTGCGCCGCTACCTCGGTGACTTCCGCCGTGGTGACGGCGCTTTCCGCTATTACGGATATAAGTGCCCAGGGCAACACCATTACCATCACCCTGTCGGCACCTAATCCGGACTTTATCAGCTATGTATCCAGCGTATATATCATGCCGAAAGGCTACACCGAGCAGTCAACTGCCCCTGTGGGCACCGGGCCTTTCCGGTTCGTATCCCGCAGCGTTCAGGAGAACTTCATCCTGGAGCGTAACGAGGACTACTATGGTGAGGCGGCTAAGCTGGATAAGGTGACCTACAAGATCTATGAGGACAATAACGCCCTCTTTACCGCCCTCAACAGCGGAGCACTGGATCTTGTGGCACATCTTACTATCGACCAGGTGAACAATCTCTCCAATGGCTACAATGTGCTGGAAGGTACTATGAACCTGGTGCAGGCCCTGTATCTGAACAATGCCGTGGAGCCCTTCGACAACGAGCTGGTGCGCCAGGCCCTGTGCTATGCCGTGGATGTGGACTCCATGCTGGAGTTCACTGCCGAGGGCCACGGTACCAAGCTGGGTTCCTCCATGTATCCGGCTTTCGGAAAGTATTTTGATCCCGCCTTGGCGGAGGCCTATCCTTACGATGTGGAAAAGGCAAAGAAGCTGCTGGCGGAGGCCGGGTATGAAAACGGCTTTAGCTTTACCATTACTGTGCCCAGCAACTATCAGCCCCATGTGGACACTGCGGTGGTACTGGTGGAGCAGCTGAAGGCCGTGGGCATAGATGCTCAGATACAGCAGGTGGAGTGGAACACCTGGCTCACCGAGGTGTACGGCAACAGGAACTTTGAAGCTACTGTCTGCGGCTTTGACGCCAGCACCCTGAATGCCAGCGCACTGCTGGCCCGCTGGGTCAGCGACAACGACAAGAACATGATAAACTATAATAACGCTCTGTACGATGAGACCTTTGCACAAGCCCAGTCTGCTGCCGATGAGTCGGAGCAGACCGCTCTGTATAAGCAGTGCCTGGAGATTCTCAGCGACACTGCGGCAAATGTTTATCTTCAGGATCTGGCCGACTTTGTGGCAGTTAACCCGGAGCTGCAGGGCTTTACTTTCTATCCCCTGTATGTGATAGACATGTCCTGCCTGTATTTTGCAGACTGAGCTGAAAAATCGAAATTGAAAGAGAGGAGGCGGGGAGAGTGAAATATATAGTAAAGAAAATCTGCACTCTCATTATTACGTTGTTCATCGTTTCCCTTCTCGCCTTCCTGGCCTTTCAAATAATCCCCGGCGATCCCACTACGGAGCTGCTGGGTACCGAGGCAACGGAGGAGGCCCGGCAGGCCCTGCGCCAGGAGCTGGGGCTTGACCGACCGGTGCTGGTCCGGTATTGGGATTGGCTCAGCGGCTTTGTCATGGGAGATATGGGGGAGAGCTATAATTACCGCATGCCGGTTTCTGAGATGCTGGCGGACAAGCTGCCGGTAACTGCTCTGCTGACTCTGCTGTCCTTTATTTTTACTATCGTATTGTCAATACCTCTGGGCATATGGGCAGGCAGCACAAGAAGCAGGGCCGTGGATCTTGGCGTAACTGTACTGGATCAGGTGATAATGAGTGTGCCTCCCTTTTTTGTGGGCATGCTGGCCTGCTATCTCCTGGGCAATGTGCTGAAGCTTTTTGTGCCCGGCGACTTTGTATCTTACACTGTCAGCTGGTCAAAATGCTTGGGGTACATGATTCTCCCGGCCCTGGCAATAGCCATTCCCCGCATAGCAATGACAGTGAAACTGCTGCGATCTTCCATACACAGCCAGCTGGAGCAGGATTACGTGCGCACTTCCCGCAGCCGGGGCAGCAGCCGGGGGAAGATACTCCGGCGCCATGTACTGAAAAATGCCATGATACCGGTGATAAGTTTCCTGGCTGTCTCTGCCGCGGAGATAATGACCGGCAGCATAATAATCGAGCAGGTATTTACCATCCCCGGTGTCAGCCGCCTGCTTTTGGCAAGCATTTCAAACCGGGATTTCCCGGTGGTGCAGGCTATAGTGGTGGTCATGGCAGCCTGGATAGTGATAGTCAATTTTGCGGCCGACCTGCTATATCAGCTGGCCGACCCCAGAATACGCAGGCTTTAAGGGAGGCTTAGACATGAAAAAACGTGCCAACATCTTCCTTGTCAGCGGCGGAGCCGTCAGCCTGCTGATGATATGCATAATAGTAATGGGCTGGTTTTGGACTCCTTATGACCCCACCGCCATGGATGCCAAAGCCAAGTTCTCTCCACCGAGCCTCCAGCATCTTCTGGGAACCGATAATTTTGGCCGGGATATTTTCAGCCGTGTGGTGGATGGAGCGGGTACCAGCTTTGTCATTGCCCTGTGCGTGGTGGCAATAGGCTGCATAGCCGGGATAATCATAGGCAGCCTCTGCGGCTATTATGGGGGGCTGCCTGATGTCATCCTCACCCGGGTGTGTGATTCCATAACCGCTTTTCCGGCTTTCCTGCTTGCCTTGGTAATAGTGAGCATAGCCGGGCCGGGCACGGAAAATATAATAATAGCTCTGGGCATTCTTTTTATCCCCAGCTTTGCCAGAATAGTCCGCAGCGAGTTTGCCCGATGCCGGGAGCTGAATTATATCAAAAGCGCCAAGATAATGGGGGCTGGGGGATTTAGGATAATGTTCAGGCATATACTGCCCAATACTCTGCCCGTGCTCCTCAGCGCCGTCAGCATAGGCTTCAACAATGCCGTGCTCAGCGAGGCCAGTATGAGCTTTCTGGGCATAGGCATCCAGCCGCCCTATGCCAGCCTGGGCTCCATGCTCAGCGACAGCCAGAGCTTCCTGTATAGTGCCCCCTGGTATGCTCTGGGGACCGGCGGAGCGATAGTCCTGCTGATATTGGGTTTCAGCCTCCTGGGCGAAGGCTTGCATCTAAAGAGGTGAGAGTATGGCAAGGGTGCTGGAGATAAAGGAGCTGCGTGTACATTTCAATGACGCGGCGGCGGATCGCTATGCCGTGGACGGACTGAACCTCTCCATTGAAGAGGGGGAGATACTTGGCCTGGTGGGAGAGAGCGGCAGTGGTAAGACCGTTACCGCCATGTCCATCAGCGGCCTTTTGCCAAGGGAAAAGGCCAGCTTTTCCGGCAGCATCAGCCTGGACGGCCGGGAGATATTCAGCTGCAGCGAAGCTGAAATGCTGGAAATTCTGGGCGACAGGCTGGGTGTGGTTTTTCAGGAACCAATGACAAGTATG
>CALWWB010000087.1 GCA_944385175.1 uncultured Oscillospiraceae bacterium | reverse complement strand
ATTCCTTTTGGCATAATAAAGCACCCCACTTGTTATCCAGTATACCATACTGTCTAACAAATGGGGTGCAGTTCAGATTTCGGCTCGCTTTTGCATATATCAGTTATAGATTCACTTGTTTTCCAAACCCCTTAGACTGTCGCCGGCGAGCCGGTAGACGGTCCACTCATCCATGGGCTTGGCGCCCAGAGACAGGTAAAAGTCTATGCTGGGCCGGTTCCAGTCCAGGCAGGCCCATTCCAGCCGCCCGCAGCGGCGTTCCAGGGCGATATGCCCCAGCTGCTGCAAGGTGGCCTTGCCGTAGCCTTTGCCCCGGTACTCCGGCTTTATGAACAGATCCTCCAAATAGATTCCGGCCCGCCCCAGGAAGGTGGAGAAATTGTGGAAAAAGAGGGCGAAGCCCACTTCTTCCCCCTCCACTACCGGGAAGATGACCTCGGCTTTTCCTTTCTCAAATATCCACTCCTTCAGCAGCTCCTCCGTGGCAACTACCTGGTCGGACAGCTTTTCGTATTCCGCCAGGGCTTTTATAAAGGAGAGTATCAGGGGGCAATCCTCCGGCAGCGCCGGGCGAAAGATTATATCACTCATGCCGGGCTTCCTCAGGAGTAGCTGGCATAGATGTCGGAGTAATCCCGCACCATGTCGTCCCCCTCATAGGTCCCCAAAATCTTGCTCATGGCCCGGTCGTATTCCTCGGTGCCCGGCTCATAGGGGGTGGGTTTGTAGTCGTTGTAGTTGTCCACATTGTTGGCGGCCCCCTCCAGGTCGCTGGATACACAGCAGGGGATGATCTCATAGCTGTCGTTGTGGATGCTGCCGTCGCCGTCCCGGCGTATCTTCAGCTGGAAGATGGCGGTGTCCGGGTCGGTGGGCTTGGTGCTGCCGCCGAAACTCCAGTTGCCCATAGAGTAGAGGATGATGCCGTCCTTATACTCCTCCAGGGGCTGGAGGCAGTGGGAGTGGCTGCCGTAGATCAGGTCGGCCCCGGCGTCAATGCAGGCGTGAGCCAGCTCCACCTGGGCGTCGGTGGGCCGGTACTTCAGTTCACTGCCCCAGTGGAACATGCACACTATGTAGTCCACACCCTGGGCCTGGAAGTCGGCTATGGCGGCCAGGGCCTTGTCCTTATCGGGAATGTTGGTGCTGCCGGTGCCGATGGAATCCCCGTCCCCGGCGGTGTAAATGCCCATCTTTATGCCGCTGGGAGTAGTAATGACCTGGGCCTGCTCATCCTCGCCGTAGGCCATGCCGATACTGTCCAGGGCGGCCTTGGTGTCTTCCAGACCAGCATCGTTGAAGTCCATGGTGTGGTTGTTGGCGATGGTGACGAAGTCCACTCCTCCCTGAGGGAGTATCTGTATCCACTCGGCGGGGCAGAGGAAATAGAACTGGGCGTAGATGGAGTTTTGCAATTTCTTATCGGAGAAGCTGCATTCCAGGTTGCCCAGGGTAATCTCGTCGTCAGAGAAGTACTGGACGGTGTTGGCAAAGGGATAGCTGTAGTCCCCATTCATCTTGGATGCGAAGTGGGCTGAGCTTTGCTCAGAGAAATACTGGTTGGTGGTAAGGGTCATGTCTCCGATGCAGGAGATGGTAAAATATTCCGGCTCCGGCTCCGGGGTGGGCTCCGGCGTGGGGGTGGGGGAAACTTCCGGGGCCAGGGTGTCCACCGTCTCATTGCTGCTGTCGTCGGCAGCGGCCTCCGGTATTATGGTCAGAGCCAGATCCAGTCTTGCCTTGGATATAAAGACCAGGGTCAGGCACAGCAGGGCCAGTATAACTACTTGCAGGATTCTTTTCATATCTCTTGTCCTCGTCTTCCGGCAGCCCTGTCACAGCGGGCACCAGGTATATATGTATAATATAAAATATGTATCACGTCAGAATATGACGGTGAAAGTCTACAATAGTTTCCGGATCAGGGGCATCTTTTTTGCAGCCAAGGCCAACAGCGTACACACCAGGGCCAGCACCGCCGTGAAGCCCAGCACGCTGAGCACCGGCCTGTCCAGACTCATGTTGAGCCCCAAAAGCTGGAGAATGTTTATCAGCATGGGGTGGAGCAGGTATATACCCAGGGTGGCGTCGGCCAGGGCGGCCCAGGCTTTGGGATGCCGGAACTGCAGGCCCTTCAGGGCCTGGAAGAAACAGAATATCATGGTGGCCTGGATAAGGCTGGGCAGAGAGAAATAGCTGAAGAGCCAGCCGTCTGCCACCTGCTTGTAGTTGGAGTACCAGATGTTGCCCCAGGTAGTGAGGGTCGTCACTGCCAGGAACACTGCCGGAGCAATGAAAAGCCAGTTCTTTTTGAACTCCCTGCTGCTGAGCCAGTAGCCCCAGGCGGCATAGCCCAGATAGGGCAGGTAGTCAAAGGAGAAGTTCAGTGTTATACGGTAGAGTATGGGAGCGGTGTCCGGGGTGAGGTTGAAGTTTGCAAAGAGTATGGACACGCCGAAAAAGAGAAACAGCAAATAGCCCACCGGCAGCTTCCCGCCATGGATGGCGGCGTGGGCCGCCGGGAGAAAGAGGCAGCAGAGCACCATGGCCGTGAGAAACCACAGATGGTAGTGACCCTGGACAAAGGAATAGACAAAGTCGTAGAGGCTGCCGAAGCTGCCCGAGGCCAGGCGGCTGAGCAGGGCATAGGCCAAAGACCAGAAGCAAAAGAGCCCCAGCAGCCGCAGGGGGTGTTTTACAAGGAAGCTTTTAAGCTCCAGCTTTTCCCGGGAGAGGAAGAGTGCCCCGGTGAGCATGAAGAACACCGGCACGCTGCCCCGCATCATGGTGCTTATGAAGCTGAGGGACAGGAAGGCCGGGGAGTCCAGGGGGCAGATATGGTACAGCTCTGCGCTGGTGTGTATAAATAGGACCATAAGGCAGGCCGCAATGCGGCACAGGTCCAGTTCAGTTCGTCTCATTTATGTGCAGTTCCTTTTCAGAGATAAGCTCCAGTTTTTCCCGGCGGCTGAGGGCCTTTATCTGCCGCTCCCGGCTCATGGCCTCATGGGCAGAGGAAAGGCTTTCATAATAGACCAGCTCCACCGGCAGATGGGAGCGGGTATATTTGGCCCCCTTGCCGGAGGCATGGGCGGAGAACCTGCGTTCCAAGTCCTTGGTCCAGCCGGTGTAAAGGCTGCCGTCGCCGCAGCGGAGGATGTAGACCCAGTTCACCGGCTTATCTGCCTCACGTTCTTTTCAAACTTGCTTCTGGGGCCCATGACCTCGTGGCCGCAGCCGCAGCAGCGGAGCTTAAAGTCCGCACCTATCCGGAGCACCAGCCAGTCCCGGCTGCCGCAGGGATGGGGTTTTTTCATGGTGAGGGTGTCGCCTACCTGGATGTCCATTACCTTTTTATCTCCTCCCAGTAGCGGCGGGCGGCCTGTTCGGTCTTGTTGTCGCCGTACTCGTAATAGCGGGCATTTTTCAGCTCATCGGGCAGATACTGCTGCTTCACCCAGCGGTGGGGAAAGTTGTGGGGGTACTTGTAGCCCTGCTCCCGTTCAAAGCCTGTACCGTCGGCGTGGACGTTCTGCAGCTCCCTGGGTATGGCACCGGTGCGCCCGGCCCTTACGTCCGCCAGTGCAGCGTCTATTGCCAGACAGGCAGTGTTGGACTTGGGTGCGGTGGCCAGAAGCAGGCAGGCCTCCGCCAGGGGCAGTCTTGCCTCCGGCAGGCCCAGCTGCATGGCAGAGTCCACGCAGGCTTTCACTATAGGTACAGCCTGGGGATAGGCCAGGCCGATGTCCTCGCTGGCAGAGCAGAGTATGCGGCGGCAGGCGCCTATCAGATCCCCAACCTCCAGCAGCCTTGCCAGATAGTGCATGGCGGCGTCGGGGTCGGAACCCCGGAGGGATTTCATCAGGGCGGAGAGGATGTCGAAATGCTCGTCCCCCTCCCGGTCGTAGCGCATGGCGCTGCGCTGGGAGATAGCGGCGGCATCCTCCAGACTTATCTCCTGCCTGCCTCCTGCGGCGGAAAAGAGCAGCTCCACGGAGTTTATGGCCTTGCGCACGTCCCCGCCGCAGGCTGTGCTTATCCGCTCCATCACTCCAGGACCCAGGCTCAGGGGCCGGTCCCGGCGGGAGTTCATGATGTCTACTGCCCGCTGTACCGCCTTGGCGATATCCTGGGGGCTGACGGCCTTGAACTCAAAGACGGTGGAGCGGCTGAGTATGGCGTTGAAGACGCAGAAATAGGGGTTTTCCGTGGTGGAGGCGATGAGGGTTATGCGCCCGTCCTCTATGAATTCCAGCAGGGATTGCTGCTGTTTTTTGTTGAAATACTGTATCTCGTCCAGGTACAGCAGCACACCGCCGGGGGTGAGGAAGGTGTCCAGCTCGTCAATTATCTTTTTGATGTCGGCAATGCCGGCGGTGGTGGCGTTGAGCTTGCGCAGAGAGCGGTTGGTGCGCTGGGCGATTATCCGGGCCACGGTGGTCTTTCCGGTGCCGGAGGGGCCGTAGAATATCATGTTGGGTATCTGGCCGCTGTCCACGATGCGCCGAAGCATCCCGTCTTCGCCAAGGATGTGGCGCTGGCCCACCACGTCCTCCAGGCTGTCGGGCCGTATCTCATCTGCAAGGGGTTTGTACATCGCTGCTCCTTCTCTTCAAAAACAGGCTATTCCCACGGCAGCCCCGGTCTACGGGATAAATGCCGATTCTGATTCCATTATAAAAATCATTATAGCACTGGGCTCGCTTTTTGTAAAAGGTATAGTTATTAAGGAATGATGAAATTTTCCCCAGGGGAACTTTGCCTTGTGGACAAGCGTCAAAGTATGCAGTATAATCAGTTTACATATTTTCTGAAAAGGAGAATGAAAAATGGCAAGAGGAAAAATAAAAGCCGTTTTGTTTATAGTGGTATTCGTTTTGGCTGTTGCTATCGGCTGCAACGCTCTTATCGGCATGTCCAATATGAAGAAGGATGAACCGGATACCACCAACGACCCCTTTTTGGTGAATCCCAGTGCTACGCCTGAGGCCGGAGCCACCGCTGCCCCCACTACCGCCCCAACCGTAGCTCCCACCGTGGCCCCTACCGTGGCACCCACTGTGGCTCCAACGCCCACGCCTACAGCTACCCCGACCCCCACTCCCACACCCGCCCCTGCGGGGCAGAGCTTGGGCAGCGGCAGCTTCAGCTCCGAGACCGGACTGCCTATAAACATCCGGGCAAATTGGACTGCCACCGTGCTGGACAGTGAGCGGGTTCAGGTCAAGGTGGAGGTCATTCTGGACTCCTATGCCCTGCATATTGCCGAGAGCTATGGGGCTCTGAATGTCAGTGTAGGCGATCAGTATGCCAGCAGCAACACCCCCGCCGTGGATTATGACGGCAATGAAAAGCTCAGCACCGTTCTGGGCACAACCACCCACACTCTTAACCTGGCCCAGGGCCAGAGCAACAGCTATACCGTTGCGGTGGAATACCACTTCGGCGGCACCTACAGCGGCGAGGAGCTGCCTGTCATCGAGTGCGGCGGTTCTATCCAGCTCAGCCGCTGAGAACTGTGGGGGAAATATGAGGACACAAGAACAGGTAAACGAGATAGTCCGTCTGCTGCTGGCGGAGTACCCGGAGGCGGACTGCACCCTGGACTGGCGCAAGGACTATGAGCTGCTCTTCTCCGTGCGCCTGGCCGCCCAGTGTACCGATGAGCGGGTGAACCAGATAAGCCCCGCCCTGTTTGAACGCTTTCCCACCCTGGAGGCCTTTGCCCAGGCGGACGTGGCCGAGGTGGAACAGTATGTCCACTCCTGCGGCTTCTTCCGGGCCAAGGCCCGGGACATAGTGGCCTGCGCCAACGTGCTGCTGGAAAAGCATGGCGGCAAAGTCCCCTCCACTATGGAAGAGCTGACGGCTCTGCCCGGCGTGGGCAGAAAGACCGCCAACCTCATCCTGGGGGACGTGTACAAGGTCCCCGGCTCCACGGTGGTGGATACCCACTGCATCCGCATCTCCAACCGCCTGGGCCTGGTGGATGATCTGAAGGACCCGGTGAAGATAGAGATGGAGCTCAGGAAGATACTGCCTCCCGAGCACTCCTCCGCCTTCTGTCACTGCATAGTCCTCCATGGCCGGGCGGTGTGCGATGCCCGGAAGCCGGACTGCGGCAACTGCTGCCTGCGCCATCTGTGCCAGACTTTCTCCGGCTGAATACGCTGAATACATAAGTCAGGACCACCCGTTTTAAGGGTGGTCCTGACTATTTACCTTTGCGCCCTCCAGTTCCAGCAGGCGGCGCTTTATATCCAGGCCCCCGGCATAGCCGGTGAGCTGTCCCTTGGCCCCCAGCACCCGGTGACAAGGTATGATTATGCTGATGGGGTTATGGCCCACAGCGCCGCCTACCGCCTGGGCGGACATGTGCTCCAGTCCCCGGCGCTTTGCCAGCTCCCTTGCCAGCTGTCCGTAGGTCACCGTCTCTCCATAGGGAATTTCCAGCAGCAGCTCCCAGACCTCTCGGGCAAAGTCACTGCCCTTAGGAGCGAGCTTCAGCTCCCCCGGCTCCGGTCTTTCCCAGGCAAAGTAACGGTCCAGCCAGCGGCGGGTCAGGGCAAATATATCTCCCTCCCCCGGGCCCGGCAGCGGCAGCTCCTTGGGAAAATATTTCTGCCCTATGAGCCAGAGCCCCACAAGGGCTCCGTCCTCCTCCGCCATTACGTAAGTGCCCAGGGGGGACTCATATGTGGCGGCCCTCACTTCTCGTCACCCTCGCTGTCCAGCTTTTGACGCCGCTTTTTGTAGGCGGACAGGGAGAGGGACAGAGCCAGCAGGCACAGGGCAAAGGTGCAAATACCGGTGATAAGCACGGTTATCAATGCTGTGAACATATCGCCGTAGCTGAGGTAGTTGTACACCGCCACGAATATCCCGGTGACCAGTCCCGCCAACAGGCTGATAAGCAGGATGTTCGTGAAGCTGGGGATGCCCCGGCGGCTCCATATGCCCAGGCGCACGCAGCCCACAAGCATAAACAGGCAGGAGGCCATAAAAACTATCCACTCGCCCTTGAGATACTTTGCGGCCTCGTCTTTGTATACCAGCATCTGTATCAGTATGCTCAGCAGCAGGGCGCCCCAGGTGAGCCAGAAGCCCCAGCTCTCCAGCTTTCGCAGATTCTGCTCCTGCATCTCGTCCAGTTGGTTTTTGCCTTTTTTAAAGAGTTTCATCTTCCTCATCCTCCCAGAATAGTTCGTCCAAAGTCTTGCCCAGAACCCGGCATATGGTCAGGCACAGTTTTATGGTGGGGTTATATTCCCCCTGCTCTATGGCGTTTATGGTTTGCCGGGAGACCCCGGCGGCATCGGCCAGAGCCTTTTGGGTCATGTCCCGCTCCGCCCTTGCCGCTTTCAGCTTCAGATTTTTTGACATCTCATCACCTCTGAGGGAAATGTAGCACATAACAGATGTAATGTCAAGTATATATTACACTATGTCAAATAAAAATGTCTCAGGCTTTTTCGGCCCGGGACATTTCAAAGAGGATATGAACTTGACTTAAAGCCGGTAGCGTCTCACAGCAGGGCGATGAGGGCGTCCACGTCCTCCTCCTTTGTGGCCCAGCTGGTAGCCAGACGGATGGCCACACGGCCATCCTCCATCCACTGCCAGAGGTTGAACTGCACCTTTTCCCGGAGCTTCTCCATCTGCTCTCTGGTGAGGATGGGGAACTGCTGGTTGGTGGGAGAATCCATCAGCAGCTCATAGCCCTTGTCCAGGCAGGCCCGCTTTATCTTCATGGCCAGGTCTATGGCGTGGCGGCTTATATGGAAATAGAGGCCGTCGGTGAAGAGGGCGTCAAACTGCTGGCTGACCACGCGCATCTTGGCCAGGAGAGCCCCGTGCTGCTTGACGCTGGTGAGAAAGTGCTTGGGCATGTTGTGCTTGGTAAAGACCAGGGCCTCGCCGCAGAGGGCGCCCACCTTGGTGCCGCCGATGTAGAACAAGTCGGTGAGCTCCACCACGTCGGCCAGAGTCACGTCGGTCTCCGGGCTCATGAGGCCGTAGCCCAGCCGGGCTCCGTCCATGTACAGGCTCAGCCCGTATTTGTGGCAGCACTTTGACAGGGCGCTCAGCTCCGCCTTGGTGTAGAGGGTGCCGAACTCCGTGGGGTGGGAGATATATACTAGGCCCGGCTGCACCAGATGCTCCCGCACCTCGTCGTTGACAAAGGCCTCCATGTACTTTTCCAGGTCCGCCGCCATTATCTTACCCTGGACATGAGGTATAGCCAGTACCCGGTGGCCGGAGTATTCTATGGCCCCGGCCTCGTGGACGTTTATGTGGCCGGTGTCGGCGGAGATGACCCCTTCGTAGCTTTGGAGCATGGAGTCGATGGCCACCTGGTTGGTCTGGGTGCCTCCTACCAAAAACTGGATATCCAGGTCGTCCCGGCCGCAGGCGGTGCAGATCCTGGCCTTGGCGGCCTGGGTGTATTCGTCGTCGCCATAGCCCGGCAGGGAGACCATGTTCATTTCTGCCAGGTGCTCCAGAACTTTGGGGTGGGCACCCTCAGTATAGTCAGAGAGAAAGGACAGCATAAAAAATCCTCCGAAAGTAATATCGGAGGATATTTTAAACCATTATTTTCTTTTATGCAATAGCGAGACACCGGGCTCAGGCTATGGTGAGATAGCCGGAAGCGGCCTTTTTCAGCCCGGCCACATCATTTACGGCATAGAGCACGAAACGGTCGCACATGCTGCTGTCCTGATCCAGGAGGGCGCCGGTGAGGGTAGCCACCCGGCGCTTGCAGGCGGCGAGCTTGTCCGCGTCGGGGCCGCAAAGCAGGGAGGTGTGTCCGTCCTCATCCTTGGCCAGCTTTGCGGTGGGGATACTGGACAGGGCCACGCTGCGCACATCGCTGGGGCTGACAATGATGAGCTTTTCATTGGTGAGCACATACTCGGTCTTGCGCAGTTTCTTGACATCAAGGACAGGGGAGATAACGGCGTAAACGCCCACAGCGAGGAGCACCAGGATAACGCCCACCTTGATGCCTGCGCCAGTGCTGATGGCAGTGGGTATGTACAGGGCGATCAAAGCCAGGGCGATCACGGCTATTATAATGCCGCGGCGGAGATAGTAGTTTTTGTGGGTCTTGTCCATGGCTTCAAAATTCTCGGAACGGCCGCTCCATAGTATTTCTTCGCCGTGGCCTATGTAGTCCTTGATTCTTTCGTTCATGTGGGTGAACCTCCAAATATATTTTCCAGAGACCATTATAGCCAGGTAAAAATAAAATGTGCGCAAAGGAGAAAGAGCGGCCTGTTAAGACTCCGTAAATGTAAATAAAAAAGCGGGATTGCGCGTTAAGATTCCGCAAAAGGGCAAAAAAAGTGCCCCCAGGCCCGGAGGAGAGAGGGGCATGGGGGCGGAGAAAAGAAAGAAACGGATATGTTTTTTGTTCTGCGCAGGGACTTAATCCCCTTCTATCATACGGTAGCCAACGCCCACCTCAGTAAAGATGTACTGGGGCTCGGCGGGATTTTTCTCTATCTTGCGGCGGATGTTGGCCATGTTCACCCGGAGTATCTGGTTGTTGCCCTTGCTCTGGGGGCCCCACAGCTCCTTCATTATGAAGTCGTAGGTGAGGACCTTACCGGCACATTTGCCCAGCAGGGCCACGATCTTGTATTCATTCTGGGTCAGGCGGCAGTTCTCCCCGGCAATGAGTACCTGATGCTTGTCGTAGTCTATAGTGAGATCTCCGGCGGTGAACTTACCGGAATTAGATATGGCCTCATTGCCCAGACCGGAACGGGTGTGGCGTATGGCTACTCTTACCCGGGCCAGCAGTTCTGCCGGGCTGAAGGGCTTGGTCACGTAGTCGTCGGCGCCTTTGTCCAGAGCCTGGACCTTATCCCGCTCGTAGCTGCGGGCAGAGACTACGATGATAGGCATACTGGTCCAGGAGCGCACCGTCTCTATAATGTCCATGCCGTCCATGTCCGGCAATCCCAGATCCAGCACCACCAGATCCGGGCAGTGGGAGCTTATCATGGAAAAGGCCTCGCTGCCGGAGGCGGCCACAATAACGTCGTAGCCGTTGGCGGTGAGGATAGCTTTTATAAGACCGGAAATGGTCTTTTCATCCTCCACCACCAGTATCTTATCTTTTATAGTCATAAGCTCACGCTCCTTTATCTTCCAAAGGCAAAGTAAATTCAAACAGAGCCCCGCCTTGAGGCAGGTTCTCCGCACGGATGTGTCCGCCGTGGGCTTCCACAATGCTGCGGCAGACGCT
>CALWWB010000086.1 GCA_944385175.1 uncultured Oscillospiraceae bacterium | reverse complement strand
AATTGGACGATGTGGATACCCTGTCACGGCACATTAAACAGGATTCGGAGACGGCAAAAAATTACTTTTTGTAAACTTAATCAGGCGTTCATGTTTTCTCTTATTATTTGTGGTAGATTCATGTACAGAATAGTGCAGGAGGTATAAGTATGCCTGAAAACGAAAATACGCCCAAAAAAAAGAGAAGAGCTCTCTGGGTAATTATCATAATCCTCATCATACTCCTGGCGGCAACCATAGGTGGCTATGCCCTGGCCTATTACAATGCTCTGCCCGCCTGGATCACAGACATGCTCCCAAACCCCGGTTTCGGTTCTGCTGAGCCGGCAGCAACGCCTGCAGTGGCCCTACAGCCCACGGAGGAGGAAGCGGAACCCAGCCCATCTGTAAGTGTAAATCCCACTTCCAGCCCTTCCAATAGCGGGGAAGAGGGCATCACGGTATCTGCCGACAGCAAGGACGAGACGGTGAGCGTTTCCGGTAATGCTGCTGAGAATACCGGCGATGCGGCTCAGACTGCCCCGGTAATTACCGCCGTGCCTTACATAGGTGCGGATGCAGCTGCCGATGCGGCTCTTGAGCATAGCAAAGTTGCCGAAAAGGATGCGGACTTCAGCTCCGTGCTGCTGAAAGAGCAAAACGGCATGATGCTGTATGAGGTGGTTTTCACCGCCGGTGACTATTGCTATGAATATTACATAGACAGCACTACCGGACGTGTAGAGAGCTGGAGAAAGTCGGAGCTGTCCGCTGCCCCGGGAGAGGATGCCCTGGCCGCAGCTGCCCTTGATGAGCCCTCTGCCTCTGCAACAGACAAAGCCGCCGAAAGCCCCTCGGACAAGACCGGCGGCACAACCCAAAGCAGCGGGACAGTATTGCTGGGCGAGGATGAGGCAAAGAAGCTGGCTATGGCCCACGCCAACATCACCGATAAAGACATCAGCACCATCAGCTGCAAGATTGAGCTCCAGGGGCTGAGCCTTATCTATGAAGTTGACATGAAGACAAAACTCATGGAGTATGAGTATGAGATAGACGCCATAACCGGAGACATAATCGGTTTTGACGTGGAGTCTATTAAAAGCGCTGCATAATTCAGGGCTAATAAAACGGAAAAGGGAGTATTGCAGAATTTCAGTCTGCAACACTCCCTTTTATTTTGAAAACACAAGATATCACTGCTTGTTTGCCGGGCGGTTTTTTCGGCGGGTATGACTCCTTCCCCGCCGCCGGGACTGGGTGGCTTTGGCCTTATAAAAGTCCAGCATCGCCTCGTCTGCTTCATACACCAGCTTGTTTGCCGTCCAGCTGTTGTCTTCACGATTCTTGCGGAACTTGACCCTCACCAGAAACTGGCCGTGCTCGGGACAGGAGTAGATATTCATATACCGCTGATCGCCCTGATTGATCCACTTCTGGGCCTTGGTCTCTACGCCGCAGCGGGGACAAGGGAGCAGGGAAATGCGGCTGTCGGCAAAAGCAGCGGCCTTGCTGTCAAAGCTGTCAAAGCAGCTGTGTTCCAGAGCATCATGGCCCTCAGCGTCGGAGGCGGGCTTATAATTAGGCATACGGCTGGCAAGTATCCTGGCAGCATCGGAGTACATGCGCAGACCCTCCTCCATGTCCAAGCGGGAAGCCACAAGAGCTGTATTGTAAGCATCGCCAAGAGCATCATGGGCCACTCTGGTCTGCTCTATTTCAAAATGCTCCATGGCGCTGGCCAGAGACTTCTGGTTCTTGTCGCCACCGGTCTGGAGATTATATATAAGCTGTAGATTCACCCAGCCTGCTATCCAGTCCCAATCCAGGTCGTGGATGATTATGTTCTGTTCCAATATGCGCTGGTCGTCATTGCCCCAGGTTATGAAGGTGACATTGTCGCCGCACCAGCTGCGCAGCTGTTCCAAAGCGTCGGCAAAGGCAATACCATGAGCAAGCCGCTCTTTATCAAAGCCGGTTATCTTCTTTACTTTGTAGTGCATACGCCGGAAGTATACGGGCTTGACATCGATCGTGAACTCCTCGCCGGGGGTCATATCCTCATTCAGTTTTACGGCGCCTATCTCTATAATCTCCCCACTGAGATGGATGGGGAGCTTGTTGAATACGGAGGATTTGGAACTCATTGCCTGATTCCATTCCAGATCCACCACGACATAATACATAGCAAAAATCCTTTATCAAAAATATAGTCATATTATTATAGCACAGTCTTTAGGCATATGCACGAGTTTTTTTCATATAGTGCGGGAAGGGAAATAAAATCTTTTGCCAGTTTGCTCCCTGTGTGGTATACTCAAGTAAATTGGAGATGAGCCCATGAAAAATATGACCGTTGAAAAAGCTGCCAGCATCTGCGGCGGCAGCATATTTGGAGAAAAGCTTCCCGAAAGAGAAATAGGCCGGGCAGTCATCGACAGCCGGGCCGTGGAGCCGGGAGACATGTTCGTAGCCTATAGAGGTGAAAAAGTGGATGGGCACGACTATATCTCTGCCGCCCTGGAAAAGGGGGCTGCCTGCTGCCTGGCTGAACGTGTGCCGGAGGGGACTGCAGGCCCGGTTATTTTGGTGAAGGATGTGCAGAAGGCCCTGGAGGCCATTGCTGCCGCCTACAGGGAAAGCCTCAGCTTGCCTGTGGTTGGTATTACCGGCAGCGTGGGTAAGACTACTGCAAAGGAGATGGTCTCCTCAGTCCTGGGGCAAAAGCTGAAGGTGCTTAAAACCGAGGGAAACCTGAATAATCAGATCGGTGTGCCAATGACCCTGTCCCGCATAGAACCGCAGCACCAGGCTGCCGTGGTGGAGATGGGAATATCCGGCTTCGGCGAGATGACTTGTCTTGCACGCATGGCCAGACCCACCGTAGCAGTGTTTACCCTTATTGGCCACGCCCACTTGGAATTCCTCCACGATCTGGAGGGAGTATTCAAAGCCAAGACTGAGATGCTGGCGCTGATGCCGGAGGATGGTACCGTAGTTGTGAACGGGGACGATCCCTGGCTTGCCGGCCTCCGGTGCAGACAGAGGCTCATTCGCTGTGGTCTGGGCGAAGGCTGCGATGTTCGGGCGGAGAATGTTGAGAGCCTGGCCGACGGCTCCACAGGCTGCCGGATAGTTTGCCAAGACCGCAGCATATCCGTACATATACCGGCCCACGGACGGCATTTGATATACGCGGCTATGGAAGCTGCCGCTGTGGGCATGACGCTGGGTTTGACCGATGAGGAGATTGCCCGGGGCATTGCTGCCTATGAGGTCGTGGGACGCAGAGGGACAGTCTGGGCAGGAGAGAAGCTCATCCTGGTGGACGACAGCTATAATGCAAATCCGGACTCCATGCGCTGTGCCATAGATTCCATGAAGGATATGCCCGGCCGGCATATATGTATTTTGGCAGACATGCTGGAGATGGGGCAGGATGCCGGTGCAATGCATTTTGAACTGGGCAAATATGCAGTGCTACACGGCATGGATGCTGTGTTCTGCTGCGGCGAACTTGGCAGGGAGATAGCCAGGGGGGCCGGGGAAAAGGGCCGCTGGTTTGAGAGCCGGGATGAACTGGAGCGGGAGCTGCCTCAGCTGATAGAAAAGGGGGACACCGTGCTGGTTAAAGCCTCCCGGGGCATGCACCTGGAATATATTGCCGAAGCACTCAAGAAAATTTGACGGGGGAGAAAAATGACAAAGCCCATTATACTAATGGATCTGGACGACACCATATTGGATTTCCATAAAGCGGAAAAGCTGGCCATTTCCAGAACCTTCAGGGAACTGGGGGTGGAGCCGGAGGAGAAGCTTATACGCCGCTACAGTGAAATAAATGCCATGCAGTGGAAGCGGCTGGAGACCGGGGAGATAAATAGGGAGCAGGTGCTGGTAGGCAGGTTCGAACTTTTGTTTAATGAGCTTGGTCTGGAAATCTCCAGTAAACGGGCCAAGGCTTTGTATGAGAGCTTCTTGTCCCAGGGACACTACTTCATGCCCGGCGCAGAGGAACTGCTGGAGAGTCTACGAGGGCGCTATCGTCTTTTTATCTGCTCCAACGGCACTGCCGTGGTCCAGGCAGGCAGGCTGAAAAGCGCGGGCATTTCTCCTTATTTTGAAGATATTTTTATATCCGAGGAGATAGGCTGCAACAAGCCCAGCCCGGAATATTTCCGACGCTGTTTCCGCCGCATACCGGATTTTGACCAGAACAGATGCGTGATAATAGGCGACAGCCTCAGCTCGGATATACTTGGAGGCATCCGTACAGGGATCAAAACTTGCTGGTATAACCCGAGACACTTGCCCGGAATTGAAGGGATTGTTCCGGACTATGAGATTGGAGAGCTTGAACAAGTGCCGGAACTGCTTCAAAGGATTTTCTGTTAATTGTATACATAAATTGCTGAAAAAATTTGTATCTTTTTACCATTGTAAATTTTGGGGCCGATGATATAATACCCGCAAGAAGCGGCTATTGTTATTAAACAGAGCGCTGTTGATTTCAGCGCTCTGTATGTTTTTGAGAGGACAAGTTATGATCGGCGATCTTTCATATCTGCGTGAACTGAATATGTTTTCCATGATGCTGCGGGTGGTGCTGGCCATGGTTGTGGGTGGCATTGTGGGCTTTGAGCGGGAGAAAAAGGGACGTCCGGCGGGATTTCGAACTTATATGCTGGTGGCCGTTGGGGCTACTCTCACTGTTATACTCAGCCAATACCTGGACTATATGCTCAATAACCGCTGGGTACTCGCTTCAGACACCATCGGCATTAAGACGGACCTGTCCCGCTTTGGGGCCCAGGTAATAAACGGCGTGGGCTTTCTGGGCGCAGGCACGATTATTGTCACAGGCAAGCAGGAGGTCAAGGGCTTGACTACTGCTGCGGGGCTCTGGGCCTCGGCCTGTATGGGCATTGCCATAGGTGCGGGCTTTTATGAATGCATGGTGATGGGTACGCTGCTCATAGTCATCAGTATGAAGCTGCTGCCGTTTATTGAGAATATTGTCATGCGTCGGGCCAGGAACATGTCCATATATGTGGGGATGGACAGTATGGAAAACCTGGGGTCGGTGGTAAGCTATTTAAAAAATGCAGGGATAAGGCTTTTTGATGTGGAAATAGACAAGTCCGAAAATGAGCATCTGAAGCAGGTAAACGCCCTTTTGAGTATCCGTCTGCCTAACCAGATTCAGCATACCCAGGTGCTGGCAAAGCTTGCTACTATGGATGGCATAATTGCCATTGAGGAAGTTTGATAGGGGGGACAGGAAAGTTGCTGGAATGTTTTGATTTTGTCAGAGATGTGGATCTCTTGTCCATAACGGTTCGTATGGTGCTGGCGGCTATCTGCGGCGGCTCCATCGGTATAGAGCGGGAATATAAGCGGCGGCCTGCCGGCTTTCGCACCCACATACTCATATGCCTCGGGGCGGCCATGACAACCCTCACCAGCCAGTACCTTTATTTGAATATGGGCATGTATACGGATATTTCCCGCCTTGGCGCTCAGGTTATTGCGGGCGTGGGCTTCATAGGTGCGGGCACGATAATTGTTACCAAGCATCAGCGCGTAAAGGGCCTGACCACGGCGGCCGGGTTATGGACTGCGGCTATCATCGGTCTGGTGTGCGGGTCCGGCTATGTGGAGTGCGCCATATTTGCCACGGTGATGGTTCTGGTGGCCGAGCTGATGCTGATACGTTTTGAGTACCGCTATGCCCTCAAAGCCGACGATGTGCATCTTTATATCGAATACACTGAGGCGAACGTTATAGAAAACATTGTGGGCATCATCCGAGACAAGCACCTGAACATGAAAGACCTGGAGATAACCCGGGTGTCCAGTGATAACGATACAGTGAGATACTGTGCTATTCTGGCTGTGCGGGTGAACAGGAAGCAGCTTGATGAAGATGTGGTCAAGTCAATAAATGCAGTAGAGAACGTGACCACTGTGGAGGAACTATAAAGCCTGAAGGCGGATACACCCCGGCACCCTGCTCTGCAATTGCCTGCGGAGCGGAGCGCCGGGGTGCGGTTTTTGCATTTGCAGGAAGACTGCAAAATTATTTGAATTGTGCAGCTAAATATGGTATAAATAAATACCGTAAAAGAGATAGTTACAGGGGGGAGATTATGAGACTGGAGCGCATTGATTCCGGTATTGCCTGGCTTTCACGGCTTGCCGCGGCGGTGATACTGGGGCTTTCCGGGCTGTTTATTCTGCTGCTCACAGTTTCCGCCTATATAGAGACGGCTAATGTCAGTACCAATAACGAGGCCGGGGAGCTTGTTGAGATATATGCAGACAATATCTTCCTGAATATCCTGCTGCTGGTTTTGCTGATGTCAAGCCTCTACCTGCTGTACAGGCACTGTGTGAATTTCAGTCTCCTGCGTACGGAACTTGTTCTTATGCTCCTGGTATTTTTACTGGGAGTGGCTTTTATAATCTCCGTCAAACTGGCAGCTCCCTGGTACTCCGATTCATACCAGCTGCTCTATGCTGCCGAGCGGGCTGCCGTCGGGGATTATGATGCAATTGATGCCTATTTTTACCGTTTTCCTTTCCAGCTGGGTTATGTGTTGTATGCTGAGGTGTTGTTCAGACTGATGGGCAGCTTGCTGCCCGGTATGCCTGCCGGGTATTATCGTCTGGCTCTTCAGGGCGTGAACCTCCTGTGGCTGCTCATAGCTTATCATGCGGTGATAGGACTGAACTGGCAATTATTTCAGAATCGGCGGGTCCAGATATTCACTATGATACTGCTGCTTTTCTGCCTGCCGCCGGTGCTCTCCTGCACTTTTCTCTACGGTATAATCCCGGGCTTTGCATTGGGTGCAGCAGCTCTGTGGATGTTTGCCGCTTTTTTAAGGCAGCGCCGGTTTGGGCAAGGGCTGCTTTGCGCCCTGTGCCTGGGCTTTGCTGTGCTGATAAAGCTTAATTACATGATTTTCGCCGTGGCCATATGCATCATTTGGGTGATTGACCTGCTTAAAAACAGAAGCATCAAATCCCTTATATGCCTTATACTGGTCATAGCCTCTGTAGCGGTACTGGATGGAGCGGCCCAGAATATATATGAAAAGCGTTCCGGCAGGGATTTCGGTAAGGGCATCCCCATGCTGGCCTGGGTCGCCATGGGCATGAGCGAGGGGCATGCCGGGCCGGGCTGGTATAAAGAGGACAACACCGTCACAGTCTTCATGGAGAGCGGCATGGACGCCCAGGCCACAGAGGAGAATGCCGTTAAGGTCATTCAGGACAGGGTGGCTTACTTCTCGGTAAATCCCGGGAAGGCGGTGGACTTCTATTGGGAAAAGCTCCGTTCCCAATGGAATGAGCCCACCTATGAGAGCCTCTGGATAAACCGGGTGCAGCAGAGCTACGGTGAAAAAGGCTTGCTGTATGACTGGTTTTGCGAAGGGGGAAAGCAGATGTCCACGGTATATATGAATCAGTATCAGCAGCTGATTTTCCTTGGAACTCTGCTGTGCTGCGTCTGGCTTTTCCGGCACCGTAATATCGGACAGTGCCTGCCTTTGCTGGTGATTCTGGGGGGAATACTGTATCATCTGCTATGTGAGGCCAAGAGCCAATATGCCCTGCCTTATTTTATCCTTATGGTGCCTCTGGCTGCCTGCGGTTTTTGCGGGCTGTTTCAAGTTCTGGAGCATCATGGCGTCCAACAGGCAAAATCAGAATGAGCGAGGGGTCTTGAACCTGTATTCCGTGTTCAAAACCAAAAGGAATTAAAATGGACAAGTCTAAATTATCCTGGGGCGAGCGTCTGCTCATCAGCCTCCAAAACCTATACCTGTCTAACCGCCGTCCATTTCTGGCGGCACTAATAAGCGGCCTTGCCGCCCATATGTTCATGTTTACCAATAAGCTGGTAAACCATGACGACATTGAGGCCCTGTTTTACAAGGGGGCAACGGTTACTTCCGGCCGCTGGGGACTGGAACTGTCCAGGCTGCTGTTCCCGGACTGGTCCATGCCCTGGATATATGGGCTGCTGACCTTGCTGCTTATCTCCGCGGCGCTGTGTATCATTATAAAGGTGCTGGGAATAAGCTCGCCGCTTCTGCAGATTATCCTTGCGGCCGCAGTGGTCAGCTTTCCGTCCCTCACCGGCACTTACTGCTTCATGTTCACTAGCGCCTCCTATGGACTGTCATTCTTTCTTGCGGCCCTGTGCGTGTGGTTTTTCTGCCGTGGAGGTGGTCTGAATACTGCCGCCGCCGGCATGGCCCTGGTGCTCTGCCTCAGCATATACCAGGCCTATGTGGCAATAAGTGCCAGCCTGTTTGTAATTCTCATGATTAAAGATTGCCTGGAGGGAGAAAAAAGCCCCTGGAAGATAGTCCTTTGGGGACTGAAGGCCCTGGCGATGATGGCGGCGGCTCTGGCGGCCTACTTTGCAATAGCCCTGCTTGTCTTTAAGCTTACCGGGGCGGAGTTCAACGACTATGTTTTGGAAAACGTCAACTCCTCTGCAAGTCTCCCCGGGAAAATACTCATGGCCTATCAGAACTTCCGGGACATCTTTACTTTCCGGAACTATTATCTCATCAGCAGCGAGATCTCCAGAATTGTGCATCTGCTCCTGCTGGCGGTGATGCTTCTGGGCCTGGTGCTTATGGCTGCGGGGAAACGCTCGGTTTTGAACTTGGCCTTGCTTGCTCTGCTGGTTCTGCTGCTGCCGCTGAGCATAAACTGCATGTATCTGATGATGTCCGCCCAGTCCATCCACACTCTGGTGCTCTACAGCTTTGTGTGCCTGTATTTCCTTGCCGCAGTCATAATTGAAAAATCCGGCCCGAAGCTTGTCAGGCCCATGAAAGACGTGGTTGCCCTCATGCTGTGTGTGGTGGTTGCTTCCAACGTGTATTTTGCAAACATGTGTTATCTTAAAATGCACTTGCAGTACGAGACGGCGGATGCTTTCTATGTGTCAATGATAGCACAGATAAAAGATACCGAGGGCTTTGACGAGAACAGCCGCCTGGCAATAATCGGGCAGCAGGATAATCTGCTTTACTATGCTCCTGAGCTGGACACCTCTCTGCTGCTGGGGCCATCCCACGATCTGATAAATATCTATTCCAGGGAAAACCTTTTCCGGCATTACTTGGGCTTTGACGTCGCTTTTGCCGACGAGGAGGAGATGGAGAAGATCAGCGCCATGCCGGAGTTTGAACAGATGGCTGAATACCCGTATTACGGCTCAATAGAGAAGATAGACAATTATATAGTTGTAAAGTTGGGATAAACTTGAAGAGAGGATTTAAAAGGCTGGAGTTGCTGTTGCCCCTTGTTCTGACCCTGTGTCTTTTATGCGGATGTGGTTCTCTGGACAGGAAGCTCACCGTGGTAGAGGAAAGCCTCCCGCCGGAGCGGCTTCCCGGCCCTGAGGAGCTGAGCCAATACTGGTACGGCTACTGGTATCTCACCGATGCCCAGGGCGACTGGAGCAGCCTTGAGGGCTACAGCTGGGACTGCTGCGGCCAGCTCAGTGCCGGCGGCCGGATCGGCAGTATATTGATTTGGGATGAGGACATGCCCAAGGACTACTATCTGGCCTCCTTTGACCTACAGCAGTCGGACGGAGAATATATCTGCACAGGTGGGGAATTTCTGGATATTGAGCTTGGAGCAGGGGATGCCTGGATAAAACTCACCGATGATGAAGGAATGCTGCTGGAGATCAGCGGCGGCTACAGCGACGGCAGTACCGGCAGCTTTTACTATGTGCTCACTCTCCGCCCCTGGGGGGATGAATGGCCCCAGGGAAAAAGCTGCCCCTATTACTACGAGCGCTGGTACCTGCCGAAAATTGAGGCGGGAGAAGACCCGCCTGATGTGATAGAGCCATATGAATAAAAGTATTTCAAGGCCGTGGAGGGCTCTTCCTCCACGGCCTTGAGCAAAATATATCATTCGTATTTCTTAGCTGTTATGTAAACCGGGATGAACAGTCCCAGTACAAACACCGACAGGACAGCGGGAAGATATGGGCCGATTTTCAGGGCGGGAAACCAGGTCCGTATTATGAGGATCAAAACCATAAGAACGACCTGGGCCCAGCGGCACCAGCTGCGCAGCGCATTTAAAATGTGGGGCCAGTTGCGGTTGCTGAAGCGGACTCCCACAAGATTGAACCTGAAAATGCCGTCGCTGTAGGAACTGATTGAATATTCATCGTAGTATACAGGCAGGCGATTCTTGGCAAAAAAAGTAAAATAAATGCCGAAGAAAAAACAAAGCCCAAGCATGGTTATGGTTCCCGGAGGAAAGCTCTCAAACCCGCCGGTAAAAAACAGATAGGCGGCTATGGCCAAGCTGAAGCAGCTGCATAAAATGAAAGTCAGGTTTGCCCGCCTGGAAGCGCTGCCTCTCTGGGGCAATCTTTCCCCGGAAAAGCTGATTGCCTTTTTTACTATGTTTTCCACCTGCTCCAGGTCCTGGGGTATATCGGCATCTATGCGGTGGCTTTCCAGCAGTTCCGTGACACTGACGCCCAGAGTCTGGGCCAGAGGCAGCAGCATGCCTACGTCGGGCAGACTCAGGCCGGTATCACATAGTTAAAGATATTGGTGTCATTCAATCAATCTTGCCGATAAAGCGGTAGAAGATTTCTACCTCC
>CALWWB010000085.1 GCA_944385175.1 uncultured Oscillospiraceae bacterium | reverse complement strand
TTGCCATATAGCAATACCCCCCTGATGTAGTTCTATTTTCCTACATCAGGGGGGATTTTGTCTATTGTCCGTTTTTTTCTGGTTCAGTTCAAAAAGAACTGCCGGGGCTTTTCAGTTTGCCCAAGAAAATAAAGCCAATTTGCCAAAATATATTGCACTGCGGTTTACGCCTCAGTTGCTGGGGGAATACAATCCCACACCCCGCTTTATGAGAAGTGTTTCCCGTAACATACATGCCGCAGCAGAAAACCATTTAATTTGCTTTTTCGCTGGGGGAAAAAACCCTGTGAGACTGCTATTCGATAGGGGATTGATTGCCGCAGGACACATTGCCGGACTATGCCGCCGGGGCAATCAGAGCTTTGGCGCTCTCCTGGCCCGGGTAGCCTGCTCAAAGGCATAGGCTGCGGCTATGAGAGTGGGCTCACTGAAGGGCCTGCCCACAAAGGTTATGCCGAAGGGCATGTTGTCCGAACTGTATCCGGCGGGAACCGTAATGGAGGGGTAACCGGAAATGGGGGAGCAGTCGGTGATGCCGGGGCAAATGAGCACGTCCAGCCCGCTGCCGTCCAGAATCTTCAACAGGCCCTCCTCCTGGGCCTCTCTCTGGCATTTGGCCTTGTCCAGAATATATTTGGGATCCGTGCAGTTGCCGGAGGTGTTGTACTGGGCGTCCAGCAGGATGCTCATACCGTACTTCAGCCCCTCCTGAGGATGGGCCCCGTAGTAGTCTATCATGTCCTTGAGGCTATGGCATCTGAGATGGGGATTGGTGGAGAGATAGGCGTTGAGGCACATCTTGAATTCATACAGGAGCACTGAGGAATCGCTTCTCAGGTGGGGGAGATTAACGTCCTGAACCAGCTCTGCCCCGCAGCTCTCCATGGCTTTGTAGGCTTTCTCGGCGATATCTATCTGCTCCTGGGAGAAGTCCTCATAATAACCCCGGTTTATACCCAGGCGCAGCCCTTTGAGACCGCCCTTGTCAAGATAGGCGGTGTAGTCCTCGGGGATGTCCCGACACCAGGTGGAGGGATCCTCCGGATCCTCGCCCACTATGATGTTCAAAAGGGCGGCTGCATCGGCAACGGTTCTGGTCATGGGCCCGGCGGTATCCTGGGCGGTGCATATGGGGATTATGCCAGTTCTGCTGACCAGGCCACGGGTGGGCTTAAGGCCCACAGTGCCGTTCATGTGGGAGGGCCAGATGATGGAGCCGTCGGTTTCTGTGCCGATGGCAAGGGCGCAGAGATTTGCGGACATGGCCACTGCCGAGCCGGAGCTGCTGCCCCACACATCCCCTTCCGGATTATAGGGATTAATTACCTGGCCGCCCCGGGAGCTGTAGCCGTTTCGCATGGTATAGGACATGTAGTTTGCAAGCTCGGTCATGTTGGTTTTGCCCATGATTATAAGACCGGCATCCCGGAGCTTCTTCACTATGAAAGCATCGTAGGGGGCAAAGTTGTCGTCCAGAGCGATGGAACCGGCGGAGGTGCGCATCTTGTCGTGGGTGTTGATGTTGTCCTTTATAAGTATGGGGATACCGTGAAGGGGAGATCTCAGCCTTCCCTTTGCCCGCTCCCTGTCCATGGCTTCAGCAATAAAGAGGGCATCGGGGTTGAGCTCCAGTACACTGTTTAGCATGGGGCCGGATTTGTCGTAGAGGGCAATGCGCTCCATATAATTGAGCACCAGCTGCCGGGAGCTTATTTCAGCCTCGGCAAGCATACGGGAAATTTCAGCTACAGTAAGCTCTTCCATGTTAATCATACTGCTGTCCTCCATTTTTATAATTGCTTGGTTTCCTTCAGATAAATACCCAGGCAGAGCTTCAGAGCCGTCTCCAGGGCCGACTCATCCAGCCTGAATTTCTTGTTGTGCAGGGGATACACAGCGCCCAGTTCCTCGTTCCTGATACCTATACGGAAAAAGGCTCCGGGGATCAGCTGCAGGTATCTGGCGAAGTCCTCACCCACCGGCGTGGGGGGGATCTCCTGGATAGGAATGCCCAGCTGTTCGGAGACGGCAGCAACGGTTTCCGTCTCCACCTGAGAGTTTACCAGAGCGGGGTAGCCGTATTCAACCCTGACCTGGGCGTTTGCACCGTAGATATGGGCAGAGTGCTCGGCTATTTCCCGTATCTTCCCGAAAATGCTTTCGGCAGTCTCGGCCTCATAGGTTCTGACGGTGCCCTCCAGCTTGACGCATTCGGGGATGATGTTGTATGTTTCGCCGCCGTGTATTTTGCATACACTGATGACCGCGTCGTTAAGGGGAGAGACGAAACGGCTGATGACGGCATTTATCTGGGTTATGGCGGTGGCCGCAGCCGAGACGGTATCCATGGCCTCGGAGGGCCTGGAGCCGTGGCCACCCTCGCCGGTGAAGTCGATGAAGAAGGCGTCGGAGGCGGCCATGTATTTCCCGCAGCGCACACCCACTGAGCCTGTGGGTATCTCCTCGGATACATGCAGCCCGTATATTTTGCTGACTCCTTCCAGGCAACCGTCCTCTATCATGGGTTTTGCCCCGCCGGGAGGCAGTTCTTCGGCATACTGGAAGATGAACTGGGCTGAGCATTTGAGCCACTGGGGATGCTGCTTAAGTATCCTGGCCAGGCTGAGCAGGGAGGCGGCGTGGAAATCGTGGCCGCAGGCGTGCATCACTCCGGGGTTGAGGGATCTGTATTCCAGCCCTTCCGGCTCCTGTATGGGCAAAGCGTCAAAGTCCGCCCGGAAGGCGATGCAGCGGCTGTTGTCTTCGCCTATGAGTTTTGCCACAATGCCGTTTTTTCCGCACAGCCTGTATTCTATACCTGCCGATTCCAGCCGGGAGCAGATATAATCCCGGGTCTGCTCCTCGTGGTAGGAGAGGCAGGGATGACTGTGTATGTAGCGGCGAAAGCCTATGGTATTTTCCAGCTCTTTTGAGACGGATTCATTTATCAGTTCTAGCATTTATCTACCTCTTCAAAAAAAGGGCAAGCCGGAAGCTTGCCCCTTCAAAGTTTACCAGAGAGTGTTGTTTTTCCACTCTTTGACCAGTATGGTGAGGAGCAGAGCAACCGTGGCGGCAAGCCCTGCCATGACGATATACATGATGGCCGCGAACACAGCCTGAGACATATACAATACAGGTTCCATTTTAGTTTGCTGCTCCCTTCTTTATTTGTTTGAAATTGCACTGACCTGCTCGTCCAGCTGGTCGAAGCTGAAGCTGTTGTCAGGTGAGAACTTGGTTCCGACGGAGATCACCACAAGGCCGATGAGGGCGGAGACTACCGGGGCGGCGTAGGAGGATATGGTGAAATAGGCCACCAGGCCGAAGCCTACGCTGCACAGCATGGCCACCAGCACGGCGGTGCGGTTCACCTTGCTGTTATATATACCAAAGGCAATGGGCCAGATGGTGGCGGCCACGGCGGAGCCGGTGAGATACAGCACCTGGTACATGCTGGCCGGCTGGTTCCAGACCAGGATGACGGTTATCACGGCCATGCCCACGATAGTGTAGCGGACGTATTTTACTATCTGCTCATCGGTTGCGTCAGGCTTGAAGGCCCGCTTGTATATATCCTGAACCAGCAGGTTGGAGGAGGCGGTGAGCACGGAGCTGACGGTGGAGGCCAGGGCGCTGTAGATGATGATGAGCACCAGCACGGCGCCGGCAGGCCCCAGGAGCTTGCTGACCACTATGGGGAATACCATGTTTACCTGGGGAACCACATAGCCCTCGGCCACGGCCACAAAAGCCAGGGAACCGGCGATGATGGGAACGGTGGTCCAGATCAGGCCGCTGAGGATGAAGGAGCGGAAGGTGACCTTCTCTTTGGCGGCGTAGATCCGCTGCCACCAGATATTGCTGTGGAAGATCTCGCCGGTGGCAAAGAGGAAGTTGCTGCCCAGATACATGATGCCCACTCCGGACAAAACGTTCATTAGCTCGGGCTTGCCGGCCATTACGCCGTCGTAAACCTGGGCGGGGCTGAACTTGAAGAAGGCCAGAACGGCAGTGACCAGAAGCATGATGAGTATCAGCATGGCCATGATGAAGTCGGTGGACAAAATGGCCTTGAGGCCGCCCTTGAGGGTATACACCGTGCAGACAACCATGATGAGCAGCATGCCGATGTGATATTCAAGGCCGGAGAGGGATTGGAGCAGTATGCCGCCGGCCATGGCCTGGGTCATCAGGAAGCCGACGAAATACCAGGCGGATATGAGCAGGAACACTATCCACACGGCTTTGCCGTAGCGGCAGCGGACAAAGTCGCCGCTGGTGCAGCCATGGGGCATTATCTTTTTGATCCTGAGCGCCAGGGGGGCAAAAATACACAGGCTCAAGCCAGCGGTGGCATAGCCGAAGCAGGCCAGAATGCCGATGGTATAACCCTGCTCAGGGGCGGACATGGTAGTGTTGCCGGTAACCCAGGCGGCTATCAGGGTAGCCGTACTGAGAGCCAGACCCACATTACGCCCTGCGTAGAGAAAATCGTCTGAGTTTTTCTTTATCCTTTTACCGATAAAGAAACCGAATGACAACAGCATTACGGACAGTGCACCCACTATGACCAGGGCCAGAGGTGCAGAAATAAAGACTTCCACAGGTTTTCCTCCTTTTTATCTTTTCCTCTTTACTTTTCTTCCTCTTCCCTGCCTGGGGACGAGATCTTATACTTCTTGTTCCCGTGTATCACATAGCCCACTAAACCGGCGGAAATGCATACACCCAGGCAAAATATCAGAACCGAAACACCGTAAGCCATGGCTATCCTCCTCTCTCTGTATATTCCTCTGTTCTCCTGAAGATTTTCTGTATTCTTTTGAATTTCTTCCCTATATTTAATATTAATTATACATAAATGGGGAAAATTATTTTAATATAAAAACTATATGTTGATATATGAAATTGCATATGTTATCTTGGAACATATATAAGTTAGGAGATATTATCATGAACATACAGCAGCTGATATATGCCGTTGAAACCTATCGCTGCGGTTCCATTTCCAAGGCGGCCCAGAAGCTTTATCAGGCCCAGCCCAACCTGAGTTCCGCCATAAAGGATCTGGAAAACGAGATAGGCATACAGATATTCCACCGTACCAAGGCCGGGGTGGTGGCCACCGAGGCGGGAGAGGGCTTTCTCACCTATGCCTCGGATATAGTGGCCAGGTTTGAACACTTGCAGAACCAATACAGGATGGGAGAAAAATCCAACAGGATACTCTCCGTGATAACAGCACGGTCTTCCTTTATAAGCCTGGATGCGGCCGACTTTATAAACGATGCGATAAAAGAGCCCGGCTCCTTCAGAATACAGCTGAAGGAGAGCACAAACTTCTCCGTGATAAACGAAGTGGCCTCCGGCGAGGCGGATATCGGCATATTGAGGGCCAACACCCATGACGAGCAGCATTACCTTAAAATGGCGGGAAAAAAGGATCTGAAAGCCTTCAAGCTGCCGCCCATACCCTATGTGGTGCTGCTGTCCAGAAAGCACCCTCTGGCAGACAGGGATATTATTACCTCAAAGATGCTGGAGCCTTATCCGGAAGTGCTGCACGGCGACTATGAAACGCCAATGTATCCCTTTTCTGATATCCGCTTTCATAATTATTTTAATCATGCCGAGCAGAAATATCTTATACAGGTCACTGACCGGGGCACACTGATGGATATGCTGTCCCATGTGGAGGGCTGCTACATGTGGACCAGCAGCACCCACCCGGATTTGATGAGGCGCTTTGATTTGGTGGAGAAACAGTGTGAGGCTCCGCCGGTCTATGGGGTGGATTCCATCCTGATAAAAAGAAACCGCTACGTCACGCCGGAGATGCAGTCCTTCATAGATTTGATTTTCCGGCGGCGCGAAGCGGGCCGGGCTTATGCTCAAAATGCCCGGGAGAGCTGAAAACAGCGCCGGGGACGGTTCCCTTTTTCCTTGGGCTATGGTACAATAATAAAAAAGGACGGCCTGCGGATTGGTGCGCCGGAAATGGGGAGGCCGTCCTGCACAGCGGAGAAAAAGCGCTAAGGAGAGATGAGATATGAAGGCCCACAGAAGCTATACCGAAGAGCAGCTGCACTACCTGAAGATGTTGTCCCGCCAGTACCCCACAGTAAGGGAGGCGGGCACGGAGATCATAAACCTCCAGGCCATACTGAACCTGCCCAAGGGCTGCGAGCATTTTATTTCCGACGTTCACGGAGAGCATGAGGCCTTCCTCCACATACTCAACTCCTGCTCCGGCGTGGTGCGGGAGAGGCTGGACGTGCTTTTTAAAACCTCCGTACCCAGGGCTGAACTGGATGAATTGGCTACCCTTATCTATTACCCGGAGGAAAAGCTGGAGGAGCTGAAGCCCCGAATAAAAGATATGGAGGAGTGGTACAGGATAACTCTCCACCGGCTCATCGAAGCCTGCCGCCTGGTGTCGGAGCGATACTCCCGTTCCAAGGTGCGCAAGGCTCTGCCGCCGGACTATGCCTACATTATAGAGGAGCTGCTGTACACCCACGGGGAAGAGGTGGACAAGCGAGACTATTTTGAAAACATCATTGCCACCATCATCGACATAGGCCAGGCTCCGGATTTTATAGCCGCCGTGTGCGCCCTTATAAAGTGGGCGGCGGTGGATCATCTGCACCTGGTGGGTGATATCTTTGACCGGGGTCCCCGGGCGGACATTATAATGGATTCTCTGTTGAACTACCACAGCGTGGATATCCAGTGGGGAAACCACGATATCCTGTGGATGGGCGCTGCCTCCGGCAGCCGCACCATGGTGGCGACCGTGCTGGCAAACTCCATACATTACAACAACCTGGAAGTTGTGGAGACTGGATACGGCATATCCCTGCGGCCTCTGTCGGTATTTGCAAATGAGGTTTATAAGGATTGCGACGTATCCCGCTTTGCCGTGAAACTCACCGGAGACGACGCGGACAGCTATTCGGAAAAGGACAAGCTGCTGTCCGCACGGATGCATAAGGCCATAACCGTCATACTCTTTAAGCTGGAGGGACAGAAAATACTCCGCCATCCGGAGTACGGTATGGATGACCGGCTGCTGCTGGACAAGATAGACTATGAAAATAAATCCATCACCATTGACGGGGTGAACTACCACCTTGAGGATACCGACTTTCCCACTGTAGACCCTGCGGCCCCCTACGTCCTGACGGCGGAGGAAAGTGCAGTTATTGACCAGCTCACCGCCTCCTTCCGCCGCAGCGAGAAGCTGCAGAAGCACGTGCGCTTTCTGTATTCCAAGGGGAGTCTTTATAAGATATACAACGGCAATTTGCTTTTCCACGGCTGCATACCCCTTACAAAAGATGGAGAACTGATGAGCTTCTGCCTGGACGGCGTGGAGCGAAAGGGCAAGGATTTTCTGGACAGGGCAGACGCCGCTGCCCGTCAGGCCTATTACTACAAGCCGGACAGCCCGGAGCGAAAGCTGGGTATGGACTTTCTCTGGTTCCTGTGGGCCGGGCGTAACAGCCCTATTTTCGGCCGAGACAGGATGACCACCTTTGAGCGCCGTCTCATAAAAGATGAGCGGGCCTGGACGGAGGCGAAAAACGCTTATTACAGCCTGTATGAAAATCCGGAGGTATGTGATTTCATACTCCGGGAATTTGGACTGGAGGGGCCTCATTGCCATATCATAAACGGCCATGTGCCGGTGAAGGCCCGGAAAGGGGAGAGCCCGGTAAAGGGCGGCGGCAAGCTCATAGTCATTGACGGCGGCTTCTGCAAGGCTTATCAGCCCACCTCCGGAATAGCGGGCTACACTCTCATATATAATTCCCATTCCTACCGCATTGTGGCACACCAGCCTTTTGCAGGACGGGAGAAAGCCATCAGGGAAAATTATGACATCTCCTCCTCCACCAATATATTTGAGAGGATGGAGAACCGCCAAAAGGTCAGCGAGACGGATATGGGCCGGGAAATAGAGCTGCGCATATCCGATCTTCGCCTGCTGTTGGATGCCTACCGTGACGGCGCCGTCACCGAGGATCACAGGAACCGGTAGATCCTATGTACAGCAGCTGGTGCTGACCCGACCTGGAATTGAACCGGAGATAAACTTTATTACGGCAGGACTACAACGCCGGCTCGGACAATTTTTGCCCGAGCCGGCGTTGTGGTAACCTATGTGTGCGTGAACTTTTACCTGTGTCTGCATTCAAATAAACAAGGAACCCCATATGCACCTAATGTCAGAGGGCTACCTTCTAAACGAGAAATTTTCAACACTGAATCCCAGCAGCAGGATCGCCAACAGAATAAGACTGCACCACACTGCTTTTGTGCCCAGCCTGCAAGTTACCCGATAGCCAATAGCGACAAAAGCGGCAAAGACAGCGTCAATGCCGTAATATTTTAGCGCTGTGTACAGAGACTCCCTATCTCGTGTAGAAAAAAACTTGTTCAGCCTTTCCGTGCCCAGTCGAAGGTTTCCCGTACACATGGTGGAGGAAAAAGAATTACTACCAAACTGGCGGAAGCTCTCCACCTGTATGGCGCATACCAGAGACACCATGGCCGTAGCTAGGATATCCATTCTGCCTGCCGGAATAAAGCCCGTGACTATAATGAGCAGCATTTCGGTTATAACTATGATCTGCCCATAGGACAGCACGTGGTGTTCTGAAGCAACCATAGCGGCTTTCAGCCGTAGAGACAGACTGACGCCCAACACGAAAATCACCACGGGAATAAGGTAGCGAAAGACCATAGGAAAATTTCCCTGGGCAAGACAAATACCCATTCTTGCAATATTGCCCGTCTGGGAATTGGCGAATACTTCGTTGCGTGTCACAAATGTGTACGCTTCCAGAAAGCCGCCTACACCGGCAAAGGTCAGAGAGACCCTGTAATTTTTGCTTAGATCGCTGTTGCCCATACGACCGGTTCATCTCCTTCCTCACTGCCTAGATAGAAAGATGCTTATAGGCTCCGGCTTTACTAGGAAATTTGCCAGCCGCATATATCCAAGCCGGAAAACTTATTTTCAAAATTTTCCCGGAAGGCATTCAGCAACCAGTTTCTTTGCCTTTCATATTCAGCTGCGTTTGCCCACAGCCGGGATGGGTCGAGCAGCTCTGCTGAGATTCCAGGGCAGGCTGTGGGAATTTCTAAGCCAAACCGGTCGTCCATACGGTATTTGCAGTTTTCCAGGACACCGCCTATGGCCGCTTCCACCATTAAGCGGGTATTCTTCAGGCTGAGCCTGGGCACGGTATCTGCCGTTCCGCCGCACCAGCCCGTGTTTATAAGATAAACCTTTGCGTCGCTTTCCCTAAGCTTCCTGTACAGCAGGCGTACGTATACCTCCGGCTTGAGGGGAAAGAAGGGCGCACCGAACATGGCGGAAAAAGTCGCCGTGGGCTGAGATATCCCTCTCTCAGTGCCGGATATCTTGCTGGTATAGCCAGAATAGTAATACAGGGCTTTATCGTGACTAAGACGGGATATGGGGGGCAGTACGCCACTGGCGTCGGCTGTAAGAAAAATTATGGTGCCGGGGATGTCTCCGCAGCCGCCCTGGGAGACATGACTTATGTGGTTAAGCGGGTAGGCTGCCCTGGTGTTGTAGGTCAGCGTATGATCCCCATAGTCGGGTATACCCTCGGGGGAGGCTATCACATTTTCCAGGACTGTGCTGAACTTTATGGCTCCGAAAATCTCCGGCTCTTTCTCCTTATCCAAATCTATGCATTTGGCATAGCAGCCGCCCTCCAGATTGAATATGCCGCAATCGTCCCAAGCATGTTCATCATCGCCTATAAGCAGGCGGCTGGGAGAAGAGGAGAGAGTTGTCTTACCGGTTCCGGACAGGCCAAAGAACAGCGCCGTGTTGCCTTTCCCGTCCATGTTGGCGGAACAGTGCATGGGAAGTATATTGCGCTTGGGCAGCTCATAGTTCATGACAGTGAACACGGCTTTCTTCATTTCGCCACAGTACAAATTCCCTGCTATCAGCACAGTCCTGGATTCAAAATCAATGATTATAGCCGTTTCGCTGTGTACTCCATCGTATTCCGGGATGCACGAGAACCCAGGGGCACAGATGACTGTATAGTCGGGCTCAAAGTCTTCCAGTTCCTCTTCACTGGGACGGATAAGCAACTGATGGGCAAAAAGATTCTGATAGGCATACTCGTTTATAAACCGGAAAGCTCGACGGGAGCAGGAGCGGGCCCCGGCAAAACCGTCAAAAATATACAGAGACTTGTTTTGCAGATAGGCGTGCATTTTACATTTTATGAGCCTGAAGTGCTCTTTTGAAATTGGGCGGTTAACATCTCCCCAATCTATACTGTCGTGCACTTCCGGGGAGTCTACTATAAACTTATCCTCTGGACTACGCCCGGTATATTTACCGGTATTCACATTTAGGGCTCCGGTGTTGGTGAGAGTACCTTCGCCTCTTTGCAGGGCCTGAGCTATCAGTTGGGGAACCGACAGATTATGAAATATCTGTCCTCTGCCGGCAATGCAGATATCTGCCAGACGTATCTCTTTCATACTTTATCTCCAAAAGTTTTTCAACTGAAGACGGAGAGGAGGAAACCGGCGGCGATGGCGGAGCCGATGACGCCGGCCACGTTGGGGCCCATGGCGTGCATCAGCAGGAAGTTGGTCTTGTTGTACTTGCGGCCCACGTCCTGGGACACACGGGCTGC
>CALWWB010000084.1 GCA_944385175.1 uncultured Oscillospiraceae bacterium | reverse complement strand
TGAGAAGTGGCGGCTGGCCCTGTGGGCTGCCGCCGCTGCGAAGGATATGGAGTTTGCAGCGACGCAGCGAAGTGCAAACCCTTTTGTCGAAGAAGGCTTGACCTTCTTCGACAAGCTGAACTGCCGGTCCTTTGTGCCGGCAGTTTTCGTTGTGGTCTTAAATATTGCAGTTGACGGTGAGCTTCTCCATCACCTTGTACAGAGGCTTGAAAAGCAGAAGGGTAAGCACAAAGTTCCCGGTGCAGTGGACAAGGTCAAAGGCCAGGCCGCTTATCCAGTAGCTGAGAGCCATTGTCCAGCCGCCAATGAGCAGGTAGGGCAGGGAGCAGAGAGCTCCAAAAAAAAGCCCGTGGATGGCTGCCAGCACCGCCCAGAGAAAGGCGGAGCGGCAGCGGCGCAGCAGCACCGCAGGGACGGCCAGCAGAGGCCACAGATACCAGTAGCACAGCCACCACAGACCGAAGCCCCACACCAGGGCCTCCAGCAGGATGAACACTGCCACGGAGAAAAGGCACCTCCAGCCGAAGAACACTGCCGTGAGGATAATGAGTACCGCTGTCAAATGCACGTTAGGCAGGGAGGCCAGAGCTACCTGGAGAGCAAACATCAGCGCCCCCATCAGGGACAGAAGGCACAGCTCCCGAAGGCGCAGCTTAGTAGGTGTCGATGGCCGCCTCATAGTGGTCGCCGTCATTTATCATGGTGTCGTCCACGCCGGTGTTGAGCATGACACCGTCCTGGGTTAAGCACCACCACTGGTTAAGGGAATCGTCGGCTGCTTCACCGTCGATTACGGTCACAAATAGACCGTAGCTGCTCTCCTCACCGGAGATGAGCCCCTCCTGCTCCAGGGCGCCCCGGAGATTTTCAGAGTCGGTGCTGATCTCAAACTCTTTGACGCTGCCGTCGGTATGGGTCACCTGGAAGACTATGTTCTTATCTCCGTCGGTACCGGCGGGACGGGTAAACACGAACAGCAGCACAGCCGCTATCACCAGCAGGGCCAGCACGGCTCCGGCTATAATCTTGGTTTTCTTTGAATTCATTCACTTTCTCCTTTTATTGTTGAGTGACTGCCGCCTTTTTATTGCAGCAGCGCAGGTACATCTGCTTTACCAGCAGTACCATAAGATATATGAAAAGACTCATGGCCGCATAGCAGGCCAGATACCAGTTGCCGTGGCGCTGGACCATGTATTCGGACATACCTGCCGCTGCCACGGAGAGAAGGAAGCCGAACCATATGGCAAAGTTGGAGAACTTCCTGCCTCGGGCACGCACCGCATGGACGCTGTAATATATGAGTATGCCCAGGATACACAGGGCGCCTGTTACCTGCACAAGGCTGACAAAGTTGTTGAAGCGCATATAACTGGCATCGTAGCGGGTGCTGTCCATCACCAGCTCCACGGCGCTGTACCATAAAAGAAACATCCTTGCCACGTTCCCGTCACTGCTGCCGGAGCGCATTGGCACGGTGCGCCGCTTGCCGTAGAAGCGGATGAGAGCCAAAGTAACCAGAAGCATGATGATGAACTGTACGAAGAAGGTGGCAAAGCGGTAGTCCACACCGCCGGAGGAGTTGGTCACTGCCGAGGCCAGAGGCAGGTGCCGGAGCAGGGGGGAGGTGAAAGTTATCTTGCTGCGGCAGGAGCTGTTGAAAAGGGCGCTGAGGCGGATGAAAGCCACGGCCAGGGCCATGCCCGGGGCCGCCGCGTCCAACAGGGCTCCGGTGCTGGGGGCGAACTTCAGCTTACGTACCAGGAAGGCGGCAAACCAAGTTCCCAGCAGAGCTCCAGGCAGGCAGTAGCCGCCTGTGGAATAGTCGGTGAGGGCGTCAAATAAACCGGTGTACTGCTCGGTGTGGCTGTACCAGTGGATAAAGCGGCACAGAGGCACAGAGAACAGCAGGGCCAGGGGCAGCAGCAAAAGCACAGATGCAGCCCGCCCGCCGCTTCCCCGGTACAGGGACAGAGCCAGGCACAGGGCCGCAGCAAGGCCCACTGCAATGATAAGGGAGCTCCAATAGATTACGACGGGACCGATGCAGATTGCTATGGAAGAAGTCATTGGCTCACCTCCTGACCGCCGCCGGGAAGGGCAGTGGCAAAATAGATGATGTCGCTGACCAGGCGCTCATTGTTGTAGTCTACATAGTTTACCGGGCCGCCCATCATGACTATCTCTGCCGTCTGGCCGCCGTCCAGAGTGTAGGCCTTATCCACGCCCTTGCTGTGAATATAGCTGCCCAGCTCATTGATGGTGGCTCTGGGACGGCTGTCCATGGTGTGGTTAATAGTCATGAGCAGGTAATGAAGCTCACCCTTTTGGGCGATACAGGAGCGGGAGTATTCGGTGTTGATCTCACCTATGGGGTAACTGTCACATTGGAGCAGCTCCCCGTTATCTACAAGCACCGGGCCAAAGGACACGGAGAAGAGGATGTCGTTGTCCTGGATGAACTGCTCTGCAGCGGCGGTATCTGCGAATTGACCGGCTTTGCTGAATATCATGTTGCCGTTTGTGTCAAAGAAGCAGGTGTCCACGGAATCCAGGTCGCTGCGGTAGAGCTGGCGCTGATACACTGTTATGCCCAGATCCCGGAAGGTATAGAAATCGCCGTTGATGGCCACGACGGAGTTGACTGCATTGGCCATTTCCGAGGCGTAGAGCAGCACGGAGGAGCCGTAGGTATCATCTGCGATCTTCCGGCGCAGCTGGGAACCGTGGGCCAGTTTTACCTCGGCCATGGTACAGCAACGCCCGTCAATATATTCCTTCCACTGTATGACCAGAATAGTTTCGTCATAGTAGTAGCGCATGGGTTCACCGGGGACAAAGTCTGCATTTGCATTCCATATCATGTCCTGACCGGCAATGAGTTCCCAGGCGTCGTCTATTAGCTTTTGGATAACTGCCGGATCGTCAGTAGTGCCGAAGCCGTCGGGATTGGGTACCGGGGCCACAGTGGCATTTTCGTCAATGGTGTATATCTTGCGTATGTAGGTGAGGTCGCCCAGAGCGTCGCTGGCGGCATTGTTCATATAGGCGTCCAGATTGCTCATCAGGTTCAGCTTGCCGCTGCCGGAGACGGTGGTGGCGGTGCCCGCGTCAGGGTGGACGTTCAGACACACCCAGACCAGGGCCAGAACAGAGGCCCCCAGAAAAATGAGTCCTGCAAAGGTCATCACTAACTCCAGGAGGATGTTTTTTCCCTTTTTTGGCCGAGCTTCCTCTGCCGGGGCCTCAGCCTCATACTCCTCATAATCCCGGGAGAAGTCCTCACGGAATTCCTCATAGCCGTGGTCATGCTCATATTCCGGATATTCGTCTGTGACAGGCACAGGCTCCTCCCGGACAGGTTCCGGGGTGTTGGACGTCTCAGGCTCGGCAGGGACATCAGGGATCGGCGAGAGCTCGGTATACTCGTCCCGATAGGATGAAAATTCCCTCAGCAGTTCGTCAAGATCGTAATCTTCTTTAATGGCGGTGCACCTCCCCTCAAGCTGCGGTGCCGCCGCTGAGAGCGGTCAGCATCTCGGGGGCAGCGACTACCAGCCATTTGCCGCCCTTGTATTCCAAAGTCATATCAAATTCTACGGTGGTATAGCAGCTGCGGGCGTCCTTCAAAGCCTGCTCCAGAGCCTGGATATAGGCTTCCTGGGTGACTTCCGGCAGATAGTTGTCCTCGGCGTCATACACCTGGTCGTGCTCCCGGGTCTGTACCAGGATCTTCAGCTTTTTTGCGGTGAGCTCGTCCAGCTGGGAGGTGACAGCGTCTATATCCAGGTAGCGCAGCGACACCCGCTGGGTGGCCTGAAGCATGCTCACATTGCACTGGCCTATGAGTTCATAGTGATAGCTCTGGCGCAGGGCGTCGTATATGAGCTTGCCTGCCTCACTGCTGGGCTCCGAGGCCAGGCCCAAATCAGAGTAGTCCTTCATAAGACCGTAGGCCGTATCGTAATCCCCGGTGACCAGGGCGTCAAAAAACTCGGCGGTGCTGGCGCGGGGGTCCCCGGAGGGCTTGGCATAGATGGTGCCCACGCTGCTGCCCATCACGGCAAGCAGCATGGTGCCGCCGCTGAACAGAATGGCCAGCAAAGCCCAGAATATGTTTATTTTGTTGTGCCTTCGGTAAATTACAAGGCCTACTGCTGCAAGCAGCATCAGTGCGGCAATGCCGCCGCTGAGTATGGGAGTAAGATCCATAAGTATCTCCGAATCCTCCGGACTGGGGAAACCTCCATTGAAAATTTGTCGTATCTCAAACATTATACCATTTTCATCCTTAAATTCAAGAGCAAGCTGCATAAGGAGGGAACAAACTGGGTAAGCTCTGCATAGAATGCACTATGGCATGACTGTGAGCTCAGGCTGCCGGGAGTTTGAATTTCAGAGTGAAAAGGCAGAAAAGTCCGGGCTGGGAGGGAGATAGGCATGAGTATACCCAATATCATAAGCGTCGGGAGAATTTTCCTGGCCCCACTTTTTGTGGCCATGTACGGCAGGGGAAATATCACTGGAGCTATGGGCGTGCTGCTGCTATCGGCGGCATCGGACGTGCTGGACGGGGCAATAGCCCGGCACTGCCATATGGAGACGGAGCTGGGCCGGGCTCTGGACCCCATAGCCGACAAGCTGATCCAGGCGGCGATGATGCTCTGTGCCCTGTGGCGTACCCCCAGCGTGTGGCTACTGCTGGGCCTGCATCTGCTCAGAGAGCTGAGCCTTGGCGCCATGAGCCTGTATGTGCTGCGTATAACCGGCCATGTGTACGGTTCAAAATGGTATGGCAAGCTGTGCACCGCATGCATATATGCGGTAATGATATCTGCCCTGGCTCTGCCTCAGATACCCGGCCATATCATAGATGCCGGCGTGCTGTTCTGCGGCGTGCTGGTGGCCTTCTGCCTCTGTGCATATATGCTGAATTTCCAGAAAATATTGCTGGAGCACAACCGGACCCGGGGCGGTAGCTGGGCCGGATCTGGACAGAGCTGAAAAGAACAAGGGATAGCTATGATGTTAAAGGCGGCCGGAGCTTTCCGACCGCCTTTGCTATTTGATATAGGTTTTAAGTTCCCGGCGGATGCTGTCCTCCTCCGGACCGATCCTATCCAGCTGCTCCAGCAGCACCAGGGCTTCCCGCGCCCTGCGCCGGGCAGTGGGCAGCATATCTCCCCCAAGCTGAAAAGCCACCCGGGCCTGGGCATAGAGGGAGAATATCCTGAGCCCCAGCTCTCTCTCTCTCACATTTCCCATTTTATATTCTTTGCCTCATCAATACATATTCCGTGGTTTTTCACAATTATAAACCATGGAACTATTAAAGTCAACTATGGTTTATTAATTAATTCGCCCATGGTTGTTATCATTTGTTCCATAGATGAAGTAAGGGAAAGGAGCGGACAAAAAGAATGGGTAATGAGGAGATACTCAGAGGCATAGGTGAGCGGATAATGCTCAGGCGCAAGCAGCTGCGAATGACCCAGGAGGAGCTGGCGGACAAAATGGATGTGTCCACTCAGATGATCTCCTACGCCGAGCAGGGCAGGAAGGCCATAAGACCGGAAAATCTCATAAAGCTCTGCGCAGCCCTGGATATCAGCGCGGATTATATACTCACCGGAAAGTCCGGAGAGGAGGAGCGAGGCAGGATAGCAGGAAAGCTGTCCCGCCTCAACGACAGCCAGCTGCACACGGTGGAGAAGGTGATAGACTGCTGCCTGGAACTGGCGGGGGCTTCAGATTAGTTTTTCCCCTGCACAGCGGCTGAGCAGCAGCTTTAGTCCGGGGCGGTATAGTCTGTCTCTGCTGCGCAGGCTCAGACCTGCTACCCCGGCGGACAGGGCCGATTCCAGCCGGGCGGAGAGGGAACGGGCATCCTCATACCAGACAACGCGCCTCAGTCCGCCGCCGGAGCAGGTAAAGAAGGGGGCTTGGGCAGAGCGGTCAAACTTGATCTCCGCCCCGGAGGCGACGGCCATGTCTGCTGCCAGAGTGCAGGACAGTGGCCTGCCCTCGTCACCCTGACGCCAGGGCAGGCTCCAGCTGCAGCCGCAGCTGGACAGGCTGAGAAGGGTCTTGCCCGGGGCGATGCGGGCGGAGGCGTAATCCAGTACTGCTTTTGTCCTGTCTGCCGGGGATATTGCCTGGGGTGCGCTGTGGACCCCGCCCCAGTCATGGCAGAGGAGTATGACCCTGTCGGCGCAGCTGCCCAGGACGGAATAGTCCTGCCCGGCACAGATAGGAGAATCCTCAGTGGAGGCGGTTTTAGGTGATAGGGAGACAAAAAGATAGTGCCCGGCGGCATGGAGGGTTTCGGACAGCTCCAGGGCAAAGCGGCTGTAATTGTCCCGGTCAAAGGAAAACAGATACTGGAAATTCAGATCCAGACCTCTGTAGCCTCTTTGTTCCAGCAGCTCCGGCAGCCGCTCCGCCAGAGCACGGGAGGTCTCCCGGTTTCCCAGAAGACCGTGGGCCAGGAGAGCGGAGTAGCCGCCCTGGGCAGTGTTGCTGAGACTGAGCAGGGGCAGCACCGAGTGCTCCCGGGCCCGCTCCAGCAGTTCCCGGTCATGAGGCAGCTCCAGCTGCCCGCTGGGGGATATGGCGCAGCTCTGCACACTGAGCCAGCTGAGGGAGGGCAGCAGTTCCTCCAGAAGGCTGCTCTCCGCCCGGGGGCTGAGAGGGGCACAGAGCTCCAGACTTTTGGGAGGACGGCTTTCCCCGGTGTCCAGTACCAGGCTGAGGCCGGGGCTCAGCCGCCGGGGGTCATTGAGCTGGTTTAACTGCCGTAGACCTGGGGCATCCAGGCCATAGCTGCGGGCGATGGAATTCAGGCTGTCTCCCGGACGGACGGTATAGATCTCCATAGGCGGCTCCTTAAAACAATATATTGATATATGTATATTCAGCAGCCGGCCCCTATTTGCAGGCGGGGCAGGCATGTGGTATAATGAACAAAAATTCCGGCGGCAAGGCCCCGGGATATTCTGGATTTGGAGGGAAACCATGGCAAAGGAAAAGATACCCGCAAGAGAAGAACTGAAAGAGGAATACACCTGGAATCTGGGAGACATATATGACAGCGACGAGAAATGGGCAGAGGAATTTGCCGACCTGGAGGCCGTACCGGCTGAGCTGGAAAAATACTGGGGAAAGCTGGGTGAAGGAGCCGGGGAGCTGCTGAGCTTCCTGCGCCTGGACGACGAGATCTCCCTGCGCCTGGAAAAGCTGGCGGGCTATGCCAGCTGCAAGGCTGACCAGGATCTGGGCAACGGGTTTTACCAGGATATGAGGGGCAAGGCCATGCGCCGCTGCGTGGAGGCCTCGGAGGCCTCGGCCTTTGCAAGGCCGGAAATAATGGCAATCCCGGAGGAAAAGCTGGAGAGTTTTTATGCCGCCCGCCCCGAGTTGGAGGAGTACCGGCGCAGCCTCTACAGAATACGCCGCCGGGCGGAGCATATCCTCTCACCGGCAGAGGAAAAGCTGCTCTCCGCCGCCGGAGAGATGGCCGACAGTCCGGACAATATAGGCGGGGCGCTGAGAAACGCCGACCTGCGTTTTGAGGACGCGGTGGACTCCAGGGGAGAAAAGCATCCCCTCAGCTCCGGCACTCTGGTGCCCCTGATGGAGAGCGCCGACCGTACGCTGAGAAAGAGCGCCTTTGAAAACTGCTTTAAAAGCTACGGAGACTTTAAGAACACCGTGGCCGCCATACTGGACGCCCAGTTCAAGCAGCTGAATTTCTTTGCCCGATCCAGAAAATACCCCTCCACTCTCTCCGCTGCTTTGGATGCCACCGAGGTGCCGGAAGCGGTATATATGAATCTCATCTCCGCCGTCCATGAGAACATGGAGGCCATGTACCGCTATGTGCGTCTGAGGAAGAGGGCTCTGGGCGTGGATGAGCTGCATATGTACGATGTGTACACCCCCATCGTTTCCGATGCGGCGGAGGAGATAAGCTACGAACAGGCCAAGGAGACGGTGCTCTCCGCCCTCAGCGTGCTGGGGGAGGACTATGTGGAGCTGCTGAAAAAGGGCTTTGATGGGCGCTGGATAGACGTGTACGAAAACCAGGGCAAGCGCAGCGGGGCCTATTCCTCCGGGATCTCCAGGCCCCACCCCTATGTGCTCTTGAACCATAAGGACAATCTGGAGTCCATGTTCACCATTGCCCACGAGATGGGCCATGCCCTCCACAGCTATTACAGCTGCCAAAACCAGCCTGTGAGCACCAGTGATTACGTGATCTTTGTGGCGGAGGTTGCCTCCACCTGCAATGAGATACTCCTGATGCGAAAACTCCTGAGCGAGACCGTGGAGCCCAAGCGCCGGGCATACCTCATAAATCACTTCCTGGATCAGTTCAAGGGCACAATATACCGCCAGACCATGTTCGCCGAGTTCGAGCTGGAGATGGGCCGCATGTCCTGGGCCGGAGAGACACTCACGGCGGAAGAGCTGTGCAGGAAATATCTGGAGCTGAACAAGCTGTACTTCGGGCCGGATATGGTTTCCGATGAGGAGATAAGCCTGGAGTGGGCCAGGATACCTCACTTTTTCTATAACTATTATGTGTTCCAGTATGCCACCGGCTTTGCCGCCGCCGCGGCCATAGCCCAGCGCATACTCACCGAGGGTGAGCCGGCAGTGAGGGACTACAAGAAATTCCTGTCATCCGGCGGCAGTGCAGACCCAATAAGCCTTTTGAAAATAGCGGGTGTAGATATGGCCAGCCCCGAACCGGTGAACCAGGCCTTAAGACTTTTTAATGAACTGATAGGGGAACTGGAAGAGCTGATATAACGTCAGAATAGAGGCAGGCTTTTTATAGAAAGATCCTGAATAAAAAAAGAAAAACAGGAGGATAAGGATATGCCAAATGTAAGCGGTTTGCTCCCTGTGGGCGTAGTCGTCATCACGGCGATCGTGGCCCTGTTCATCCTGGCGGTGGTGCTGCTGTTTTATGTCAGCGCCCGCTACAGGTTCCTCAGCTCCGCCGTCACCGGCTCCGGAGACAAGAGCGGCGGCTTTCTCCGCTATGTGAAGGAGGACTTTGCCCAGGCCTATAAGAAGTACGGCCAGGATGTGAATACCCCGGCCCTGGTGGCAAATGCTGTCAGCGTGAAACTGCCGGGTCTGCTGCTCATAGAGCGCTTTATAAACAACGCCGTGTCCCTCTTTGTGACCCTGGGACTGTTCGGTACTTTCCTGGGCCTGAGCCTGTCTGTGTCCTCCCTCACAGAACTCATAGGCTACAGCAACACCGACCAGTGGCTCAGCGTCCTGGACAGCGTGGGTACCGGGCTCATGTCCGCCCTGTCGGGCATGGGTGTAGCCTTCTACACCTCCCTGGCAGGTGTGGCCTGCTCCATAGTCCTCACCCTGCTGCGCTCGGTGTTCAGCCCTCAGGCACAGCGGGAAAAGCTGGAGACTCAGGTGGAGCTGTGGCTGGACCACAATCTGGCCCCCACCCTGCCCACTGAGCGGGCAAAGGATGATGTTCAGCTGGTGCATCAGATGATCCGGGCCCTGGACTCCGCCGCTGCCAGTATGGACAGAACCTTAAAGCAGTCCACAGACGAGATGAAGCTGACCCTCTCCGCCGCCAAGGAGCCTCTGGCGGAATTCAGCCGCACCGTGGACGGCTTCAATGAGGGCGTGCGGGACTTCTCGGAATTCGACTATAACCTGCGGGGCACGGTGGAAAGGCTGGACGTGTGCATCCGGGATCTGGTGGGAGTCCTGCGCTCCGCCTCCCGGGGAGTTGAAAGGAGCGGGCGGCAATGAGACGAGGCGCAGGCAGCTACAGGCGCCCGGAGTCCGCCGGGGAACAGGGCTTCTGGCCCTCCTATGCGGATATGATGAGCGCCGTTGCCCTTATCCTGTTCTTCCTCATGCTGCTGTCCTACATACAAAATCTGGTTACAGGCAATGACCTCCAGAATACCCAGGAGGTTCTGGAAAATACCCGTCTCCAGGTACAGCTCACCCAGGAGCAGCTGGAGAGCCTGACCGATGAGCTGAACCTGAAACAGGACCAGATTGAGGACTACTCCCTCCAGATCGTCCAGCAGACGGAAAAGCTGGAGGCCCAGCAGCAGCTCATAGGCCAGCAGGAGGCCTATCTCCTGGCGGCAAACGACGAGCTCACCGACATGCGAAACCAGATGCAGACCATAGCGGTGCTGCGCCTGTCCATCCTGGAACAGATAAGGGAGAGCATAGTTGAAGTAATGGGGGACGCCTCCAAGGTGAGTATAGGGGATAACGGAAACATCATCCTATCCGACAGCGTGCTCTTTGATCTGGGTTCGGCGGATATCAAGCCGGACAGCGTGGGTGTGCTGGACGAGCTGGTGGACGTGTTCTATAAATTCCTCAGCGACGAGGAAAACGCAAAGTATGTGGACAGTATAGTTATCTCCGGCCACACGGATATAACCGGTACTGCCCAGACCAACCGGGATCTCTCCACCGACAGGGCAAATTCGGTCATAAGCTATCTGCTCACCGGGAAAAACGGCATACTGAACGACTATGCCCAGTACTTCTGCGCCGCGGGCTACGGGGCCACCAGGCCCGTGGCCTCCAACGATACCGAGGAGGGCAAGGCCGCCAACCGGCGTATAGAGATTTCCATGATACTTAAGGACGACACGGTGCTGGAGATAGTGGACAGCTACCTGGCCATGGAACTGCCGGAGACCACTCTGGCGCCTCTGGCCAGCCCTTCACCGTCACCGGCAGCTTAAAAGGAGGTAGGGGCAAAAAATGTATGAACTTTATCAGGCTCTGGGAAACAGCTATTACATCCAGAGCCCGGCCAAGATTGGACTGGTGCGCCTGGATGAAACCAGAGTTTGCCTCATTGACAGC
>CALWWB010000083.1 GCA_944385175.1 uncultured Oscillospiraceae bacterium | reverse complement strand
TGATAATCGTAAATACCCGTAAGGGCAGAGACGATGACGACGAATGATTCTTAATAAGAAAGAAATCAAGATATAAAGAAGGCCCCGTAAAAGCGGGGCCTTCTTTCAGCTTGTCGAAGAAGACTTAGTCTTCTTCGACAAAAGAGGCTTGCACTTCGCTACGTCGCTGCAAACTCAATATCCTCCGCAGCGGCGGCAGCCCACAGGGCCAGCCGCCACTTCTCATCCATTCCATTGCAGCTCCTTCCCGAATCAAACCTGCCTTCGCTGGGCTTTGATTCGGTATAATTGTGTGAGAAGTGTTTTCTGCGACGTACACGCCGCCGCAGAAAACGATTGAATTTAGTTTTTCGCTACGCAAAAAACTCTGCGGGGCCTTCTTTATAGTTTGATTAAGGATTTATGAACCGGCAGAGGAAAAGCTGTGTAGGTCCAGCTTTTCCAAAAAGCTGAGGACTGCCTTGCGATATCCCTCCTCGTCCGCAAGGAAACTAAGCCCGTGTCCCGCTCCGGGGACGGTGAGGAGCATCTTGACTTCAGAACTGCTGGCCTCATAGTTCTCGTGGGCCATTGAACAGGGCACAAAGCGGTCATCCTCACCGTGGATGATAAGTATGGGCACATTGCTGCGGGAGAGGGAGGAGAGGGAAGAACAGCTGTCCGGGTCAAAGCGGCCCAAGACAAGGGCGGAAAGACGCAAAAAGAAATATGTAAGGCCAGGCAGCAGATGCAGTTTGGCCGAGACATCCTGCATAATTCCCTTTATAGAACTGTAGCCGCAGTCGCAGATCATTCCCTTGACTTGACCGGGCAAAAGCTCGGAACTCATCATTATCGTGGCGGCACCCATGGAGCAGCCCGCCAGAATGATGGGAGTTTCCTCACCCAGACGGTGGGAGATGTAGTCCACCCATCGCAGACAGTCATAGCGCTCCCGGATACCCAGGGTGATGACCTTGCCCTGACTTAGTCCATGGGATCGCATGTCCGGAATAAGCATATTGTAACCCAGCTCCATTGCCAGTTTGAATACTCCTGAGCAATCCCGGTAAGCAGTGCTGCGGTAGCCGTGGAACATTATTAGCACGGGGGCACCCTCACGCACATGGTAATACCGGCCCGCCAGCTCCAGTCCGTCGTCAGATTTTATGTAAACCTGCTCAAAAGGATAGGAACATATATTGTCCACCAGAGCCAGTATCTGGTCCTTGTACTGCTGATACTGCTCATTGGCAGAGACGTGATGAGGATCCTCTTTGCGCCTGGGAGATGAGTAGTATGCTTTCCTGTAACAGAGATAGGTAAACATCACAAACAATAAAATTAACAGCAGAACGTAAATCATTTTTATCACCTGTACATATTATGTCACAGATGGGAAAACAATTCAACGCTCTGCTGTGTATTTTTTATGTACGGAATGTTACTGGCTGAGCAGCACCTGGTCGGAATCCACCTGGGCGCCTGCAACCTGGGCAAACTTTTCCATAAGCATCTGCTTTGTGAGTTTCTTCTTTTCCTCGCCGCTGATATCCAGGATGATGCTGCCATCATTCATCATGATGAGGCGGTTCCCGTGGCGTATGGCATCGGACATGTTGTGGGTAATCATCATGGCTGTGAGCTGGTTTTCCGCCACTATACGGTCGGAAAGCTCCAGAACCTTTGCGGCAGTAGAGGGATCCAGGGCGGCGGTGTGCTCATCCAGAAGCAGGAGTTTCGGCTTTTGAAGGGAGGCCATGAGCAGAGTCAAAGCCTGGCGCTGTCCGCCGGAGAGAAGGCCAACTTTCACGGTCATACGGTCTTCCAGACCAAGGTTCAGGCTCTTTAACTTTTCCCGGTAAATCTCCCGCTCGGCTTTGGTAACGCCCCAGCTGAGCCCCCGGCGCTGCCCACGGCGCAAAGCCAGAGCCAGGTTTTCCTCCAACTGCATATTGGGGGCTGTACCCATCATGGGATCCTGGAAGACCCGGCCGATGAGCTTAGCCCGCTTATGCTCCGGCAGAGCGGTTATATCCTCGCCGTCCAGTATTATCCGCCCGCTATCCACGGCCCACACGCCGGCAATGGCGTTGAGCATGGTGGATTTGCCGGCCCCGTTGCCGCCAATTACGGTGACAAAATCTCCAGGTTTGAGATGCAGGGACAAATCTGAAAGGGCAATCTTTTCATTTATTGTCCCGGGGTTGAAAGTCTTATAAAGATGTTCCAGCTTAAGCATCGCGGTGTCCTCCCTTCTTTTTCAGCCGGGCAAAGGAAGATTTTGACTGCTCACGCAGATAGGGCACCGACAGGAACACGGCCACAATAATGGCGGTGAAGAGCTTCAGGTCGTTGGAATTGAGCTTGAGCCACAGCACGATGACAACCACGGTATAGTAAAGTATGCCGCCGATGACTGTAAAGCTGAGGGTGCCGTAGAAATTCAAATGCTTGCCCAGCAGGGCCCGGCCCACCACCTCACCGATAATGACCGCGGCAAGGCCGATGACTATAGCGCCGCGGCCCATATTGATATCCGCAAAGCCCTGGTACTGAGCCATAAGTCCGCCGGAGAGGGCAACAATTCCATTGGAGATGGAAAGACCCAGCACCTTCATGGCATTCACGTCTATGCCCTGGGCCCGGCTCATGGCGGGGTTGCTGCCGGTGGCCCTGAGGGCTGAGCCCTGCTCGGTGCCGAAATACCAGTAAAAAAAGCTTACCAGGGCAAGGGCAATTATAAATCCGGTTAGAATGGCGGAGGGCACGGTACGGGAAGAGAGGACAAGGTCGTACTTATCTACGCTCACAGCCTTATTTGCCGCCATTCCCATGATATGCAAGTTAATGGAATAAAGAGAGAACTGGGTGAGTATACCGGCCAGGATTGCTGGTATGCCCAGCTTGGTGTGGAGCATGCCGGTGCAGAAGCCGGCGGCTATACCGGCTACAACCGCCACAAGCAGGGCTGCCCAGGCGGGCCAGCCCGCCAGGATCAGCATGACGGTACAGGCTCCGCCGGTGGTAAAAGAACCGTCTACCGTCAAATCGGCTACATCCAAAAGCCTAAAAGTTATGTAAACTCCAAGAGCCATCAGGCCCCATATAAGACCCTGAGCTATGCCGCCGGGCATGTTCTTGAGCAGCTTGAGCAAGCTCAAAGATGAGAAATATACCGCTATACTCACTTGGATTCTCCTTTATATCTTATGTTTCCGCCTTGAGACAGAGAATGTGAAAAGCTTTACTCTTCGGATACGGCTACGTAGTCCTCGGGGACTGTGATGCCCAGAGCTTCACAAATGGAAGCATTGTACATCTTGGTGAACTGGGGAGCATAGCGGATCTCCATAGTAGAGATGTCGGCACCCTGGGTGAGGATTTCCACAGCCATCTTACCGGTCTCATAACCCAGATCGTAGTAAGAGATGGAGAGAGTGGCTACACCACATCCCTTGCAGATGCCTTCCTCGCCGGCGATGATGGGCACGCCTTCTACCAGAGCCACGTTATTGATAGCCTCGGTGCAGGAGGCGGCGGTGTTGTCCGTGGGGATGTAGATGACATCACACTCGGAGCAGGCGGTGGCGGTGACATTGGCTACATCGTTAGAGTCGGCAAAGGTGTATTCGGTCACAGTGTAGCCCAGTTCCTCAAGCAAGGGGGTGATGGTGTCGGCCTGGTACTTGGAGTTGGGCTCACCGGAGCAGTAGAGTATGCCGACATTGACTGCATCGGGAAAGAGCTCCTGGAGCATTGCGGCCTGCCCGTCCAGGGGGGCCAGGTCGGAGGTGCCGGAGATGTTGGTGCCGGAGCTGCCTGTCCAGTCTTCAACGCCCAGGGCGGTGCCGTAGTCGGTGATGGAAGTGCCAAGGATAGGAATCTCATTAGTGGCAGAGGATGCGGCCTGGATGGAGGCGGTGGCGTTGGCCAGTATCAGGTCCACCTCGTCGCTGACGAACTGGTTACAGATGACGGAACAGGTGGGGGGATCGCCGGAGGCGTTCTGCTCGTTAAAGGTGACGCTGTCGCCCAGCTCGTCAATAAGGGCCTGTTTGAAACCCTCGGTAGCCTGGTCAAGGGCAGGGTGCTGCACCAGCTGGCAGATACCTATGGTGTAGCTCTGGGCCTCTTCGGCGGGAGCTTCTTCAGCGTCGGCCTGGGCGGCCTCTTCGGCGGGGGCCTCGGTGGCGGCGGGCTCAGAGCTGCCGCAGGCAGCCAGGGCGAAGATCATTGCTGCAACACACAGCAGGGCAAGTAGTTTCTTCATTTCCATTTTCTCCTTAATTGATTTTCTTTTTTCATCAGAGACAAAAAGAGCTGCACAGAGGTCATCTGTGCAGCTGCTGTATAACACACGGTGTAGAATCCTTTTTTTACAGCACAGACGACTATTACTTTTGAAGTCTAAAGTAATAGTAAAAGCCGTATGCAACTGCAAAGCCGAATCCAGACATAACGTGCCTCCCTGATTGTTGAGAACACTTTAACGCTTTTTGGTGTAAAAGTCAATACTCTTTTTTTGCTATTTTTGCTTTTTGTGAAAAAGCGGAAGGGTATTTACGAAATCTTAACCTGTAAATCTATTTACGGAGACAGAATTATCTTGTATAATTCAAATCATCAGAATGTGAGGATATTATAAAAGATCTACCTTAGACCCTAAAGGAGCTTTGAATTGTATAACAAAAGTATAATAAAGGAAAAATTGAAGGAGTCGATGGCCTCGGTGCTGCCAATAACGGTGATAGTGGCATTGCTGTGTTTTGCCTTTATACCCATGGACAGCGGGTTGATGCTGTCTTTTCTGGTGGGGGCCGGCATGCTGGTGCTGGGAATGGGGCTATTCACTCTGGGGGCAGAGATGTCCATGAGCAGGATAGGGAACCTTATTGGCGCCGGGATGACCAAGACCAGGAGACTCTGGCTGATAGTAGTACTGAGTTTGGCCCTGGGTGCCGCCGTGACTGTAGCGGAGCCGGATCTGCAGGTGCTGGCAACTTATGTGCCGGGCATAGATAAGGGGGCACTTGTGGCCGCCGTATCCCTGGGCGTGGGCGCTTTCCTTGCCCTATGCATGCTGAGGATATTATTCTCCATTTCCCTGCGCCTGCTGCTGATTTTGTTCTATGCCCTGGTTTTCGGCTTGGCCTGTTTTACGGAGCCGGGACTTTTGTCCATAGCCTTTGACTCCGGAGGTGTAACCACCGGCCCCATGACGGTGCCTTTTATTATGGCTTTGGGTGTGGGCGTAGCCTCCATCCGCAGCGACGAAAATGCCCGGGAGGACAGTTTCGGCCTGGTGGCTCTGTGCTCCATCGGTCCTATTTTGGCGGTGATGGTGCTCAGCTTTATCTATGGCGCTGGGGAAGGGGACAGTGCAATTACTGCCGCAGGCAGTATGGCGACCACTGTGGATATAGGACTGGATTATTTGACGGCAATGCCACATCAGCTTCTGGAGGTTGCTCAGGCCCTGCTGCCTATAGCCCTTATCTTCTTTTTCTTCCAAATCTTTTCCCTGAAACTACAGACCAGGCCGCTAATACGCATTATTATCGGCTTCGGCTACACCTATCTTGGATTAGTACTGTTTATGACCGGAGTGAACGTGGGATTTTCTCCCCTGGGCTATGCCCTGGGTGAACAGCTGAGCCAGGGAATTTTTAAATACATACTGCCGTTTATTGCCATGCTCATGGGCTGGTACATAATAAATGCCGAGCCGGCGGTACATATCCTAAACAAGCAGGTGGAGGAGCTGAGCGCCGGTGCCATTTCCCAGAAGGCCATGGGCATCTGTCTGTCGGTGGCTATCTCCCTGGCCTACGGTATAGCCATGCTCCGGGTGATAAGCGGAATATCGATAATGTGGTTTCTGGTGCCCGGCTACCTGCTGGCCCTTGGGCTATGCTTTTTTGTGCCCCGCAGTTTTACGGCCATAGCCTTTGACTCAGGCGGCGTGGCTTCAGGCCCTTTGACTGCCACCTTTATGCTGCCCTTGGCTATGGGAGCCTGTGAGGCAATGGGTGGCAACACCATGACCGACGCCTTTGGGCTGGTGGCTCTGGTGGCCCTGATGCCCCTTATAAGTGTTCAGGCCATGGGTGGGATATACACTCTCCGTACACGGCGCAGGACTGTGCCCGCAGTGCCGGAGTTTGGAGACAACGAGATTATAGAGCTGTGGGAGGTGTGCTGAATGGCACTGAATTATATCATTGCCGTAACCGACAGGGATAAGCATCAGCGCATGACCGCCCTGTATTCGGAACTGGGCCTTCAGCCCATACTCACAAACCTGGGCATGGGTACTGCCCGCAGTGAACATCTGGCTCTATACGGCCTGGACTCCACAGAAAAAGCCATAACCAGCAGCATTGCCAACGACGAGGACACAGCAAAACTCATAAAAGCAGCAAAGGAGCAGCTATACATCGACATACCAGGCAATGGCGTGATGCTGGCCATTCCCATAAAGAGTGTGGCCGGAGGGAAAAACCTCAGTTACCTCAGCGCCGGTAAAGATATTGGAGGGAAGCCCAAGATGGAATTCAAACATGAACTTATTATCGCCATATTGAACGAAGGACAGTCTGACAGTGTGATGAAGGCAGCGAGAGACGCCGGGGCTACCGGCGGTACCGTGCTCCACGCCAAGGGCACCGGCAGCAAGGAGACAGGGAAATTCCTCAGTGTCTCCATTGCCGAGGAAAAGGATATGGTATATATCGTGGCCAAAGCCGGGGAAAAGGCAGCCATTATGCGTTCCATAAACGAGAAGGCCGGCCCAGGAACCAAGGCTGGGGCAATATGCTTTTCCCTGCCTATCTCCTCGGTAGTGGGCCTGCGGGAAAGTGAATAGGTTATGTAAACCTGCGAGTTGGCCAAATGGGCCGCTGCCTTTTTGCAGCGGCCCATTTGGCTTGTTGCTTTTCATTGAAGAAAAAGGTGTGGCTGTAAAGCGGACTTTGCCATAAAAAACAAACCCGGAGCCCAACGATAGTGGGTCCGGGTCTGGGAGGAGGAGCAGCGGAATGAGCGCACTCTGACTTTTTTGCCACAGGCATAAAAAGTCGGAGCAAGCGATATGAAGCTTGCTCCGACGAGGTGGTGCGAGAGAGGAGACTTGAACTCCCACGTCGGTTGACACACGCCCCTCAAACGTGCCTGTCTACCTGTTCCAGCACTCTCGCATATTTGCCGGCGCACCAGCTGCATTTAAAGCTGAATACGCAACCCGGCCTGCCACATTTAAGGCATGAGAAATTATAGCAGATAATCAGGATTTGTCAAGAAGCAAATTGAAATTTTTTGCCGTTCGCGGATCCCAGCTCCCGGAAAAGCATTGTTCCTGCCATAATGAGCACCAGGATCAGGGCCCAGGAGCCGTAGCTCATTGGCAGCAGATAACGCATTTTCAGATAGGCATGGTAGCCCAACAGAGAGGCAAGCTGGGCAAGCACTGCAGAAGGAAAGTACTTCCAGCAGGCGAAGGCCATGACAACCGTGAGAATGTCGGAAGCAAAGAAATATCTGTCATGCATGTGAGGCAGCAGGAAGGGGATGCCTACCGCAAGGAGCACCGCGGCTGCCAGCACCGCTTTATTGGTAAGCTGTTTGCGGTTTACATAACAAACAGACAGGACAAGGAGCATAAAGACGAAGGCGGATATTATGGCCAGCCTTGAGGCCATGGCTTCATTCTGGACATTCCAGAAGATACCGAAGATAGAAGGTGAGTTGTAATTCAGGCCGCTGCCTATACTGCCGGTCTGACTGAAGTAGAGGGTAATAGTGTCCAGAAAGGGGCGGCCAAGCAGCACGGCGGGGAGCACCAGGAGCACATATGCAAGGGGAAAAATAAAAAAGTGGCGCAGCTTGAATTTGCCCTGCATCCACAGCACTGCCAGCACCGGCATGACAAATACGGCCTGGAGCTTGAAGCCGAAGGACAGGGTAATGGATAGCATGGACAGGACGGGCCTGTCGTCCATGGCCCAGTAAATGCTCATGAGGGCCAGGGCCACATATATGCTGTCGCACTGTCCCCAGAGGGCTCCGTTCAGTATGACGGTGGGTAAAAGCAGCACTGTGAAAAAAACGGACAGGCGCTGTTTTTGGCTGCCTCCTAGTTTTCCCACGATGCCCATTGCAGACCAGGCCAGCAGCACATCGAAAAAGATGCTCAGCAATTTTATAAGGTAGAGATCGTCCACGGGGATATAGGAAAACAGGGCCAGAAAATACAGGTAGGGGATATTGTAGTTTCCCACCGGCTGGCTGAGGGCGGCAAAGCCCCCGTTCCGGCGGAAAAAATCCACCCACACGCTGAGAAAATTTATATAGTCCAGAGTCTCATAGTTCAGACAAAAAGCCCGGAGAGAAAAGGCAAGAGCCAAAAGAGCGGCAGAGAGATAAATTGAAGGGCTGCTCTTCAAAACTCCGCTTCGGTATAAAAGCCAATAGGCAAAAACAGCCTCAAGACAAAACAGAAGGGTTACGACAATGTCCATAAACAGTACCTCAAAAAGGTGGTGGGATGATAAAAAAACAGGCCGGAGGAAACTCCAGCCAAAAATTTCATCAATTTACAAAAAAGCTCTTGACTTTGCAAGGCACAGGATGTTAAAATGGATTGCTATGTGCTCAGGGAAGGGGCATCCTTACCCACTTTCACTGTGGACAGTATAGCATTATCCCTTTGTAAAATCAACACCGGCCGTACAGAGTTTGACAACGTATCCGGGTGTTTGCAATTTCATTTAAGGAGAGTGCGCCAATGCCAAAAGATGTCCTCTATGGCAAGACTTTGAGAAAAAGCTTTGCCCGCACCCAGGAGATTATGGACATGCCAAATCTCTTGGAGATCCAGAAGAGCTCATACAAATGGTTCCTTGAAACCGGACTGCGTGAGGTCTTTAAGGATGTTGACTCCGTCACCGACTATTCCGGCAACCTGGAGCTGAGTTTCATAGATTACTCCATGAACGAAAAGCCCAAGTATTCCGAAGAAGAGTGCAAGGCCAGGGACGCCACCTATGCCGCTCCCCTTAAAGTGCGGGTGCGCCTGCGCAACAAGGAGACCGAGGAGATCAAGGAGCAGGAGATATTCATGGGGGATTTCCCCCTGATGACCGACGGCGGCACCTTTGTCATAAACGGCGCCGAGCGTGTTATCGTCTCCCAGATCGTCCGCTCCCCCGGCGTTTACTTCGACAAGACCACCGACAAGTCCATGATAAATACCTACGCCTCCACCATCATACCCTATCATGGTGCCTGGCTGGAGTATGAGACGGATGCCAACGACGTCTTCTCCGTGCGTATAGACAAGAACCGCAAGCTGCCTATCACCTGGTTCCTCAAGGCCATGGGCGCCTATGACGAGAACCGCCCCGCCACCTGGCTCAGCTGCGTTGCGGACCCCTATGTGGGCGCCATCACCAACGAGCGTCTGAAGGAGATCTTCGGCGAGGACGAGCGCATGGTTGCCACCATTGACAAAGATACCACCACCAGCAGAGATGAGTGCCTGCTGGAGATATACCGGAAGCTGCGCCCCGGCGATCCTCCCACTGTAGAATCTGCCGAGACTCTGCTGGACGGGCTGTTCTTTGACCGCCGCCGCTATGAGATCTCCAACGTGGGACGCTACAAGTTCAATAAAAAGCTGTCCCTCTTCCCCCGTATAGCCGGCTTCGAGCTGGCTGCCCCTGTGGCTGACCCCTTCACCGGTGAGCTGCTGGCCGACGCCGGGGAGATACTCTCCCGGGACAAGGCGCGTGAAATCGCCGACGCCGGCGTCATCGACGTGCTGCTGAAGGCCGACGGCAAGAATGTCCGGGTCTTCTCCAACGGCATGGTGGATATCTCCCGCTATGTGGACTTTGACCCAGCGGAACTGGATATAAAGGAAAAGGTCCGGGGCATCGTCATGAAGCAGCTGTGCCAGCAGTACCAGGGAGATGCCCTGAAGGCCGCCATAAAAGACAACATTGACGTGCTCATTCCCAAGCACATAGTAGTTGATGACATTTTTGCCTCTGTCAACTACCTCAACTGCCTGGCTCACGGCATAGGCGAGCCTGACGATATCGACCATCTGGGCAATCGCCGTGTCCGCTGCGTGGGTGAGCTGCTGCAAAACCAGTTCCGCATCGGCTTCAGCCGTATGGAGCGTGTCATCCGTGAGCGCATGACCCTCCAGGATCTGGATATAGTCACCCCTCAGAGCCTTATAAATATCCGCCCCGTCACCGCAGCTATAAAGGAGTTCTTCGGCTCCTCACCCTTGAGCCAGTTTATGGACCAGACTAACCCTCTGGCTGAGCTGACCCACAAGCGCCGTATGTCCGCCCTGGGCCCCGGCGGTCTTTCCCGTGAGCGCGCAAGCTTCGATGTACGTGACGTTCACTACAGCCATTACGGACGTCTCTGCCCTATAGAGACTCCTGAAGGCCCCAACATCGGCCTTATAAACTATCTGGCCTCCTACGCAAGAGCCAATGAGTACGGCTTCCTGGTGGCCCCCTACCGGAAGGTGGAAAAGGGTACCTGCCGTCTTACCGACCAGGTGGACTACATGACCGCCGACATGGAGGACCAGTACATCGTGGCCCAGGCCTCCGAGCCTGTGGACGAAAACGGCGTGCTGATAAACAAGCGTGTCACCTGCCGCCACCGCAACGATACCATCGAAGTCAACAGGGAAGAGGTCGACTACATCGACGTCAGCCCCAAGATGATGGTCTCTATAGCTACCGCAATGATCCCCTTCCTGGAGAACGACGACGCCAACCGCGCCCTGATGGGCGCCAACATGCAGCGTCAGGCCGTGCCCCTGCTCACCACCGAGGCCCCCATCGTGGCCACCGGCCAGGAGCACAAGAACTGCATCGACTCCGA
>CALWWB010000082.1 GCA_944385175.1 uncultured Oscillospiraceae bacterium | reverse complement strand
GTGGAGATAAGCGGGATCGAACCGCTGACCTCTTGAATGCCATTCAAGCGCTCTCCCAGCTGAGCTATACCCCCATAGGAATCTATGTTAAAAGAGGTGCGCTGAGTATTTCTTATACAGTTTCAGATGCCGGAGAGCCGACGGCTGTCTGAGCCTTTTTGTCTGCCTCTCGCAAGCAAGGTGTATATTACCAGAAAGATTTGCCAATGTCAAGCAGTTTTTTCAAATTATCAAAAATTTTTTGTTGAGGCACTTTTTTACGAAGACTGTCTGAATGGGCAGAATGTGGTAATTGAATTTTTGCGGGCGATGTGGTAATATCCTCTCATATACAGACAGGCGGAGAAAGATATGAGAACCAAACAGAAAAATAAAACTCTTTTGCTGATAGCCGTTTTTTTATTGGCGGTGGCGATACTTGCCCTCGTTATTGGACTTTTGAAGAAAGAACAGCCGGAGCCGGATCCCCATGAGGGACAGGTTTATATAAATGACGGTTTCGGTATGGTTTGGATGACGCCTCTGGAGGGCGTGGATGTCAACCCCATACAGCGTGGAGAGATACGGATTATAAACGGCAGACCGGAATATACAGGCAGCGCTTTTGAGACGCTTTACGGTGTGGACGTGTCCGAACACCAGTGGGATATTGACTGGAGCCAGGTGGCTTCGTCCGGTGTGGATTTTGCCATGATTCGTCTGGGCTACCGGGGATATACCGAGGGAGGACTTTTTGAAGATCCCTACTACAGAAGCAATATGGAAAATGCAGCAGCAAACGGACTGAAGCTGGGAGTATACATGTTCTCCCAGGCCATTTCTGTGGAGGAAGCCATAGAGGAAGCCGAATTCGTGATAGAACGGCTGAAGGACTATGATGTGACCATGCCGGTGGTATATGACTGGGAGAGAATGGAGGATGCTGTTGCTAGGACAGAAGGGATGCACGAGGATACTCAGCTGCTCACCGATTGCGCTATAGCATTTTGTCAGAAAATAAAGGAGGCAGGCTATGACGCCTGTGTATATTTCAATCGGCACTTGGGTTATTACGGTTTTGACCTGAGCCGGCTGACCGACTACAAGTTCTGGATTGCCCTGCCCGGTACTTTCCCTGATTTTTACTACGCCAGTGAAATGTGGCAGTACACGTTTGAGGCCGAAGTCCCCGGTATCGAGGGCCCCACGGATATGAACATGATGTTCATTCCGGTGGCAACGCCCAGCCCCTCCCCAAGCCCGGAAGATTGAAAAATTGCTGATTTACGCCGCTGAGCTCAGGCTGGCGGCGTATAATTTTAGGGCTTGAAATTAAATCCGGAATGATATATAATTCATCCATCGTGCCGGTGTGATGGAATGGTAGACGTAGCGGATTCAAAATCCGCCGATGGTGACATCGTGTGGGTTCGAGTCCCACCACCGGCACCAAATAAATAAATCCCGGAGTTAATAAAAACTCCGGGATTTATTTATTTTTCAATACTTTTGCGCCATTTTCAAAACCAATTCGTTCCGGGCCTGTAAGCAAAAACTAACAATGTTAATGCAGTTTTAACGGCAAAATTGGTAATAAAATTGGTAATGAAATCAGGCGTTGAGCATGGCCAGCATATGACGTATGCGGGCAATGTGGTCAACCATTTTCTCATGCTCCCAGTCCCAGATGGCTTTCATTGACTCCGGGGCCTCGTGGCCTTCAGCACGATAATTTTTTATAATGCGCTCGGCCTCTTTGTGCAGCTTCATTGCATGATTGATTTCTTCTTCAGCTATAGATGCACATGCTCTGGACAGCTCTTTGTCGGTGTCTCTGTATTGGTGAGCGGCTTTTGCGTACTTTTCCGCGTCCTCCAGCTCCGCCTCTATGGTCTGGGCAAGCCATTTTATTTCCTTCATGTCTCTGTCTCCTCCTATGCTCTCATAATGTAAGAATACAGCGCCTCTACATCGGCGGCGCTGAGAGTCAAACGCCCGATGAGCGGTATGTCAAGCGTGGCCGGCGCTTTCTGGGCCGCCGGGTGAAGATATTTAAAAAGCTTTTCCAGGTCAACGCTGCCGTCCTGAGCCACTATATTAAGAGCAGACATAAACGGATTTGCGTTCAGCTTCTGGAGCACCTGGGGCAGCTCAGCTATATATGCAGCGGCGGCGGCACCGACAAGCCACTTACCCACGCCGCTTATTTTCGGTTCGATTTCAGCGCCTATAAAAGCGGCAAGGCCATTTTGTATTTACGTTATGGATACCATTTTTCCTCCTTAAAAAGGGCGAAGGGGAGAGCAACACTCTCCCCTTCTGAATGTTTAGGCTGCGGGGGTTGTAGTGGTGGTAGTAGTGGCCGGAGTGATGGTCACGTTACCCCAACCGGGGCAGACACTGGAGTTAGGCACAACGACTTTGGTCAGACTCATCAGCTGGGCGACCTGAGCCTGGATGCAGCCGATGGTGGTGCCGGTGGTGCCATTAAGGACAGCCTGCTGCATATTGACGGCCTGCTGGGCATCCTTTAGGGCGCTTATCTGGCTATTGAGGTCCTTGTAAACCTCCACCAGGCGCTCGTCGGTGTACCGCTCAGACTTCAGCAGGGCGATCTCCCCAGCCTGCTGAGAGATGAGCTCGGACTGGGTCAGCTCAAAGCGATTGATGGGCCTGTACTCCCCGCAATCTGCGTTGCAGTTATTGCCCACTCCACTCAGCATACTGAGTCCACCGTTGAGCACTCCCAGGGCGGTGCCTGCAATACCCAGGCCCAGGCCAGTGCCTGCAACACCTTTACTTGCAAATTCAGCCATTTTGGTTCTCCTTGAAGTAATAGAATTACCCGTAGCGCTCCGGGCGATCCCATCGTATCAGGGCTGTCGTCTGGCCGAAAGTCGCAGGATAGCCGCTATTTAGGCGTAAAAAAAGAGCAGCCTCTAGCTGCCCTTTAGTTCATTTTTCGATATTCATTTAATACGGCCGTTATCCACGGCTGTCCGTCCCAGCAAGCTGCCAGCTTATTCATTCCTGATCTGTAGGCGTCTTTATGGCGGGTTTCAAATGATACGTCAGTAGATGCGCCTGTAGCAGCCCAGACGGGCGCTACAGCTGCCCAGACAGCGCAGGAAGCAGCAGGGGATATACAGACACCGGCCACCCCCCCAAACGCAAGCGCACAGCCCAAGGCGAAGTTAAACACTGCAAATCAACAAACAGGGGCGGACTACCTTGCAAATTATGGAAAGCCCGTAACGGAACAGCCTAATGTTGCAGATTTGCAAAGCAGAAAAGACGAGTTTAACCGCCGGGCTGAATTGTATCAAGCCGAATATGAAAAGCTTCAGCAAGGTGCGGAGATAACGCAAGAACAATTCGACGCATTAAAAGCTGAAAGCGACTGGCTCTCACAGGAGTACACAAGTATTTTAGCAGAAGAAAGGCGGGCGAATAGCCAAACTTCTGTTAATGTAGATCAGCCTGAGAATCATATAGACCGAAGAGGTTTTGGGGACGTGGCCGACAAGGGCATTAAGTCCTTTCAGTTTGACCACCCGCAACTTCACGAATATTATGTCAATGCGGCACAGCAGCTTAGGCAGCTATATGTGCCAGGGCAAAATGCCCCAGAGCGTGCGGGACCGCTATCTTCAAATGGAAGACAGTCCACGGCGCAGTACCATGCTGGCAAACTTTGACGCTGCCCTGAACCATCCGGACATGGACGACCTGAACCGGCTGAAAGCTGTTGTAGCCGGGGTAAAGTGAATTCCTGTTTAGGGTCGTATTTGAAAATAAAAAAAGCCTCCCCGACGGGAGGCTTTTTTTATTTCATGCTGCGATAGTCGTCGCAGTCGCAGACGCTGTCGGGAGGAAAGAACTCCTCCACAGGGAAGCGGATGCGGCTGAAGAGGGTGCATGGGTCATCCTCGGTGATGGTGCCGGGGCACTCCTTATCGGGCAGGCAGTAGTCATAGGCAGGTATGAGCAGCTGGGTATCACGCTCCAGGCGGATAATGCTGAACTGGCCTATGGTGGCAAACCAGCGCCGGGCGGTGTCCGTGAGGATCAGGGACTCGTTGAAGGCGGCGGTTATGAAAGAGGGGATGCTCCGCTGCTCCAGCTCTGTGGGCAGCAGGCATTCGGCATCCACCAGCTTGCAGTGCAGGCAGATGGGGTCCACGGAGTTCACCACCGCTATGGGCAGGTCGTCTATATCCGCCACCGGCAGCACACTGTCGGAGGAGAAGGACTTGACACTGCCCACGCTGCCAAAGAGCATTACCCTTTTGTCAAACACCGCAAGGCCGGTGCAGGTCTGGCCGGCAGGGAAGGTTTCGGCGGTGATGCGATAGAAATAAGTGCAGTCAACGGTGTAGCAGCCCCGGTTGAAGGTCACCGGTTCCACATTTACGTCTACATAGAGCAGCTCTGCCCGCTTGGGGCGGATACTCAGGGCATTTTCTATGTAGGACTGGGAAGATATGGTGGGGAAAACCCTCAGATCATCAACGCAGTCCTTATCTCTGCAGCTGTCGAATATCTTTCTTGTATTGATGCATACGGCTTCTCGAATGTTTGCCGAGCTTTCAACAGGCCCGGGCACAACTCTGTCGGCCATGGATATACCTCCTATTGTCTGGATTGAAGAATCTTCAGTACAGTGTATGCAAGCGGGACGGCAGTGTGTCAATTAAGACTTGAAAAAAGCCGGGTATACAGTATATAATATAATGAATTATTGTTCGGAGGTGCTCATGGGACGTCTGGGATTCATCCATGAAAAGCTGGATATAAAGATACTCATACTGTATATCCTTCGCCGCCTGCCGGGGACGGTGGACCCGGAAACCCTGGCGGAGCTGTGCCAGTGCGACAGCGGCGTGGGCTATTTCGACTACTCCGACTGCCTGGCGGAGCTGGTGGAAACCGGGCATGTCACTGAAAATGAGGATGGCTATTGCATAACGGAAAAAGGGGCTCGCAACGCCGACGCCGTAGAGAGCAGTCTGCCCTATTCCGTACGCTCCAAAGCCCAGAAGCTCATAGCTCCCGTGGAGGAGCGGATGCGCCGGGCCGCCATGATAACCGCAAAGCACCACGACAGCCCCGGGGGCGTCACGGTGGAGCTGGCTATGTCCGACGGGGTGGGGGAGATCATACGCCTCAGCTTCCTCTGCGCCAACGAGGAACAGGCCAAACAGATACAGAAAAATTTCCGCCGGGATGCAGAGGGCTACTATCAGAAGATAGTGGAGCTGCTGAGCCGGAAGGATGAGAAAGAAAAAAAGAAGCAGGAGAAAAATAAATGAAAACCGTAATCCCCGAAAACTATAAAAGCATACTCTCCATCTATGATACGCAGAAGGCTATAAGCCTGTTAAAGCGGCTCTTTGAAGATAACCTGGGGGCAAAGTTGAATCTGTACCGGGTATCCGCCCCGCTGTTTGTGGATGAAAATTCCGGTCTTAATGATAATCTGAATGGTTATGAGCGCCCGGTATCTTTCGATATTCTCCGCTCCGAGCACAGGGCGGAGGTGGTGCAGTCCCTGGCCAAGTGGAAGCGTCTGGCCCTCAAGCGCTATGGCTTCTATCCCGGCAAGGGCATATATACCGATATGAACGCCATCCGCCGGGACGAGGATGAGCTGGACAACCTCCACTCCGTCTATGTGGATCAGTGGGACTGGGAAAAGGTGATACTTCAGGAGAACCGGAATCTGGACTACCTGAAACTCACAGTAATGGACATAGTCTCCGCCATCTGCGACACTCAGGATACCATGCAGGCTATCTATCCTCAACTGTCCGTCCTGCCCAAGCTGAACAGGCAGGTGAGCTTTGTCACTTCCCAACAGCTGGAGGACATGTATCCCGGCCTCAGCTCCAAGGAGCGGGAGAATGCCTATCTCAAGGAACACGGTACCGCTTTCATTATAGGCATCGGCGCCCCCCTGAAGTCCGGCAAGCCTCACGACGGTAGGGCCCCGGACTACGATGACTGGGCACTGAACGGGGATATCATGTTCTGGTATGACGTTTTGGGCTGCGCCATGGAGATATCCTCCATGGGCATCAGAGTCGATCCGGAGGCCATGGACCGGCAGCTTACAATGGCCGGCTGCGACAGCCGCAGGGAGCTGCCCTACCACAAGGCCCTGCTGAGCGGTGAACTGCCCCTGACCATCGGCGGCGGCATTGGCCAGTCAAGGCTCTCCATGCTGCTGCTGGGCAAGGCCCACATCGGCGAGGTGCAGGCCTCTATCTGGGACGAGACAACAGTGGAGAAATGTGAGGAGGCGGGAGTCATCCTGCTTTAAGCTGCCGCTACGCTGCGGCGGAACGGAGCGTATATGTCATTTGTAAACCTACAGTTCTGGGCGCTGTTCCTGCCACTGTGCTTTCTGGCCTATGCCCTGATGAGAAGTGCAGGAGGGCAGAACGCCGTCCTGCTGCTGGCAAGCCTGGTGTTTTATGCAAGCTATGATATTAAATATCTGCTGCTGCTCATTGGCTGCACTGCCGTTAGCTATCTGGGTGGCTTGCTGGGGAAGCGACAGAGGCGTATATACATAGCTGCTGCAGTGCTGAACCTGATGGTGCTGCTGGTGTTCAAGTACACGGACTTTGCCCTGGGCAGCATACAGAGCCTCACCGGCTTGAATTTCAGCCTGCCGGAGATACTGCTGCCGGTAGGGCTGAGCTTCTACGTGTTCCAGAGCTGTTCCTATCTGTTTGATTTGTATAACGGAAAGCTGGAGGCAGAGGAAAATCCCATAAACTACGGGCTTTTTGTCTGTTTCTTTCCAACGGTGGTGTCCGGCCCCATACAGAAGGGGCGGGAGCTGCTGCCCCAGATACGGGAGAAACGGCAGCTGAGATATGAGGATTTCAGCTTTTTCATGCTGTGCTTTCTCTGGGGTGCATTTTTAAAACTGGTCATTGCAGACCGCCTGGCCCTGATGACCGACAGGCTCTTCCAGGAGTACTATGATTATACCGGCGCGGTACTGATGGTGAACTCTCTGGCCTATACCTTTCAGATATATGCCGACTTTGCAGGCTACAGCTATATGGCCATTGCCGTCTCCCGTCTCTTTGGCTTCAGACTGAAGGACAATTTTCGCCAGCCCTATCTGGCAACCGACATTCAGGACTTCTGGCGCCGGTGGCATATCTCCCTCACCAGCTGGTTCACGGAATACCTCTACTTCCCGCTGGGCGGCAATCGCAGGGGAAGGACCAGACGTTATGTAAACATATTCATAGTATTTTTGGTAAGCGGACTGTGGCATGGGGCGGCCTGGAGCTTTGTGCTCTGGGGGGGCCTCCACGGCTTTTACCAGATTGCCGGACATATTACCAGACCCTGGCGCAGCGCTCTTTATGACCGGCTCGGGATAGACAGGTTCAGGGCCGCCTTCAGGCTGGGGCAGCGCTTCATCACCTTTTCCCTTGTGAGCTTTGCCTGGATATTTTTCCGTTCGGAGAATCTGTCGAAGGCTCTGGTGTACTGCCGGAACATGCTCCGGGGCCTTGCCCCCTGGGCTCTTTTTGACGGCAGCCTCACAGCCTTCGGAATAAGCTCCCTGGACTGGGCGATATTGCTCTTTGCCCTGGGACTGCTGGGCCTCGTGTCGGTCCTGCGGGAGAAGGGCTTTGACAGCGGCTGCATACTCAAACAGAGTATGGCGGCCAGAGCCCTGCTGTGCTGGGCCATGTTTATTGTTATTTTGGTCTTCGGGGCCTACGGCGGGGAGTATTCCGCCAGCGCCTTCATATATGCGGGGTTTTAGGCCATGAGTAAGATTATCAGACGCAGCCTTGCTCTGCTGCTTATTTTTGCTTTCACACTGGCCTCGGTGTGGACGCTGGACAGAATATTGCTGATAAAGCGCTATGACGGCGTGAAACCCATGGAGAGCTTCTATGCCCAGGAGCCGGGCACCGTGGATGTACTTCTCATGGGCAACAGCCACATGGGGGTGCATGTGGACACCGCCACGCTATGGCGGGAGTACGGTATATCCGCTTTTGCCCTCTGGGGCGGGGTGCAGCCCATGTGGAACAGCTACCATTTCCTGGTTGAGGCTCTGAAGTTCCAGCAGCCCAAGGCTGTGGTGATGGAGATAGGCGGCCTCAGCTATGACTGGGAGTATGCCGACGAGGCCACACAGCTTAAAAATGTGGCGGGGATGCACCTGAGCCTGAACAAGCTGGAGGCTGTAAAGGCCACTGCCCCGGAAGACCGCCGGGTCTCTCTGCTGTTGGGACTGCCACTGTACCACCAGCGTTACGGAGAGCTTACACAGGAGGATTTTGAATACTTCCCCTGGTCGGCGGAACCAATAAACAACAAGGGCAGCTACGCCCTTTACGGCCATGGGGATTTCGATATGGCCGACCCGGCAGAGATAACTGAGCTTGCACAGATAAGCGACAAGTCTCTGGACTACTTTATGCGTATAGTCTCCCTGTGCCGGGAGGAAGGCATAGAGCTCATTCTGGTAAAGACTCCCACTGTAGATCTGGAGAAATACCAGCCCTATTCCAACGCGGTGGCGGGGCTGGCAGAAGAGCTGGGGCTGGATTTCTATGACTTCAACAAAATGTCGGAGGAGACCGGCATAGACGGCAGGGATTTCTATTACGACACCCATCTGAATCTTGGCGGCGCCAGAAAGCTGAGCCTCAGCCTGGGAGAGATACTTCTGGAAAAACTGGAGCTTGCAGACCACAGGGGGGACCCGGCCTATTTCAGCTGGGATGTAAATGCGGATAACATTGAGGACGGATATCTGCTGGATATAACCGAAACAGGGGATTACCTCGCAGAACTGAAGCGGGGCGGCCGGGCGGTACTGCTTATCAAGAACGGGGACTGGGAAAAGCGGGAACCCTACCTGAGCTTCGTAAAGGAGCTGGCCCAGCTGGGAGTGGCAGAGGATGAACTGCTGTCGGAAAACAGCGGCGCCTGGCTTATAAGCGACTGCGCCGCAGGTAAGGTCAGCCCCATGGGTCTTGAGTTCCAACTGGAAGATAAAAGCTACCTGGTGGATTTCCAAGAGCTGAACGCCGTCACCGAAAACGGCAGTATAGTCTATAGCTTCCGGGATCTTGGCATCACCATGCTGGTATATGACTACAGCGGCGGAAAACTTTTGGACATGGTGGATTTCTTCCACACCCAAGGCTTCCAGCTGTCGAGAAAATAAAAAAGCGAGATAAACGCAATGGCTTACGCTCCGGTGCTGCCGGGCCGTAAGCCATTTTGTATTTTCTCTGTGGGATCACTTGGTTATTTTTTTCAGCCCGTGCATGAAACCGTTCATCGCATTGCTGTGTATATCTCCGGCAATGAGCTCTTTATCCTGAACATACAGGGTTACAAATACGGGGCTGTCGCTGTCCGGATAGTTTAAAAGCTGATAGCTGTACTGCTGGCAGCTCTCCCCCAGGTGTTCGTTCAGGTCATAGCCCTGGGCCAGCTGCATTCGGTTATACTGGCTCATTATCCCTTCCAGCTTCTCCGGAACCACTACGCTGCGAAACTCCTCCGTGCTGATGTCTATTTCCCAGCCCAGATCCAGGAGAAAGGCCTGGCGGCCCTCCAGGGTTGAAAAGTCGTAGCTGCTCCCCGGGGAAGCCCACCAGCGCAGAAGTATGATTCCCAGCAGCACCACGGCCAACACAACTACTATAGCCGCCGCTTTTTTCTTTGTCAGCACTTGAGCTTTGAACATTCCCTCTCACCTCAAGACAGACTATTCATTTCCTAAACATAATATGCTGCCAATTAAGCCATTAAACATGCAAACTATTCCTTATTTGTGGAATTTGTGGTTTGTGCATGCTACGGTTCAATATATGCGTATTCTGTATGTTTATGCAATCGGTTTTGTGTTGGCGGGGTTGAGAGATGAATATTGAAAATGTTTTTTATCAGCGCAGATGCGGCCTGCAAAGAGCGAAGAAAGGATTGGCATATGCCTTGCTGTTCGCCTTGTCTGCCGTTATAGGCACGGCTCTTTTTTCCCAGAGCACCAGCCCTTTATATTCCGGATTCGGATATGACTCGGCAATGTTTCAGACTATCGGCAAATACTGGGCTCAGGGAGATTTGCCCTATGTGGAGCTGTATGACCACAAAGGCCCGATGATCTTCCTCATAAATGCAGCCGGGTATTACCTGGCGGGAAGAACCGGGGTGTTTATTTTACAGGTTTTAAATGTTGCTTTGAGTGAAGTGATGGCTTTCCGAATCTTAAAAGGAGCGGGAGAGAAAAAAGCCCTGTGTCTGGCTGTACTTCTGCCGCTTCTGCTTACCGTAAACTGGCAGGAGGGGAATACCACCGAGGAGTATATTCTCCCGCTTCTGTTCGGGTCAATGTATTATATGCTTCGGTGGAGCCGAAAACTTAATTCAGGAAATTGGGCTCATGAGCCGCGCTGGGCTTTTGTTTATGGACTATGCTTCGGCTTCGCGCTCATGTCAAGAGTGACCAATGGGCTTGCTGTTTGCCTTGGAGCAGCGCTGATATCTGCCGCCCTTGCAGTAAAGAGCCGGTGGATAGAATTGCTTAAAAATATTGTTTTTTTCCTGTCAGGTGCCGCGGTATTGGTTTTGCCGTTCTGCCTGTATTTTGCCCTTCATGGCGCCCTGTATGAAATGTGGTATGGAACCGTGCTGTATAATCTGGAATATTTTTCCGGCTCAGGCACGGCAGCTCCCCAGGGATTTTTGCAGCTGCTGGTTGCAGTGCGGCGCTATCTTACCGGCTGGTGCCTAATAGGCGGCGGGCTCTGGGTGCTAGTGGCTGACAAGGAAAACAGACTGTTGGGCGTATTTTGGCTGCTTATCTCCGCGGTAAATACCGCCTTTATATATACCTTGAATGACTATGCCCATTATGGCATCGTGCTGCTGCCCTTTTTCTACCTGGCTGTACTTATTGTAGGAGTACAATAGATATTGGACAGTTGAATAAAAAAGGATGAAGGATAGGGGCCTATCGGTTATAGTTGGAGTTGCAGACAACAACATAACGAAAGGGGGCCATATCCTTCATGAGTAAAAGTATA
>CALWWB010000081.1 GCA_944385175.1 uncultured Oscillospiraceae bacterium | reverse complement strand
ATCAACATGGATGCCAATGCTCCCAATGCAGTGTTCGGACAGTGGCTGAAGGAGGGCGGCCTGGGCTTCGTGCCGGAACTGATAAAGCCGGAATATTCTCATGGTGACTCCCGCTTTGATTTTTACTTTGAGCACCTTGGGCGCCCCTGTCTGGCGGAGGTAAAGGGCGTTACTCTGGAGGAAAAGGGCATAGTCCGCTTTCCCGACGCCCCCACCCTCAGGGGTGTAAAGCATCTCCACGGCCTCCGTGCAGCCTTGTCTGAGGGCTACGGATGCTATGCAGTGTTTGTTATCCAGATGCGCCATGTAAAATTTTTTGAGCCGGCCTGGGACAAGCACAGGGATTTTGGCCTGGCCCTTGCAGAGGCAGCAGCGGCCGGAGTAGAGGTGCTGGCTCTGGACTGCCGGGTGAGCCCCACAGAGCTTTACATAGCCGACAGAGTGCCGACCGTTTTAGCCATACCTGAACAGCTCAGATAAAATTTGATCTTAAGGCGCTCCACAAGGAGGAATAGTATGGACGAGAAAAAAGAACATATGTACTTCCACGACCACGGGGACGGCCATGTCCACAGTCACGAGCTTCCGGAGCACGGCCACGGCCATACCCATACTCAGACCAAGGCTGTCATCAACCGCCTCTCCCGGGCCATAGGCCATTTGGAATCCGTAAAGCGCATGGTGGAGACCGGCAGGGACTGTACCGAAGTTCTGGTACAGCTGGCAGCGGTGCGCTCCGCCCTCAACAGCACTGCCAAAGTGATTTTAAAGGATCACCTGGAACACTGCATAGCCGGTGCCGGCGATGGGGATTTAAAGCAATTATCGGCCTTAAACGAAGCCATTGACAAATTCATGAACTGAAAAAATGTACGTCCCGCATGATTTTGCAGGACGTACATTTTTGTTCTTGCAATTCGCTTCCCAGGGTCATCCTATTGTATTGCCCGGTAGTTGTTTCTGGCCTTCATATCCCTTATCACAATGTTCACGGCTGCCCCGCAGAATATCACCGTACAGCAAAAATAAAGCCACATCATAAGCAAAATGATAGAGGCCAATGAGCCGTAAACCAAGGGGTATTTGGCAGAGGCATCAATAAAAACGGAAAAAGCAATGCTGACTCCCACCAATGCAATGGTGGCCAGCAGCGCGCCCGGCCAGGTACTGTAGCTGTCCCAGCTGCGCTTGCTCACCTCGTATACCCCCAGACAGATAAAATATTCTATCCCGGCCAATACCAGAAAACGCACATATCTCCAGGACTGGCTGATGTCGATAAAAGGCAGCAACTGATTCAAACGTTCAATCACTGTCCTGCCGGTGAGCATCACCAAAATAGCAAAATATAAGGTCGCCAAAAAAACCAGGGAAAATACTACGCTGAACAGATATCCCAGAGCACCCTGGAAACGCTGTCCTCCCTGCAGTTCACCGATAGTCCCCTGAAGAGAGCGCACGGCAGCGGAGGCTGAGGTCAGCAGTACCGCAATACCCGCCATCATCATGGCAATACTGTTGTTCTCTGCCACGTAGTATAAAAAATCTTCCAGGAAGTCAACAGTCTCCGAGGCCATCAAGTGCTCGGTAAAACTCAGCACGCTCATTGCCTTGTCGTAGCTGTTGCCCAGCAGCGTGTAGAGGCAGATTATCAGTGGGAAAAACGTCATGGTAAGGTAATAAGACAGAGCGGCAGACGCCCTTGGAAGGCGCTTTGTGGAGTACATTCTGGAAAAACTGCGCAAAAAGCGCATGAATTTTATATGCATCCCGTTCCCTCAATTCAAACAGCCCGCCTGATATCTGAGGCGGGCTGTCTATTCAGTGATAGTATATGCTCACTTTGTGTTGAATATTTTGAATATACTGTCAAAGGGGTCCTCCTCAGCAGCGGCAGGCTGAGCCGCGGCGGGCTGGGCAGCGGGCTGTGCCACAGGCTGAGCGGCGGCCGCCTTTTCTGAGGCGCCGGTAAACAGGCCCTGAGAGCGCTGGGGGCTTACAGGCTGAGCCGAAGCAGACTGGGTAGCTGAGGCGTTGACAGAGCCGTCCTCAAATCCGGTGGCTATTACCGTGACGCGGATCTCATCGTCCAGACTGTCGTCGAAGCTGGCGCCGAAGATGATGTTGGCATCGGGGTGAGCGGCCTCCTGCACCAGGCTGGCAGCGGTCTCCACATCCTCCAGATCCATATCCTCGGAACCGGTAATGTTTATCAGCACGCCGTGGGCGCCATTGATGGAAGTCTCCATCAATGGGCTGGCAACAGCCATGCGGGCAGCTTCCTCTGCCTTGCCCTTACCGGCAGCATGTCCCACACCCATGTGTGCAAATCCGGCATTACGCATAATGCAGTTCACATCGGCAAAGTCCAGATTGATAAAGCCGGTGTTCTTGATAAGATTGGAAATGCTGGTGACGGCCTGAAGCAGTACATCGTCTGCAATCTCAAAGGCGTTTGCCAGAGTCACCTTCTGATCGGTAGCAAATTTCAGGCGGTCATTGGGGATGATAAGCAGGGAATCCACCCGGCCCAGCAGCTCCTTGATACCGGCATTTGCCTGATCCATGCGGCGCTTGCCCTCAAACTTGAAAGGCTTGGTTACAACACCTACGGTAAGCAGGCCGGCATCCTTTGCAATCTCCGCTACAACAGGGGCCGCGCCGGTGCCGGTGCCTCCGCCCATACCGGCGGTGATAAACACCATGTCCGCATCCTCAACGGCCTTTGCAATATTGTTGCGGCTCTCCTCGGCAGAGCGCTTTCCTATATCCGGGTCGGAGCCTGCCCCCTGGCCCCGGGTCATCTTCTCGCCTATCTGGAGCTTCTGATCGGCGTTGGACACCGCCAGAGCCTGTCTGTCTGTATTGATAGCCACGAACTCCACGCCCTGGGTCCCGGCCTTGACCATTCTGTTTACAACGTTGTTGCCGGCTCCGCCGACACCTACAACCTTTATAGTAACAACATTCTCAGGACCTGCTTCAGCTTTGAAATCCATACTTCTGCCTCCCTCTCTATTCTAAGGTCACATAAAATGCGAAAATACATCTGTGAATCATGGCAGTATTTTATTACATTTTTCTGCAACAGTCAATATCTTTTTTCATTTTTCAGAAAACTTTTGTAAATAAATTGTAATTTATATCTCACATAGGCTTGAAATGGGCAGTAGCACCGTCGGAAACGTCTATAACGCCGATGTCTCCCTCCAGCAGCTGGGACATTACAGACACCAGCATGCCGAATTTATATTCCGTATCTCCCGGCCCGCCCAGCTTGATCGTGTACTTGTCCCCATAGTCAAAGACCACGTTGTATTTGTCGGAGAAGTCGATGCTCTCCACCTGCTGGTAAAGCCCTCTGGCTTCCAGCTGGTAAAGGACCTGGGCCAGATATTCCACCAGCTCCGTGTCGTTGTCCTCGGTGAGCATCGTCTCACCTATAAAAAGGGTGCCGGGAGCAATACCCTCTATTGCAATCATACCCGCCAGCTCCTCTTCGGTGGCTTTACCCAGGACTTTGCAGCTGTGGTCGATGGTCCACATTTCATCGCCCAGGGCAATATAGGCCAGAGCCTGACTCTCCGTTACGGTTATTATTACCTTATTTGGCAGACTTCTTTCAACGGAAACCTCCTCCACATAGGGAAGTTTTGCAAAAACCCGGCTCAGAGCGGAAAAGCGGTCAAAGAAAAAGAGGTTATCCCCTTCCTCAATATCTATGGCCTGAATTATTTCCTCATCGGTGTAATGGGTGTTGCCCTCCACCTGGATGTTGGTTATACGGAAAAACAGGCTCATTACAAAGATAGTGGTGACGACCACCAGAAAGAACACGATAGGACCGCTGAAGCTGCTGAGATACTGGGACAGGCTTATTCGCTCGGGGCTGTCAGCGGCCTTTTTCTTATGAATTTTCCTTGCCATGGGCATATCCTTTCAGCACTCTAAGTAAATATCCGCCCCCAGGGACCGCAGGCGCATATCAAAACGCTCATAGCCCCGGGTCACATGTCCGTCATCAAAAATACTGCTGTCGCCCCGGGCGGCCAGGGCAGCCACTATCATTGCCGCGCCGCCCCGAAGGTCGGTGGCGGTCAGGACGCTGCCATGCAGGCAGTCAACCCCCCAGATCTCCGCCCGTCGTCCGGACACGGCTATATCCGCTCCCAGGCGCTGCAGCTCCGGCACCTGCCGGTATCTGTTTTCAAATATGTTCTCGGTTATTACCGTTCTGCCTTCCGCTCTCAAAAGGGCGGCCATGAGTACCGGCTGGGCATCCGTGGGGAATCCGGGGTAGGGCTGGGTCTCCAGCTCGCCCACAGCCTTCAGGCGGGCCGGGGCCTTGACCCGGACACTGCGATTAGAGTTTATTATATCACAGCCGGCCCGGTTTAGGAAGTGGAGAACTGTTGAAAAATGTGCCGGGTCAACACCACGCATTTCAACATTTCCGCCAGTTGCCGCTGCCGCGCAGGCAATGGTGGCGGCCACGATCCTATCCGGAATTATGCGGTGGTTCACCGCCTTTTCCGGACGGAAGGCGCCTATGCAAACCTTGTCGCTGCCCGCCCCGCTGATCTCCAGCCCCATTTTCTGAAGGTACTCCTGCAAGGCCACTATCTCCGGTTCCCTGGCTGCGCCGCGGATAGTCGTGTCACCCTCGGCCCTGACAGCCGCCAGCATGATATTTTCCGTAGCTCCCACGCTGGGAAACGGCAGAACGATATCCGCCCCGTGGAGGCTTTCCGCCTTGCAGCTTATCTCTCCGCCTACCTCCTCGATCTCAGCTCCCATCTGTCGCAATGCCGCCAGGTGCAGATCTATAGGACGCTTACCCAGCTGGCACCCTCCCGGCAGACTGAGCCGCGCCCCGCCGCAGCGGGCTATCAACGCCCCCATAAAGATCACGGAGGAGCGCATTTCCACCATCAGGGAGTGGGGAATTTCGCTGCGTCCCAGAGCTTGAGAATCTATGTAGACCTGGGAGCCCCACTGTTCGGCGGTACAGCCCAGATGCCTGAGTATCCTCAGCGCTGCGTCCACGTCCCTGAGCTGGGGTACGTTCATCAACTCAGTTGCAGCCGGGCTGATTATTGAGGCGGCAATAATCGGCAGGGATGCATTTTTTGAGCCCTGAACAAAGCAGGAACCCTCCAGCCTGTTTCCGCCTCTAAGGTGCCATATATCCATGAAAAACCCCCCCGTGCATTCAAATCAAGCTATTCTATGCACAGGGGGGATGAAATGTTCTGCTGTCAGGCGATATCTTATTTAACCATATCCAGGATGATACCGCAGATCCTGTCCCGGGCATCGGGCAGGGCCAGAGACTTCATAGCCTGAGACATGCTCTCCAGCCTGCCCTCCTGGGACAGCAGCTGCTTTACCGTCGTCAGCAGGGACTCTGCGTCAAAGTCACCTTCCAGCAGCACAACGGCGCCTCCGGCCTTCTCCAGAACTCTGGCGTTGCGTTCCTGATGGTGGTTGGTCACATTTGGCGAAGGCACCATTATAACCGGCTTGCCCATATATGTAAGCTCGGATATTGTGGAAGCCCCTGCCCGGCACATGACCAGATCCGCCGCAGCCATGACCCTGGGCATATCAAATATATATTCCCGCACCTCGGCCTTGCTTTGAGCCATGTTTGGTGCGTTTTCCTCCAGTTTTTTCATAAGATCCCCATAGTACATCTTCCCGGCGGCATGGAGCAGCCTGAAGCCCTGGGAGCCGTCCAACATAGGTATGAGCTGGGACATAATGCCGTTCATGTGTCCGGCTCCCAGAGAGCCCCACACGGACAGCACCAGCTTTTCCTCCGGGGCCATGCCCAGCTCCGCCTTGGCCCTGGCCTTTGTGTAGAGGCCGAACTCCCCTCTCACCGGCGTACCGGTAACGGCTACCTTCTCGGGGTCGGGGTAATACTGGCGGCTCTCCTCAAAGCCCACCATTATCCTGTCCACGGACTTGGCCAGCAGCTTGGTAGTCAGGCCCGGCACGGCATTGCTCTCATGTACTGCCGTTGGTATGTGCAGGGAGGCGGCAGCCTTCAGCACGGGAAAACATACATATCCGCCGGTGCCTATCACTGCATCCGGGGCAAAGTCCCTGATAATGCGCTTTGCCTCCCCATAGGATGCAATGACGTTCTTCACCGTCTTGATGTTGTGGGAGACGGCCCCCAGGCTCTTGCCCCTGCTCAGGTTGGTGATCCTAAGGGGCTTTATCTCATAGCCCTCCCTGGGCACCAGCTCCATCTCCATTTTGCCCTGGGCGCCCAGGAACAGGAACTGACTGTCGGGCATGAGTTCTTTAAGACGCCCGGCCACAGCCAGAGCAGGATTGATGTGTCCGGCAGTACCGCCGCAGGTGAGTATGAATTTCATTTTCCGTCTTCCTTTCTCTATTTCAATGAGACGTCTCTGGAGGCGCTGAGTATGATGCCCATCTCAAAAAGCTGTATGAGCAGTGCGGTGCCTCCGTAGCTGAACAGCGGCAGGGAAATGCCGGTACAGGGCACCAGGTTGGTCACTACCGCCACGTTGAGAAAAACCTGGATGGCCAGCAGGGTGCTTATCCCTGCGCAGACCAGGAAACCGAATCTGTCCCGCTGGTGCAGGGCTATCCAATATCCCCGCAGTATAAGCAGGGCAAAGAGGCAAAGTATAAGGGCTGCGCCGATAAAGCCCAGCTCCTCGCAAACCACGGAGAAAATAAAGTCGTTGTGTTCCTCCGGCAGATACAGGAACTTCTGACGGCTGCCGCCCAGCCCCAGTCCACTGAGTCCGCCGGAGCCTATGGAGTACAGGGACTGGACTATCTGGTACCCCTCGTCCGAAGGGCTGGAAAAGGGGTCCAGCCAAGTGGTGATGCGGGTGGAGGCATAGGGGAAGAAAGTGAGCAGCACCGCGAGCCCGCCCAGTGCCGTACCTATAGCGGCAATGAACCAGCCCAGGCCCACCCCGCCCAGGAACATCATAACACCGCCAATGGCAATGATTATTATGGAGGCTGAGAAGTGTGGCTCCATTATCAGCAAGCCGATAATTACTCCTAAGACTCCAATGAAGGGCACTATACCGTATTTAAAGCTCTTCATCTTGCCCTGAAAGCGGCATATCATAACGGAAAAAGTGAGGATCACCGCCAGCTTAGCCAGTTCCGAAGGCTGTAGGGTCAGGTTGCCTATCCCAAGCCAGCGCCGTGAGCCGTTGGCCTTTACTCCGATAATCGGCACCAGCATCAAAAGCACAAGGGTAAAAGCCATAAAGTGCAGCGAATATTTTCGGTATAGCTCCATAGGTATGCGGGAGGCCACCAGCATAGCCCCAAAGCCCAGCAGGGCAAAGATGAGCTGGCGCACAAAGTAATATGCCCCGTTTCCTCCGGTCACATTGCCGGGATCATAATAGGCCCTGGCATAGCTGGAGGAGAGAACCATCACCACTCCGGCTGCCAGCAATATAAGCGCCATGGTAAAAAATCCCGCGTCCAGGCTGGCCCTCCGCCCCTTTACGGCAGCAGAAAAATCGGAGAGGCGGGCACTGTCATAACGCATGCTCCCACCTCCCCGATCACAAGTACGTCACAGCCCCATGAAATGCTTACACACCACAATAAATGATATGATTGCCATCACGAGAGATATGCCTGTAAACAGGGTAAAAATTTCTTTTTCTTTCCACTTGTGTCCCAGCCATCCCCCCATCTCCAGATGGTGGTGGAAGGGAGCCATTTTAAATACCCGCTTGCCATGGCTGAGTTTGAAATAACCTACCTGTATTATGTCGGACAATGTCTCTATAATGAACACAAAAGCCAGAGACACCAGCATGAATGGCATATTATAGGCATAAGCTAGGGCAGCTATGATACCGCCCAGGAACAGGGAACCCGTATCCCCCATAAAGCACTTGGCCGGGTTGAAATTGTATATCAGAAAGCCCAGAAGCCCGCCTATCATTGCCGAGGCCATTATGCCCATCTGTTCAAACTCGTCTCCGAACACCATGGTAATGGCCACAAAAAACAGGAATACCGGTATGGATGTTCCGGCAGCCAGGCCGTCAATTCCGTCGGTAATGTTCACGGCATTGACCGTACCCACAATAATGAATGAGGATATGAGGAAATACAGCCATTCCGGCATGTATATGGTTTTATCCACAAAGAAGAGATAGAAATTTGGCCTGACATAGCCGATCTGCCGCATCAGCAGCACGAACACAAGAGAAGCCACCAGCTGCAGCAGGAACTTCGACTTGGCGGTAAGTCCCAGGTTCTGCTTCTTTGCAAGCTTTTCCCAGTCGTCCAGAAAGCCGATGGCGCCGAAAACGCAGGCAAACAGCATGATGAATATGTTGACGAACTCCCCCCGGAGCATACCGTCAAAGCCGACGGTGAGGCACACCAGGGCGGCAGCCAGGATAAACATCACACCTCCCATGGTGGGAGTGCCGGTTTTGCCCATATGCCAGGTGGGGCCGTTTTCCTTTATTTCCTGTCCGGCCTTGATTTTGCGCAGCCAGGCTACATAGAATTTTCCGAAAGCGCTGGCAAACAGGAAGGCCAGAACAAATGCAGTTATAAGCTTTATCGTCATCGCATTCTCCAAAACGCACGGCGCAGTCAGCGCACTGTATTTCTCTTTTCCAGGTGCTGGGCAACTATCTCACGCTCGTCCATGTGGACTCGCTCATGTCCTATAATCTGATAGTCCTCATGTCCTTTCCCGGCAAGCAATATTACATCACCGGGGCCCGCCTTGTCAATAGCCCAAGCAATAGCCTCCCGCCTGTCGCATATGACTTTATAGGGAGTGTGCCGGTTTTTCAGTCCGGGCAGTATCTCGTTAATAATATCCATGGGGTTTTCCGTGCGGGGATTATCGCTGGTGACCACCACCAGATCCGCATTATCGGCTGCAATTGCGCCCATTATAGGTCGCTTCAATCTGTCCCTGTCGCCTCCGCAGCCAAATACCACAATCAGCCTGTTCCGGGTAATGGGCCGCAGAGTCTTCAGCACATTCTCCAGGGCGTCCGGCTTGTGGGAATAGTCTATGATTATGGAGTAGTCCCCGTCGGTGGGTACCGGCTCCATGCGGCCCTTAACGCCACGAGCTGTGGTCAGGGCCTGGGCGCATTTGTCCAGGCTCATCCCCAAGCAGCTTGCAGCGGCAATTACGCCCAGGGCATTGTGCACCGAGAACATGCCCGGCACATTCAGCCTCACAAGAGCTATCTCTCCCCCATGAATTGCGGCAAAACGCACTCCCGTGGAAGACAGCCTTATATCTTTTGCAATAATATCCCCTTCGTTCTTTTCCGCCGAGTAGGTGGTAATGGGGCAGTCCAAATCCCTGGACATATATTCAGCCCAGGCATCATCTATATTGATGCAGGCCCGTTTGCACTGGGAAAAAATTTTTTTCTTTGCCGCCGCGTATTCTTCCATAGTGCCGTGAAGATCCAGATGATCCTGGCTGAGGTTGGTGAATACCGCCACATCGAAATTTATTCCGGCCACCCGCTCCAGGGCCAGGGAGTGGGAGGAGACTTCCATCACCACATGGGTACAGCCCGCCTCCTTCATGGAGTGAAAGAGCTTCTGCAGCTCGTAGCTCTCCGGGGTGGTGTACTCGGTGTGGATAAGCTTATCGCCTATCATGTTCCCGTTGGTACCGATCAGGCCCACCTTGGCTCCCAGTTCCTCCTCCAGAAGGTGCTTCAGAAGTATTGTGGAGCTGGTCTTTCCGCTGGTTCCGGTAAATCCGATCAGCTTCATTCCGGAAGCAGGGTCGCCAAAAAAGTTCCTGCTGCATATGGCCAGGCCATAGCGGCAGTCCGAAGTCTGGACCCAGGGGACGCCCGGCTCCGGTTCATCCTGGCACAGTACTGCGGCGGCTCCCTTTTCCAGAGCTGTGGGAATGAACTTATGTCCGTCCACCGTGAGGCCCTTTACCGCCACGAACAGATCCCCCGGCTTCGTATGCCGGGAATCGTAGCTGATCCCCCCGATATCGGTATCCATATCGGCGCTGCATGCGCCTATGGACAGATCTTTCAAAATGTCTCTGAGTTTCATATAGCGCTCCGTTCCTCCGGAGCGGCTTTCGCCGCTCCGTCAGCATTCTGATATTTTATACCAGAACTTTCCTTTGGTCAATACTTGCCCAGTAAAGACTCGTTCTCATCTATCAAGGTCACTTCCACCACACAGCCGTGATCCGCCGGGGTGCCTGCGGAAAGGCTCTGGCCACCTATAACCTGGCCGGCAGAGGCATTAACCTGGCTTCGCGTGCTGATAAACAGTCCCATGGAAGACAGCAGATCCCGGGCATTTTCATAGCTCATGCCTGCAAGATCCGGTACGTTCTCCATGTTCGGGGATACCTGTGCCCCGCCCAGGTAAAGAATCACCTGGCTTCCTGCAGCTATGCTGGAGCCCGAAACAGGCAGTTGGCCGGTGACGGTTTCCCCTTCACCGATAGTCCTGTAACTCAGCCCCAATTCTCCCAGCTGCTCCGCCGCCTCATTCAGTCCCAGCTCCACCAGCATCGGCACCGGAACGTCCCCTGCGTCGTTCTCCGTCCGTTCCGGCTCCAAACCCAGATATGGCAGAATATCTGCAAACATGTTGCCCACCACCGGGGCCGCCATCTGCCCGCCGCTGACATAAATACCGGATTTGTTGGATGGGGTATCCAGGAAAACCAGCAGAGCTATTTTGGGGTCATCCGCCGGAGCGAAACCTATAAAGGAGACTATGTATTCCTTCTGGCCAGTCTGGGCCTCCAGACTTACCTTTTCGCTGGTGCCTGTCTTGCCGCCTATGCGGTAGCCGGCCACGGCGGCGTTGCGCCCGGTGCCGTCATTGGGGTCGCCTACAACCTGCTCCAGTATTTGCCGGACCTGAGCACTGGTGCTCTCGCTTATCACCTGGCGCACCGCTTTAGGGCTGCGCTCATAGGCCACGCTGCCGTCGGGATTGAGCATCTGGCGCACCACATAGGGCTGCATTAGATTTCCCCCGTTGACGCAGGCGCTGACAGCAGTTATCAGCTGCAAAGGGGTTATGGTGAAAGTCTGGCCAAAAGAGGCCGCCGCAAGCTGGGAGAGATTTTTCTCCGAGCAGAATGTGTTCCTGCTCCACCAGATGCTGCCGCTCTCCCCTGCCAGGTCTATGCCGGTCTTGGCGGTGAGATTTTCATCGTCGTTGCCGGTCATAG
>CALWWB010000080.1 GCA_944385175.1 uncultured Oscillospiraceae bacterium | reverse complement strand
AAGGGGAAGGTGCGCAGCAGGAAGAAGCGCAGGGCATCCACTCCGAAACGCTCGGCCAGCACATAGGGGTCCACCACGTTGCCCTTGGACTTGCTCATCTTGCCTCCGTCTATGACCAGCCAGCCGTGGCCGTAGACCTTCTTGGGCAGGGGCAGCTCCATGCTCATCAGCATGGCAGGCCAGATGATGGAGTGGAAGCGTACTATCTCCTTGCCCACCACATGCACATCTGCAGGCCAATAGTTCTCAAAATCATCATACTTGTCGTTGAGCAGGCCCAGAGCGGTGCAGTAGTTGAAGAGGGCATCCACCCACACGTATACCACGTGGCCCGGGTCGAAGTCCACGGGTATGCCCCAGCTGAAGCTGGTGCGGGACACGCACAGATCTTCCAGGCCGGGCTTTATGAAATTGTTTATCATCTCATTGACACGGGAGGCGGGCTCCAGGAAAGTGCCGCTCTCCAGCAGCTCCTGCACCGGCTTTGCGTACTTGGAGAGGCGGAAGAAATAGGCCTCCTCCTCGGCGTCATGGACTTCCCGACCGCAGTCGGGGCACTTGCCGTCCACCAGCTGGCTCTCGGTCCAGAAGCTCTCGCAGGGAGTACAGTATTTGCCCTTGTAGGCCCCCTTGTATATATCCCCCTTGTCGTACATCTTCTTGAAGATGCGCTGCACTGACTCCACATGATACTCGTCGGTGGTGCGGATAAAGCGGTCGTTGGAGATGTTCATCAGCTTCCACAGATCCAGGATGCCGTTTTCCCCGGTGACTATACGGTCCACAAACTCCTTTGGGCTGACTCCGGCCTCCTTGGCCTTCTCCTCTATCTTCTGGCCGTGTTCATCGGTGCCGGTGAGGAACATCACGTCGTAGCCGCAGAGCCGCTTGTATCTGGCTATGGCGTCGGTAGCCACGGTGCAGTAGGTGTGGCCGATGTGCAGCTTGTCCGAGGGATAGTAGATGGGCGTTGTGATATAGAATGTCTTTTTCTCCATTTTCTTTTCTCCTGTCTCCGTGCTGATTATTTACTGGCCGGCGGCCGCATCCGCGGCGTATTTCTCCGGCGGCCATTGTATCTCGTCGTCATGGCGGTAGTATATGCCGTAGGGCTCCTCCACCTCATAGAGGAAGTTGCCCTCGGCGTCGTACACCATTCTGTAGGCGCTGACTCCGTAGCCCACGGCAGTGTTCACATACACACTGTCATATACCACCAGCTTGGTGGTGCGCATCTCCACATAGCTGCCGTCCACGTCGGTGCCCCAGATCTCGATGGTCAGGGACTTGTCCTCATCATTACAGTAGGCCACTATCTTCACCGGGTAGTCCCGGCTGTTCTTGAATTTAAAATCCGGGCTGGGCCAGCTCACTGTGGCGTCCAGGCCGTAGTCCAGATAGTCCACCTTGAAATAGTGGTTGGTGCGCTCCACCGTCTCCAGCTGGGCAAACATGATGGCGCAGTACAGGGTGGAAGACACCTGGCAGATACCTCCGCCTATCTCCTGCACCACCTCGCCGTTGTCGTAAGCGCCGGCCTCCAAAAAGCCCGCCTCGGCGGTGCGCTGTCCCACATACTCGTTGTAGGAGAAAACGTCGCCGGGCATCATGATGTGCCCGTTGAGCTTTTCCGCCACCTTCTCAATGTTACTGATACGGTTGTCCGTACTCCAGGTATAGTAAGTGGTCTGTGAGCCCAGCTTGTCCCTGTAGAGCATGGAGCGCAGGCTCTCGGCGGTAGTCTCGGGATAGGTGAGCTTCAGGGGTATTTCCACCAGGTCTCCCGGCTCCGCCGCCTTCCACAGATCCGCCGCTTCCACAGTGTCGAACCAGCAGCCGTTCACCTCGGATATAACATCAAAGGTTTCAGTAAACTGGGCGTCCTGAGGCTCCACGGCCAGCTCGTCGTATATGGCCTGGAAATCCGGCATTTCTATGGTGCCGGTGAGCTGGGTATAGTTTATTTCCTCCATCCCGGCTTCCAGGGCCGCTACTATCTGGTTGTACAGGCCCTCCTCATCCAGCTGGATCTGCCCGGCGCCCTTGCGCAGGCGCAGCACTTCTTCCTTTTCATCCACCTCATAACTGTCGTCCTGGGTGGCTTTATCCAGCTTGGAAAGGCCCTCAGCTATACGCTCTCTCACGTAGCTGCCGTCTATCACTTGGCTGACTATGGTCACATCTACCGGCCCGATATGGTTCAGCAAAAATCGGTAAAGGTTCTCATACCAGTTGCCGTCGTGGCCGTAACTCAGTGCGGCCTCCACCGCCCGCTCCCGGCTCAGCTTGGCACCGGACAGGCAGGAGTCCACCTTGAAGCTGACGTTTGCAGGCAGCTTGACTCTCAAAGCCGTGTCCACCTGCTCGTCCCAGTTGTTCTCCACCAGGACGGCCTCTACTTCCTCAGCGCTCATATTGCCTACAAAAATTTCCCCTATATAAACCTTGGGCAGAGTGGTGCCGTTGTGGGTGACCATATATCCGCCCACGGTGGCTCCTATTACAATAAGGGAGATTATTACAAGAAAGACGATGGCCGTCAGCCGGTTCTGCTTCATCTTCTCCGGGTCTTTTGGAGGTTTGGGTGGCTTTTCCTTTTTGCCCTTGCCCTTCTTTTTCTCCGGCTCCTCCAGCGGCAGCTGGCCCTCCTCCGGCGCTTTCAGGCTCTTGGTCTTTCCACCCTTTATGGCAGGCAGCTGGTCAAAGGCGTCGGCAAGCTCCTCCTGTTTTTTAGCCTTGTCCTTCTTAGCCGGCTTTTGGTCCTTGCCCTTTTTGCCTTTCTCTTTTTTGGATGTGTCCTTATTATTTTTTTCTTTTTTTGTTTTTTCCTGCTTGCCGCCCTTGGCAGGCCCGGACTGTCTGGCCCTGCCCCTGTCCGGCTTTTGTTCTTCTTCGGCAGGCTCGAAACTCTCCGCCTCCTGCTCGTCCGGCAGGGGAAGGCTGTCGTCCTCATCCAGCAGACGCATTATCTCATCCAGTTCATCCATATTCCCGGAATTGCGGTCGTCGCCAAACCAATCTCCCCCAAGGGGATTTGCAAAATTATTGTTATCCGTCACTTTCAGTCTCCTGTACTGTTCATCCTCTGCCTATACAGCTCGGTGAAGAGCTCCTCCTCACCTTTAGGGAGGCTTATCTTGCTTGCGGCCCTGTCTGCCCGCATCACCCAGGGTATACCCTCGGCCCGGCCCTTTGCCTGGGTCTCCAGCAGTATACCTATCAGGGTGTTGGAAATCAGGAAGCCAGGCACGGTAAAGTGCCAGCGATCCTCCGTGAGCTCCGCCCAGCCCTTTTCCTTGAAAGCCTGGAGTACCTTCAATATTGGCCTCCAGTCGCTCTGGCAGCGGCTGCGGTAGTCGTTTTCGGAAATGCCCCGGGCCGTGCGCATACCCAGCATCAGATACTCCACGGATTTCTCCATGGAGTCCAGCACCTCATACTCATCCACCATGCTGGTACCCTTGCCCACAGCATAGATGTATTCCTTCAGGTCTTTCACATAGCTATAGCGCACACTGCCTATACAGCTGTGGGCTCCCGGGCCGAAGCTCATATAGTCTTCCATATTCCAGTATTTCAGGTTATGGCGGGACTCATACCCCGGAGCTGCAAAATTCGAGATCTCATACTGCTTATAGCCGTAGCGTTCCAGCATTTCGGCTGCATAGGAATACATGTCCGCCTGGGCATCGTCGTCCGGAAGTATGGCCGAGCCCATGTAATTGTCGTACATGGGCGTGCCCGGCTCCAGCTTCAGGCCGTAGCAGGATATGTGCTCCGGGTGCATCTCCACTATTTTGGAGATGGTGTCCGCCCAGTCGGTCTTGGTCTGACTGGGCAGACCATACATCAGATCCACGCTTATGTTGTCAAAGCCCGCCTTTCTGGCGTCCAGGAAAGCCTTCTGGGCCTGCTGGAAATTATGGCGGCGGCCAATGAGCTTGAGCAGGCTGTTGTCGCTGGCCTGCACACCTATGGACAGGCGGTTTACCCCCTCCTGCCTCAGCAGCTTCAGGGCGGTAGGGCTGATGCTGTCGGGATTACACTCCACGGTGATCTCCGAATCCAGGCGCACATTGCCGTTGAGTTTCAGCACATCCAGGATATCGGCTATCCTGTCGGCCCCGTAGAAGCTGGGGGTGCCTCCGCCGAAGTAGATGCTGTCCACCTCGTAATTTCTAATGGATAAGGATGACTCCTTGATATGCTCCAGCAGGGCCTGCTGATATTCCGGCATCATGTAATCGCAGTTTTCCAGGGAATAGAAATCGCAGTAGCTGCATTTACTGGCACAGAAGGGTATATGGATATAAATTCCCAGCCTAGGTCTCATGGGCCGATCTCCAAATCTCTAACTTATTTCAGAACATTTCCGCCACCATTGAAACGAAGGCAGCAGGGTCTTCTATCTCCACGCCGGCTATCATCTCCGCCAGGCGGGCCATGACCTGGGACAGCTTTTTAGCCTTTTCCCTGTCGTTTTCATAGGCCTCCTTCAGCACTTGGAAGGCGTGGTGCTGGGGGTTGAGCTCCAGTACACGGTTGGCCTTTATCTTGCGCATCTCCTCACTGGGGCCACGGCGGAAGTATTTCTCCATTTCCAGAGTAATGCCCCCCTCGCTGGTGAGGCAGCAGGGCTGAGAGCCCAGCTTGTTGGACAGGCGCACCTTCACGATGTCCTCTCCCACGGCCTCCTTCACGAAGTCCAGGAAGTCCTTGTTCTCCACATTCTGTTCCTCGGCGGCCTTCTTGTCCTCCTCGGTGTCAAAGCCCAGATCGTCGGTGAGTACATTGCAGAAGCGTTTTCCGTCCTGCTCGCCCAGATACTCCAGCACCATCTCGTCCAGAGGGCTGGTGAGATATATGAGTTCGTAGCCCCGGCTGCGCACCTGCTCACACTGGGGCAGGCTCATGGCGTGCTTCACAGAGTCGGAGCTGGCGTAATATATGGCCTTCTGGCTCTCGGGCATGTTCTCTGCGTACTCCTTCAGGCTCAGCTGCCTGTCCTCCGAGGTATAGAACAGCAGCAGATCCCGCAGGAAGTCCTTGTATCTGCCGTACTCGTCGCAGACACCGCACTTGAGGTGTACGCCAAAGTTTTTAAAGAATTCCTCATACTTTGGCCTGTCGTCCTTCATCAGCTTTTCCAGTTCGCCCTTGATGCGCTTTTCCAGGTTCTGGCCTATGATGCGCAGCTGCCTGTCATGCTGCAGGAGCTCACGGGAGATATTCAGGGAAAGATCCGGAGAATCCACCACGCCCTTGACAAAATCAAAGTAGTCGTGAACCAGCTTGTCGCATTTCTCCATTATCATGACGCCGTTGGAATAGAGGGTGATGCCCCCCTTGTTCTCCCCGATGAAAGCGTTTTCGTTTTCCTCGCCGGGTACAAAGAGCAGGGCCTTGTAGCTCACCGCGCCCTCGGCACTGATACGCACCAGGGCACAGGGGTCTTTCCTGTCCCTGTTCTTTTCCTTATAGAAGGCGATGCAGTCGTCGTCGGTGACTTCGCTCTTGGAGCGCTGCCATATGGGCACCATGCTGTTTATTGTCTCATTTTCCGTGACCATGCGGTAGTCGTACTTGGGATTGCCCTCGTCATCCTTTTCCCCGGTTTCAAAGCGTTCCTGGTGCTCTACGTCCATCTTTATGGGCCAGCGCACATAGTCGGAGTATTTCTTTACCAGGGCCTTGATTTTCCAGACCTCCAGATAGCTGCCGTAGATCTCGTCGTCGGTGTCGGCCTTTATGTGCATTATAACATCGGTGCCCACGCTCTCCTTGTCGCAGGGAGTGACTGTATAGCCGTCTGCACCGCTGCTTTTCCACATGATACCCTGTTCCTCACCGTATTTTTTGGTTATGACGGTGACCTCGTCAGCCACCATAAATGCAGAGTAAAAGCCCACGCCGAACTGTCCGATGATATTTATGTCCTCGGCCTGGCTCTTTTCACTGTCCATCTCGTCCTTGAATTTGAAAGAACCGCTGCGGGCAATAACGCCCAGATTGTTTTCGCACTCCTCCGCAGTCATGCCTATGCCGTTGTCTCTCACGGTGAGGGTGCGCTTTTCCTTGTCGGGGATAATCTCTATTCTGTAGTCGTCCCTATTCAGCCCCACTTTGTCATCAGTGAGGGATAGATAGCACAGCTTGTCTATGGCATCGGAGGCGTTGGAGATTATCTCCCTCAGGAAGATTTCCTTATTGGTGTAAATTGAATTGATCATAAGATCCAAGAGACGCTTGGATTCTGCTTTAAACTGTTTTTTTGCCATTGTTTGGATTCATACTCCTTATCTATGCTATTTTCATAAATATATAGTATAGCACAATTCCCAGGAATTTCAACATATGCGCCCCTATAATTCTTTAACTCACTGTGAAATTACCGGCGTTTTCCGTCTGTTTGCAGCGAACCGGGACCCCGCTGAAATCAGGGCCCCGGCTGTATATCTTTATTTCTCGTGCTTGCCCTTGTAGGCTCCCGGCACCTTTATATTTAGTCCCCGGCCACCTTGGCGCTGGGGGGCGGCATGGGCGCTGCTGCGCTCCCGGGCCTGTCCTGCGCTGCGGCTGCTCCCAGCCTGTCCGGCACTGCCGCCGGGCAGTGGCAGCACTTCCCGGATGTCCAGCTCCAGCATCAGTTCAAATACCGGCACATCCCGGTGACTGCGCAAAAAGGAGAATATAAGCTTTGTTATACCCCAGGCGATAAATCCCGAGGCGGTGCCCACGATCATGGCAGCCAGCACGTCCGAGGGGTAGTGGGCCACCAGATAGTTTCTGGATATGCCCATGAATACCACCACCAGTACCGAGGGCAGGATGAACTTTTTCCCCTTCATCAGGGCAATGGCCGTCATGCCTGCTGCGGCTGCGGTGACGTGTCCGGAGGGGAAGGAGAATCCGTCCTCTGCCGGGGAGCCCACGAACTGCCACCACTGGCGGAATTGCTCCACAGTCTCAAAGGGCCTGGGCCTGGCTATATTGTCTTTCAGTATAATATTGGTTATGAGCGCCCCGCAGCATACCGCCCCGAAGATACACACGCCCAGATCTCTGGTACGGGCAAAGCAGGCAAACACCACCGCCAGGATAAAGAATACCAGTCCCTTTTCCCCCAGCAGAGTGATGAGCTTCATCAGCGGTGTGAGTACAGTCCCGGCGCTTTCCGCCATGGAATGGAGTCCCCCCAGGATTGCACTGTCGTATCCCAGGAAAAATTGGTTCAGCCACTGGGCCGCCGCAGTCAGTTCCATATATTTCACCTCTTGTTATGTTCTGTAAAGGCAGGCACATTATACCCCATGTGTCCCCGCTCTGACAAGGCAAAAATATAATCTCTCTCAAATCGCTCCTTTTCTCCCACCCAAAAGATACAGCGGAGGCAGCAAGGCCCCCGCTGTATAAAGTGTTCAGGACAGCTTCACCACGTTCAGCACGCTGTTGGTCATATTCTCATTGTTGCCGGTAGTGTTCTTTACCGTGAGGGCCTGGGTGCCGGTAACGTCTACTATTGCGGTCAGGACCAGCCGCTCATTGTCTGCGTCCGTCTTGTTCAGGGACGATACGGCATAGGTCACCGGGGTGCCGTCCAGCTCCAGAGAGGCGCCTATATTGTTGGCGCTGTCCACGGAGGCGTCGGTGCCGAAGCTCACCAGATAGCGGCCATCGGTGAGGTTGAAGCCCTCGTTGCCGTTGGCGGTGATGCTGCCGGTGGATGCGATGTCGTTGGTGTCGAACTGTACGTTGGCGTCATTGTTCACGGTCTGCTGTGCCACATTGTAGGCCACGCCGTTTTCGTTGGTGGCAGTGGGTCCGGTGGGACCCTGAGCGCCTGCAGGACCCTGGGCGCCGGTGTCCCCTTGGGCACCGGTTGCTCCCTTAGGTATCACGAAGTTGAGTACTGCGGCATTTTCCGTGCCCGCATTGGTTACGCTGGCCTGGGTGCCTGGATCTCCCGTGCTAACGGTACCCACGGTGATGGTGGCCGCCTCGCCTGTAGATCCCGTTGGGCCTGTAGGACCTGTGGGTCCGGTGGGTCCGGTAGCTCCGGTGGGGCCGGTAGGGCCGGTGGCACCAGTGGCACCCCTGGGTATAACAAAGTCCAGTATTGCTGCGGAACTGCTGCCGGCATTGGTTACGCTGGCCTGGGTACCGGGTTCTCCGGTATTTACGGTACCAACAGTCACAGTGGCAGCCTCACCGGTAGCTCCCGTTGCGCCGGTAGCCCCCGTAGCCCCGGTAGCGCCTCTGGGGCCCTGAGGCCCTATAGGTCCCTGGGGGCCGACGGGTCCCTGGGGCCCCATAGGGCCGGCCGGGCCCACATTGCTGCCGCAGCCGCAGCAGCCGCAGCTGCCGTTGCAGCAGTTGGTATATATCTTGGTGGAACAGAGGTCTGTGTCTTTCATGGCTTTCCTCCAATCAGTATTGAGGTCCCCCTCAGGGCATTATATGCTCCTCCTCCGTTCTTGCCCCTATCGCCTCCCAGAACATCTGCCTCTTTTCCGGCAAAAAAGCTTTCGATAAAAAATCTGCCCGGTTTCCAGGACAGATTTTACCTTAATTATTCGCTTTTTATTTCTTTTTCCGCTTTTTCACCGGGATAAAGGCCGCTGCGCCAATGGCCGCTGCGCTCACAGCCAGCACCCCTATCCACAGCCCCAGATTGGAGCTGTGGATAGGGGTGCGCCGGGATACCAGCGCAGCACTCGCACCGTGCAGGAGGCGTAGGCACCGCTGCCGTCCCGGGCCTGGGCGTATATGGTGCATACGCCGGGGGCCTTGCCGGTGACTTTTCCGTCCTGGTCAACGGTGGCTATGCTCTCGTCGCTGCTAGACCAAACTATGCTCTTGTCCGCAGCGTCTGCTGGGGACACCGTGGCGCTGAGGGTGTAGCTGCCTCCCTCATAGATGCGCAGGCTGGTGCGGCTCATGGTGACGGAGGAGACGGCTGTGCCGCCGCAGCCGAGGACGCAATTCCCGTTATAAAAGCTGTGGTAAGTGCAGTTCAGCGTTCTGTTGTTTACGAAACTGCCTGCCATGGGCACGGTCACCGCGCCGTTGTTGGTGAAGCTGCCGTTGTTGGTGAGAGCGCCGTCAATGGTGAGTGTGCCGCAGTTGGTGAAAGAGGAGCCGGAAAGTATGTCCAGGGTCTGGCCTGTGGCTATGGTGAAGCTGCCGCCGTTGCTCTGGTTTCCGTATACTGCGCCCGCATCGCCTTCGAAGATGATGCCGCTCCAAGCGCCGGCGGTTTTGCCGCTCTGGTCTGAGATGGCCGCTGCACCTATGCCGCCGGTGGCGGTGATGTTTCCGCCGTAGATGTTGACGGTGCCGCAGTTTGCATTGCCGTCCACGTAATAGCCACTTCCGCCTATGCCTGCCGTTCTATCGGTGTGGCCGTTGGCAAACAGTGCGCCGGTGCCATTCGCCTGGGCATATATGGTGAGAATGTTGCCTGGTTCCACCTCTATTCCGTCGGTGGCAGTGAGTGTACAGCCGTCCGCCAGGATGAGGTTAACATCCCCAATAATTTTGACCCGACTGTCAATTGTGATGTCTTTGTTCACCATAACCCAGCCTGTATTTTCCAGTGTGCTTTCGGCGGTGACAACGGTGGCTCCGACAGTCTGCTCTACACCGTTTGCATCTATGTATGTGACGCGTATTTCCTCCAGAGTGTCGGCGCCCATGTCCACCGTCTCAATGGTGAGGGCCTTGGCCCCCTCCGCCAGGGCATAGCCCTCCGGCGGGGCGGCGGTGAAGATGCCGGTGGCCTCGTCATAAGTCCAGGTGAGGGCTATCTTCTCTTCCCCGGCCTGAATGTACTGGGGCAGAGACGCTTTTATCCCCTCCAGGTTTTCCGCCGTCACGGCAGAGGGCAGGTACAGCTTGCCGTCGTCAGCCAGTATGCCCTGCTCATCCACCCAGCTCCAGTCCGTGACGGTGACGATCTCCGGCTTGTTGTCCTCCTCGGGCTTGCCGGTCTCTCCGGTAAAGGCGCAGTTGTTCCAGTCGGCTGCACAAACCGGGCAGTCGGCGCTCACTGCGCCCTCGCTGCATTTGGCCATGCAGGTGCAGGCCGGGGCCGTGGGTGTGGGCACAGGCGTGGGCGTGCTGCTGCCGTCCTCCTGGTCGACATCCTCCGCAGCCTTGCCGGTGCAGGCGTTCAGGTCGGCGCCTTCGGCTGAGCACACTGGGCAGGCGGTATCCGCCGCGCCCTCAGAGCACTTTACGGTGCAAACGCAGACGGGAGCCGTGGGTGCAGGCATGGGCATACTACCGCCGTCCCCCTGGCCATCAGGGGCGCTGCCGCCCTGGCCGTCAGCGGGCGTGGTGTCCCCGCCGCCCTGCTCATTCATGGGCTGGGGCTCCTGGCCCTGGCAGGCGCTGAAATCCGCAGCCGCCGAACAGACGGGGCAGTCGGCGTTCATATTACCCTCGCTGCACTTGTTCTCGCAGATGCAGACCGGGGCCTCCTGCTCCGTGCCGCCTTCTGCCAGGGCCGTGGCAGGAAAGACCGAGGTCATCAGCAGGGCTATGTACTGGGCTACTGCAATCACTTTCTTATTCATGGGCTGTCTCCTTTGTCCGGGTTTTTCGCTCCGCAGCTCAAAGAGCCGGAAAATACAAAGGGAAGCGGCCTCACCACCGGGAGGTGGGAGGCTGCTTCCCTATTCATATACAAGTATATTTTTGAGCGCAGCAAGGGCAGGCAGACTTATCTGTCTGTCTGTCTGTCTGTCTGTCTGTCTGTCTGTCTGTCTGTCTGTCTGTCTGTCTGTCTGTAGGAGTGTAGACGCTGGGGCATGGCCTGTCAAGCTCCTTTTCCTTGGCATGATATATCCGTTTAGTTTGTCATACCATAGCCCTGCCGCTTTTGCAAACCGCTTTTTTCCAGGAGTTCGGTCCAAGCCTGTTTCTCTGGCCTGCCTCCATTAATCTCCGCCCCGGTGTTCCTATTTTCTCTATCTCTGCCGCAATCCTGAATCAATCCGGGCCTATAGCGCAATTAGCACAAAAAGAGAGCTGCTAATTTTTCGTTAAAAAATTAATTACTGTTATTTTTCCCTATGGAATTGCAAAAACTCCTATGATATAATATCATGACATTATTTGGGGCATAAATAATTTAATGTTGTTAAAGCAAAAAATATACAGGAGGGAACATGAAAAGAGTCGGAATCACAGAGACGATATTGAGGGACGCGAACCAGTCGCTTATAGCGACGCGGCT
>CALWWB010000079.1 GCA_944385175.1 uncultured Oscillospiraceae bacterium | reverse complement strand
CCACCATTGCTTTGATGTGTTATTATCCCACATCCGGAGCCTTTATGGTAGTGCGGATTAAATCAGAGGTTCCCTAGGATAATGCAGAATGCCTGCGAATGGGGTAATATACGAAATAATATATGGTTGGTGGTGATTGTTATGCAAGCTAGAGAGTTTTTCACAATGGCGCTCAACATCAAGGATGAGAAAATTATTTCGGACGTAGCCGACGCCAGCTCCTTTGTGCATATACCGCAGGGAGAAGTGCTCTTGAAAGAAGGCGAACTCCAACAGGAAATGTGGTTTTTGGTAAATGGAATCATTCGTTTCTTTTATTTTGATGTTAACGGACAGGAGATAACGGACTGCTTTGTGGCAACTCCCAGAATGCCAATAATGGCACGCCCAAAACTGCTCCTGCCTTCTGCGGTATATATAGAGGCCTCTATTGACAGCGACCTGTTCAGCATACCGGCTCAGGAGATAGATAGGCTGCTCAACCAATACAGTGAGCTGCTGCAACTATATAATAATGTGCTTATGGATGCGTTTACAATGCATTGGGAAATTAAAACGATGGTATGCAGAAATACTGCCATGCAGCGTTACCAGTGGTTTCTGGAGGCCTATCCCGGCTTTATTGATAAGGTGAGCAACAAGCATATTGCATCCTTCCTTGGGATGACGCCTGTGACTCTCAGCAGGCTGCGCCGGGTGCTGCGGGAGAAGGAAGGATAAACGCGGGAAAGCAGCGCATAAGCAGTCACCGACTTCGGACGGGGTTGTGGAGCCCCTACAGTGGTCCATGGCGTTGTAAGTACAGCGGCCTAATCTGTAGGGCGGCATTGCCTGCCCACTTTGAAAATTTATCTCTGAGCATATATTTCTTTACTTATATCCTAGGATGAAACCATATCTGCTCACTATTTCTATTCCATTCAAATAGCTATAACAAAGCTGGGGCATAGAAATTTATAAAGTATATGCTGTCAGACCAGCGGCAGTTGGGTATTGCCGAGAGCGGATAGGGCGTGCCTGTAATCGGCCGGTGGCGGAGAAATACAACCGGCAGGATTTCAGCGGGTTACAGCACAAGAAACGCTTTGACCTTCTGGAATGTGTATACTATGTTCAGACCGGGGCTGACACTACAATAAGGTAGATGATTATGGAGGCTTGACCTACCTATCTTGCCGGGGACATGAGCCCGTACCGGATGACAAACCTGCTCCAGTCCAAGATGGGCATTTACATGGCGGAGCGGTATGGATGAGCGCCTGTAATATTTAAAGCCAGCTCTGACTTCAAAATAGTGCTTGACAAACCATGGATGGACATTTAAAATGAACAATGTTCAGAATGAGGTGAAGCTGTGAAAAAACAGGTTACTTCCAGGGAAGACATTCTTGCAGTGAGCCGTGAGCTGATACGCAGTCAAGGCTGGACTGCGGTGAATATTCGTGCTGTGGCCGCTGCCAGCGGGATAGCCGTAGGCTCCATATACAATTATTTCGAATCCAAGGCAGAGCTGGCTGAGGCCACGGTGGAGAGCGTCTGGCTGGAGATCTTCCATCCGCCGGAGGACGAGAGTGTTTTCAGGGATATCCAGGCCTGCATACTGTGGATGTACAAGAGGATGGAGCAGGGCAGCAGAGATTACCCAGGGCTTTTCAGCCTGCACTCCATGAGTTTTGTCAGCGACGAAGTGGAGGGCGGCAGGGCTGTTATGCATCGAACCTGGGAGCATATACGCCGGGGCCTATGCCTGGTGCTCAGCCGGGACAGTCATATTCGCCCCGATGCCTTTGACGATAATTTCACGTCGGAGAAATTTGCGGGAATTTTGTTTTCTCTGCTGCTGTCGGCACTGCTCCAGGGGGACTTTGAACCCCGGACTGTTCTGGAACTCACAAAACGGGTTTTATATTGAAGGCCTGCCGGGAGGTGGGCTTTCTTTAAAGATTAAAATGAACGAAGTTCAGAATTGGAGGTAAAGGGTGTGAAGGTAAGTTCCGATAAGCTGCTGCTTATAGCCTGCCTGGTATGGGCGGCAGCCGGATTCAATGTGCTGAGAATGGGGCTGCATGCTTACAGCGCCTATATCACAGCGCTGAATATATTGGGTTCCATGGCTGTGTTTACCGTGTTTCAGCTTTTCATTTTCGGGAAGCTGGTGAGAAAGCATACGGCAAGGATAAACTCTTAGGGAGATGAGCCACAATTTTTCCTGAAATTTTTTGATGTAAAGTCTTTTGTTATCATGGCTTTCATGATGGGCGGCGACATCGCCCTGAGGGCATCGGGAGCGGTTCCGGAGAGATTTATAGCGGTGTTCTATTCCGGGCTGGGGGCTTCGCTGCTGCTGGCCGGTATACTGTTCGGCAGAAATTACGGCAGGCTGCGTCTGGATGCGCAGACAAATTGAGAGGAGAACTAAGAATGCAGGCAATAATGGAGACCGCCTTTGATGCGGTGTATCTCGTATCGGTTATCACTATAGGAGTATTGATGATAAAAGGCAGCAAAGGGGGCAGCCAGTTCAGGCTGTTTGGGCTGATGGCAGTGGTGCTGGGCTGCGGCGACGCTTTCCACCTGGTGCCCCGGGCCTATGCTCTGTGCACCACCGGCCTTGAAAACTACGCGGCGGCACTGGGGCTGGGCAAGTGGATAACCTCAGTTACAATGACGGTGTTCTATGTGCTGCTCTACTATGTATGGCGCAGGCGCTACAAGATAGAGGGCCGCAGGGATCTGACTGCGGCGGTGTATCTGCTGGCGGCAGTAAGAGTGGGGCTTTGTATGTTTCCACAGAACCAATGGCTCAGCCCGGAGGCGCCCCTGGCCTGGGGGATATACAGGAACATCCCCTTTGCCCTGCTGGGGCTGGTGGTGATCGTCCTGTTCTTTAGGAGCGCCAGAGAGCATAATGACAGGGCTTTCCGCTGGATGTGGCTGACCATAGTGCTGAGCTTCGGCTTTTACATACCGGTGGTATTGTGGGCCGATGCAGTGCCCCTCATAGGCATGCTGATGATACCCAAGACCTGCGCCTATGTGTGGACTGTGCTGATTGGATATCAGGCAATGAAAGCAGAATCCTAGGTGCTGTACGGCAGTTTTGTCAGAAAGAAAATTATCCTTGAAAAAAATGCATTTGCAGGTTAAGATGATATCAACGAGAAAATAAGGAGGCGTGTCCCATGAAGTGTCCCCGCTGCGGCAGTGAACTGTCTACCGACTCCCACCGCAAATATAACCTGCAGATGTGCTATAACTGCGGCTATATAGAAGGCCGTTACTTTGGTGATGAAAACCAGAAAGGCTTTACAAACTTTGAGCATATGAAGGTGCTCAATATGAATGAGTTGGCGGTATTCCTGTCTGAAGGCATAGGAGTTGACAAGGACAAGGTGAGCTCCTGGCTTTGCGACATCCACAAGGAGTGAGCGGTACAATTGCCGCCACAAAGCTTAAAAATAAAGGAAGCGTCCCCCGGACATCAAAGATGTCGGGGGACGCTTCCTTTATGATGGGAGATCACAGCTGGCTGAGTAGGTCAGTCCAGCAGGGCTTTAAAAGCCGGCAGGCTGCGTTCTATCATATCCCGAGAAACACAGTAGCTGAGCCGCAGATAGCCGGGACAGCCGAAGCCGTCGGCAGGCACCAGCAGCAGATTGTGCCGAAGCTTTGCCTTTTCCGAAAAAGCCATGGAGTCCCCGCCGGGGGCTTTCACCAGCAGGTAAAAGGCCCCCTGAGGCTTTATGCACTCATAGCCCATAGCACTGAGACTGCCGTAGAGCAGACGGCGGTTCTCGTCATAGGCGGCCAGATCGGGCCGCTCCTGGGCGCAGCGCTCTATGACCATCTGCATGAGGCTGGGTGGGCATACATGGCCCATTATTCTGGCGGCCCCGGCTATGGCAGTGTAGAGCTCATGGGAGTCCTTGGCGAAGCCTGGTACATAGACATAACCTATGCGCTCACCGGGCAGGGACAGGGACTTGGAATAGGAATAGCACACCAGGGTGTTCTCATAAATGCAGGGGATGAAGGGGACTTCCGCCCCGTCGTAGACCAGCTCCCGGTAGGGTTCGTCGGCAATTATGTATATTGGGCGGCCATATTCCTTGCCCTTGCGCCGCAGCAGGGCGGCCAGAGCCTCCAGACTCTCCCGACTGTAGATAACGCCGGAGGGATTGTTGGGGGAATTGACTATTATGGCTTGGGTATTGGGACCGATGCGTTCCTCAACCAAATCCAGGGGAATCTGAAAGGAATCCGTATCAGGGGGGACAATGACCGCTCTTGCCCCGTTTTGCTCAACGAAAGGTACGTATTCCGGAAAGAACGGGGCCAGAAGCAGAAATTCACTGTTCTGATTTACTGTCAGGGCCTTTATGACGGATATGAGGGCCGGGGCTGCCCCACAGGTAAAGAAGAGTTCCTCCGCTTTTACCGGCAGGGCGAAGCGCTTTTCCAGATCATGGGCCACGGCTCTGCGGGCGCCCTCCAGGCCGGCGGCCATGGTATAGCCATGCACCTGGATGGAATCTGTGTGATCTATTATATCCTTTATGGAGGCATTCACGGCGCCGGGGGCGGGGATGCTGGGGTTGCCCAGAGAATAGTCATAGACCTTATCGGCCCCCACCAGGGCCGCCTGCTGAAGGCCGTAGGCAAAGAGGCTGCGTATGACGGAGGGCTCTGCACCCAACTTATAGCAATTGCTGTTTATCATATATATCTCTCCCATAAAAAATCCATAGGGAGATTATACTACCCCATGGACGATTTGAAAAGACAGGCATAAAAAAACCGGGTATCAATACCCGGTTTTTTGCATTTGAGTTACCGCAGGGCTTTCAGCTGGGAAAATCCTCGGGAGAAATAGGCACCATGTCCGGGTTATCCTCTGCATCGTCCCACAATTCAAGGTCGTATCCGTAGACGGATTCCTCGTCGGTATAGAACTCCAGGATGTATGCATCCATGTTGTATACCGTATCCTCACCGAAGAGGGCTTCCGGCCCCTGCCAGTCGTAGCCGCTGGCATAATAGGCATAGTATTCCCCCACAGGCACATAGAGCTCTGCCGAGTTCCCGGCCTCCACATAGAAGGCCATATCTTCCTCCCCGGGGGAGGAGGTGCTGGGCTGCCGTGGGTCATAGCTGTTCTCCGGCTCACCTATATACTCCAGGTAGACATAGTAAGAACGCTCACCCCCGGCCAGAACATCAAGAGGGCACATGAGCTCATAATCCGGCACCACAAGGTATTGCCCGTTATAGACGGACTGGACTCCGGCGCTAGAAGCTTGGACAGCCTCCTCCGGCTCCGGACGCAGCTCAAGGGGTTTGGAATTCTCCAACATGGAGGAGATTACGCCGGACACGATTATCAGCGCTGCTATCAGAAGGACGGCCACTACACCCATGGCAATAAAGGCACGGCGGTCTACGGTTTTTTTCTGTACGTCCTCCATATTCTCCGCCCCATCTTTTTCCTGCCAGGAACCGCAGTAGGAACAGAGCACGGCGTCTTCCGGTATTTCCTCCCCGCATTTTACACAATCATCTTTGCCGTCAGATCCACCGGCTTTATCTGCGGCACTTTCAACGTCAGGGGCGGAGACTGTAGTCTCTGCGACGACTTCCGTTACGGCACCGGGAACCTCGGCTTTTTCATCAGTGGGTTCCACGGAAGCAAGCTCCAGCCTGGCACCGCAGCCAGGGCAGAATTTGGCACCCTGAGGGAGCGCCTTTCCACATTTTGTACAATACATTTTGTCCTCCCACAAATCGGGGCACCGCAGCGCCGCCGGCAGCAGATTTTACTTTTCTACGGGTATGGGGCTTTTATCTGACAATAACATAGGAAGCATGGCATGTCAAGGAGATGAAGCTGCATTCCACGGTTTGCGGGAGCGGGACGGCACCTTGGCCGGGAGAAATTTTTCGGCGGCGTCAAATACGCCGCCGAAAAATTTATGAATTGACTGAATGAAGGAAAAAACTTTACCCGATGCCCAGAGGGCTTTCGGCTTTATGGGGAGGAAATTCAGGATGCGGCAGCGGCAGTGTGGCCGGTGTAGAGCTGATAATATTTGCCCTGCTTTTCCATGAGCTGCTCGTGGGTGCCCCGCTCTATGATGCGCCCCTGCTCCATGACCATGATACAGTCGGCGTTGCGCACAGTGGACAGCCTGTGGGCAATGACAAAGGTGGTGCGCCCGGCCATCAGGGCGTCCATACCGTCCTGCACCAGCTTTTCCGTGCGGGTGTCTATGGAGGAGGTGGCCTCATCCAGTATAAGAGCCGGCGGGTCTGCCACCGCTGCCCTGGCTATGGACAAAAGCTGCCGTTGTCCCTGGCTCAGATTGGCCCCGTCCCCGGTGAGCATGGTGTTGTAGCCCTCAGGGAGGCGGCGAATGAAACCGTCAGCGTTGGCGAGACGGGCTGCGGCTATGCACTCCTCGTCAGTGGCCTCCAGGCGGCCGTAGCGGATGTTGTCCATGACGGTGCCGGTGAAGAGGTGGGTGTCCTGAAGCACCATGCCCAGGGAGCGGCGCAGGTCGGACTTCTTGATTTTGTTGATGTTGATGCCGTCATAGCGTATCTTGCCGTCGGCTATGTCATAAAAGCGGTTTATCAGATTGGTTATAGTGGTTTTACCTGCCCCTGTGGCGCCCACGAAGGCTATCTTCTGCCCCGGCTTTGCCCAGAGGCTTATATTGTGCAGCACGGTCTTATCCGGATCATAGCCGAAGTCCACGTCGTCCATTACCACGCCGCCCTGCAGCTTGGTATAAGTCACAGTACCCTCAGCCTTGTGGGGATGGCGCCAGGCCCAGAGCTTGGTGCGCTCCTGTGTTTCCACGATGTTGCCCTGTTCGTCCTCCCTGGCCTGTACCAATTCCACATAGCCCTGGTCCTCCTCTGGCTGCTGGTCCATCAGGTCGAAGACCCTCTGGGCTCCGGCGGCAGCGGTGACCACGAAGTTTACCTGCATGCTCACCTGGGAGATAGGCTGGGTGAAGCTCTTGTTCAGACCCACAAAGGCCACCACGGTGCCAAGGCTAACTCCCGCCAGGCCGTTAATGGCCAGCAGGGCCCCAACCACCGCCACCAAGGCGTAGCTGAGCCAGCCGATATTTGCGTTGATGGGCATGAGCATGTTGGCATAGCTGTTGGCCTTGTCGGCGCTGATGCGCAGCTCATCGTTCACCTTGTGGAAATCCTCCATGGCGGAACGTTCATGGCAGAAGACCTTGACCACCTTCTGCCCGTCCAGCATCTCCTCGATAAAGCCGTCTACGGCTCCCAGAGCTTGCTGCTGCTTGATATAGTATTTGCCGGAGAGACGGGAGAAGTTCTTGGTGACGGTAAGCATCACCAGAGCCGTCAGCAGGGAGATGAGAGTGAGCAGGGGATTGAGCAGCAGCATGGTCACGAAAGTGGCGGCCATGGTGATGCAGGAGTTGATTACCTGGGGTATGCTCTGGCTCAGCAGCTGCCGCAGGGTGTCCACGTCGTTAGTGTATACGGACATGATATCCCCGTGGGAGTGGGTGTCAAAATACTTGATGGGCAGCTGCTCCATATTGTGGAACAGATCGTCCCTGAGATGGCACATGGTGCCCTGGCTTACACTTACCATGATGCGGTTGTAGGCAAAGGCGGCAACCGTGCCCAGAGCCATCAGCCCGGCCAGCTGGAATATGGCGGACTTAAGGCCGCTGAAATCCCGGGAACCGCTTTGAAGCAGGGGAGTAATGTAGTCATCCACCAGGGACTGGGGGAAAGTGGCTGCCAGCACCGTAGCCACGGCCGACAGCAGTATGAACAGTATCACCAGTATGAAGGGGAAACGGTAGTAGTGCAGCATGTATCGCATAACCCGGCCAAGCACCTTGCCGGCGCCGGGCATTGTTTTCTTCTTATTCATGAAAAGACCTCCTTTCACGCGCTCTGGTCGAAGTCACCGCCGCCCTTGACCTGGGATTCATAGATGTCCCGGTAAATGGCGTTGGTCTCCAGCAGCTTTTCGTGGGTGTCAAAGCCGTTTATCCGGCCGTTTTCCAGTACCAGTATCCTGTCGGCATGCTCTACGCTGGATATACGCTGGGCAATGATTATCTTGGTGGTGCCAGGTATCTGACTGGCAAAGGCTTTTTGTATTTTTGCATCGGTGGCGGTGTCCACGGCGGAAGTGGAGTCATCCAGGATGAGAATCTTGGGACTTTTCAGCAGAGCCCGGGCTATACACAGGCGCTGCTTCTGGCCGCCGGAGACGTTGGCGCCGCCCCGCTCTATGCGGGTATCGTAGCCCTCAGGCAGCCGGTCGATGAATTCGTCGGCGCAGGCGGCCTTGCAGGCCCGGATGCAGTCCTCCAGACTGGCCTCCGGGTTGCCCCAGCGCAGGTTTTCCAGAATGGTGCCGGAAAACAGAGTGTTCTTCTGCAAGACTACGGAGACCTGGTTTCGCAGCACCTCGGTGTCATAGCGGCGCACGTCCACTCCGCCCACCTTTACGCTGCCTTCAGTGGCGTCGTACAGCCGGCAGATCAAGTTCACCAAGCTGCTCTTGCCGCAGCCGGTGCCGCCGATGACACCTATGGTCTCCCCGGACTTTATGTGCAGGTCTATGTCCGACAGGGAGTTCTTGCCGCTGCCCTTCTTGTAGGAGAAGCTCACCTGGTCGAAGTCGATAGAGCCGTCGGCCACCTCCGTCACCGGCTCCTTGGGGGAGGTGATATCCGGTTCTTCGGTGAGCACCTGGCTTATACGGCGTATGCTGGCCATGGACATGGATATCATCACCACCACCATTGACAGCATCATCAGCCCCATGAGCAGGGACATGATATAGCTGAAGAGGCTGGTGAGTTCGCCTGTGCTCATGTCCCCGGCCACGATGAACTGGGCGCCCAGCCAGGAGGCACAGAGTATGCAGAAATACACCGAGACCATCATGGCCGGATTGTTGAAGGCCAGCAGGCCCTCCGCCTTTACAAACATCTTCCGCAGCATGGCCGAGGCCTTGGAAAATTTCTCCGTCTCGTAGTCTTCCCGGACGAAGGCCTTCACCACCCTGATGCCAGAGATGTTCTCCTGAACGCTGGCGTTCAAATCATCATATTTGTGGAATACCTGGTTGAATATCTTCAGGGTCACAGCCATAATACTGCCAAGCACTGCCACCAGAAATACCACGGCGATGAGGAACATCAGACTCATGCGGGGGCTGATTATAAGGCACATGGCGTAGCTGAAGACCAGCATCAGGGGGGAGCGCACCGCAATGCGGATGATCATCATAAAGGCGTTCTGCACGTTGGTGATGTCGGTGGTCATGCGGGTGACCAGGCCGGGCACGCTGAACTTGTCAATGTTGGAAAAGGAAAAGCGCTGGATATTTGCGTATATGGACTCCCGCAGATTCGCCGCAAATCCGGCGGATGCTCCCGCAGCAAATTTTCCTGCCAAGGTACCGAATATCAGACTTAAAATGGCCATTCCCACCATTATTGCCCCGTAACGGTACACTACCGGCAGGTTGGCGGCATCCAGGCCCCGGTCTATGATTATAGCTGTGACGAAGGGCATGAGTATCTCCATCAAGACTTCCATGGCCGTCAGGCCTATGCATAACCAGGCCTCCTTGCGGTAACGGCCCAGCTGCTTCAATACGATTTTCACTATGTTGTTTCCTCCTTCTGGATAGATTTTGGAGCGGTGGACAGGTTTCGCAGCATCTTCTTTTGAAGCCGGTCCATCTCCTCCAGCTCACCGGCGCTGAAGCCCCGGTAGAGCCTTTCCTCTGACCGGCTTATGGATTGCTCAAGAAAAGCTCTGAGCTGCCGCCCCTCCCGGGTACCGTATAGCAGGCGCTGTATCCTGTCCTCCCGGCTGGGCTCCAGGGACACGTAGCCCTTCTCCCACAGCCGCTTTACCAGCCGGGAGACGGTGGCCTTGGAGTGGCCGCTGGCCAGGTGCAGGGATGTCATGGAGACGCCCTCTTCGGCGTTTTGCAGGATATACAGCAGGGTCAGAGCCTGGACTGCGGTGATATCTGCCCCGGCCAGAATACTGTTGGCCAGTTGGTCCAGCCCAATGCCTATCTGCCGTCCGTCCTGTATGAGACGCCCACGGTCCAATGTCATAAAAAAGATACCTCCTTTGAACCAAAACGTGGGAAGATTGTTAGGTACCTTACTTTTTATAGCACAAGTTCTCTTGTATGTGAAATTCAAATATGCTATAATCAATAAAAAACATTTATAGATATTTTGCGTAGATTCGATTTGGTAGAGGAGAATGAACAATGAACACCACCCAGCTGGAATGCTTTTTGGCAGTGGCGGACTGCCTGAATTTTTCCAAGGCGGCGGAGCATCTGCGCCTGACCCAGCCCGCCGTCAGCCACCAGATAAAGTCCCTGGAGGACGAGCTGGAGGTGGAGCTGTTCAAGCGCAGCAGCAAGAGCGTGAGGCTGACCCAGGAGGGGCACATGTTCCTGCAATACGCCGGAGACATCCTTAAACTTTCCGGTTTGTCCAAGGCTCAGGTGAAGCAGTGCAGCAGGGAGCGACCAAGCTTTCTCAGCATCGGCTGCCGGGGTGTGGGCGACCTGAAACTGATGACGCCGGCTCTGGATATGCTGAGGCGGGAGGGAAAAAGAGTGCTGCCCCTGTTGAAGCTGGTGCCAATAAGCGCTTTGGATAACCTGCTGATGGAGGGAGAGGTGCAGATGATACTGAGCTTTAAGGAGACTGCTCCTCAAAACTGCACTTTTCGGCCGATGCTAGACTGTCCTCTGGTGTGCGTATGCAGGGAGGACCATCCTCTGGCGGCAATGGAGGATACGGATGTGGAGAGTCTGAAAACCGCCGACATGCTAGCCAGCTGTCCGCCGCCGGTGTGTCCGCCCTCGCTCTTTGCTATGCAGGGACAGCTGGTGACCACCAGAGCTCCGGACCAAGTGGTTTTTTGCGAAAACCAGGAGGTGCTGCTGACCATGGTGGAGACAGGTTATGCTTTCGCCTTGGCAGTGGATATCCCTCCTCTGCGCCGCCCGGGATTGAAGTATATCCCGCTGAAAGGATGCGAGCCGTTGCCCTTTGGCGCGGTGTATCTCCGGAGCCGCAGCGATGCAGCCCTACGGCTTTTCCTGAATCTGCTGGAGGAGAGTTTGAGAGACTGAGGCGGGGGAAAAAGAGAAAAATCAAAAGACGGTATAAAATAAGCCTGAAAGAGTTCTTTCCTCCTTCAGACTTGCGTGGCTTTGCAGGCTGTGCTGCAAGCGAAAGTTGCACATAAAAAACAAACCCGAAGCCATAAGCTTCGGGTCGTGTCAAGGATTGGACCTGTTGACAAAGATAAAATATGGGCTGAGAAATCATATTCTCAGTCCATATTTTACCCATT
>CALWWB010000078.1 GCA_944385175.1 uncultured Oscillospiraceae bacterium | reverse complement strand
CAGTAGTCGTAAAAGCGCTCAGCCCCCACCCTTTGCCCAATGTTCACAAAGGCCACATTGCAGGAGTGCTGGGCCGCCTGGGTCAGGGTCTGGCTGCCGTGTCCCTCGGTCTTCCAGCAGCGTATCGGGCTGGTTCGGCCTATCACGCTTACACTGCCGGGACAGTAAAAGCTGTCCTCCAGGCTCACAGCCCCCTCCTCCAGGGCCATTGCCAGCGTTATTATCTTAAAGGTGGAACCAGGCTCGTAGGTGTCCGACAGGGCCTTGTTTCTCCATTGCCGGGTCTGGGCTTCGCTGAGGAGCCGGGCCTTCTCTTCCTCGCCGGAGGCAGAATTTATAAGCTCCATGTCCTCATCGCTTACCGCCAGGAAGTCGTTGAGGTCGTAGGCCCCCAGAGAGGCCATGGCCAATATCTCTCCTGTGTTCACGTCCATGGCTATAGCTCCGGCGCCGTTTTGGATGTCGTAGTCCTCCACCGCCTGTTTCAGATGTTTTTCCACATAGTACTGGATGCTGGCGTCTATTGTGGTGACCAGGTCGTAGCCGTCTTCCCCGGGGTAGTATTCCTCAAACTGGCTGAATAGCAGCTCGGTTCCCAAGGCGTTGGTGGCCCTCACAGTTCTACCGGGGCTGCCGGAAAGAGCCTCGTTATACTGGGCCTCTATTCCTTCCAGGCCGTAATTGTCCGTGCCTACAAAACCGATAAGGTGGCAGGCCAGAGACGAATTTGGGTAATAGCGCTTCGTATCCGTCTCCAGGCGCACTCCCCGGAGATTGTTCTCCGTTTTGAACGCCCTCACCTCGTCAGCCTTGTCCTGCTCAAGCTTTCTGGCAACTGTCACATACCAGCTGCCCTTCTGGCCGGTCTTTTCATATATCTCCTCATAGCTTATATCCAGTATCTCAGAAAGGCCCCGGGCAATGAGTTCCCGGTCTTCACCGTACATCTCTATTTCCGCCGGACTCAAGTACACGTTGTCCACCGAGGCGCTTACAGCCAGGATGTTCATATTTGTATCGTATATGACACCCCGCATGACGGAGCTGGGCACTGAGCGCAGCTGCTGCTCTATAGCCATACTCTCATATTTTTCATGGTCGATTATCTGGAGCTTATACAGTCTCCCCAGTAATAAGACAAATGCCCCTATACCGCATACTGCCATTAAAAACAGGCTGCGTCGGAGCATCTGCCTGGTAGGCCCGGGTTTAAGGCCCTCGGGCCGGTTTTTGACTGACATGGCATCACCCGCTTGACAGAATATATTCTAAGTATATTCAGCCTCCGGCAGCTCATGCTTTTTATCCCAAATCAATATAAAATATCTGGCTGGGTTTCAGCCGCTGCATACCCAGCTCCTCTGTGGCATAGCGCTCCAGTTCCTCCAGGCTCAGGCTTGTCTCGTTCTTTGCCTGGAGGATGTGGTTTTCCTCCTTGAGTTCCGTCAGTTCCTGCTCCAGGGCAGTAAGTTGCTCATTCAGTTCTGCCAGCTTTATGGAGCCCATCAGCGCTCCCACCAGAAGGCAGAGAGAAAAGCCTATGGAAATCACCCTGAATAATATCCGTCCGATTCTGCCCTTCATATTACACCCTTTCCGCCACTCTGAGCTTTGCACTGCGGGACCGGGGATTTACCTCCAGTTCCTCAGGGCTGGGCATGACAGGCTTCCTGTGCACGCTTTTTAAGGTTTTCACAAAGCCGCAGGTACACACGGGTGCCTCTCTGGGGCAGGTACAACCGTTTTCTCTGGCGGCAATGCCGGCCTTTACTATCCTGTCTTCCAGAGAATGAAAGCTGATAACGCAGAGCCTGCCGCCCTTGTTCAGCCTGTCAGGAGCCGTATCCATCATGGCGGCTATGGCCCCCAACTCATCATTTACCGCGATTCGGATCGCCTGAAAACTGCGTTTTGCCGGGTGCTGTTTCTCTCTGAGCGCCGGGGCCGGCATGGCCCCTTTGATTATATCCACCAGTTCCAGCGTAGTCTCTATGGCTTTTTGCTCCCTGCGCCGCACTATGGCCCTGCTTATGCGCCGGGCATAGCGCTCCTCGCCATAGTCAAACAGTATACGGCTGAGGCGTTCCTCATCCCAGCGGTTCACAACATCATAGGCGCTGAGACTGTCGCTTCCGTCCATGCGCATATCCAGCGGTGCATCGGCCATATAGGAAAAGCCCCGCTGCGCTTCATCCAGCTGGGGCGAGGATACGCCCAGGTCAAAGAGCATTCCGTCCACGCCCTCTATTCCCAGGCTGTCCAATATGGCGGCTGCATCGGAGAAATTTCCGTGAACCAGGGTCACTCTATCGCCAAAGGTAGCAAGGCGCTTCCCTGCCCTCTCAATTGCAGTCTCATCCCTGTCTATACCCACCAGGCGTCCCGTAGTGAGCCGTGAGGCGATTTCATAAGAGTGGCCCCCAAGGCCCAGGGTCCCGTCCAGATAAATGCCTTCCGGCTTAATATTGAGATTGTCTATGCACTCATTGAGCAGCACGGAATAATGCTTGGCTTCATAGCTCAAAATTCCAGTTCCTCCATAACGGCGGCGATATTCTCCGGAGTGGTCTCAAGTTGGAATATCTCATTCCAGCTGTCGCTGTCCCAAAGTTCCGCATGGTTGTTGCAGCCCACCACCGTCACAGCCTTTGTAAGCCCTGCATAGTCCCGCAGATTTTGGGGAATGAGGGCACGGCCCTGGCTGTCCAGTTCGCAGCGGGCTGCATGGGCAAAGAGGGGCCGCATCTTACGCTGTTTTATATAGGGCATGGCGCTGACCTTTTCCGAAAAACTCCGCCAATTTTCACTGCTGTATGCACAGAGGCAGCGCTCCATGGACAAGGTGACATAGAATACATCCCCCAGCTCGTCTCTGAGTTTAGCTGGGATAAACAGCCTGCCCTTGCTGTCAAGGGAATGCTGATATTCACCTGTCATGCACTTCGCCTCCTTTTCGTGGGAAAGAACTCCATTTCTCCCCACTTTCAACCACTTTGCATTTACATTATAGGGGGCGCATATGGAAAAATCAAGTGAAACTTTTTGTTAAATTTTGACTTTTTCTTGCGTCTATTCTCCCAAAATGTGCACAAAAATGCCGGGCACAATATAGTGTCCGGCATTGCTTGGTTGCATCCTATATGTAGTTTATACGTCTTTTCCGCTGCCTTACTCGTCGCTTCTGCGCTGCTCGATAATGACCTTGCTGCTAACGGGGCGGGGGCTCTCCCGCTCCTGAGCAGGGGCCTGGGACTGAGGCTGGGCAGGGGCTTTCTCCTTCACTCCGCCAAGGCTCCTGAAAGAGGTCTGAGCCATTTGAACGGTATTCAGAGCGCTGTTGAGATTTTCCACGGTCTGGCGGATGATATCGTCCACGTACTGGCTGGCAACCCGGCGCAGCTCCTTGCTTTTGGTCTCGGCAGAAGCCAGCATCTCCGTGCTTTTTGCCTTGGCCACCCGGACTATCTCCTGCTCCTCAATCATGGCTCTGGCCTGCTCTTCTGCATTTTTCCGCAGGGCCTCGGCTTCACGTTTTGCATTGCCGATAAATTCATCCCTGGCCGCCACAAGGCGCTGAGCCTCCGCAACGGAGCTGGGCAGGCTGGCCTTGATATCGTTTATAAGAGCCACTGCTTTCTCACGCTCGATAATGCATTTATCATTGCCCAGAGGCACACTCCAGGCGTCGGTCACCATAGCGTACAGCACATCCAGCAGTTCAAGAACGTCTCTGTTGCCATCCATTTCAGCTACTCCTCCATTGCTTGGCTTTCTCTCTGATATCCTCAATTATCTCGTCCGGCACCAGGCCCTTCAAGTCCGCGTCATAGCGGGCCATCTCCCGCACCACCGAGGAACTGAGGAAGGTATATTTCCCGCTGGAGGTGAGGAACATGGTTTCCATCTCCGGGTTTATCTTCTTATTGATAAGGTTCATCTGAAACTCATACTCAAAGTCCGATGCGGCCCGCAGCCCCTTTACCACCACGGCACCGGGGAACTGCTTGGCGTATTCCGCCAGAAGGCCGGCAGAGCTGTCTACAGTCACATTGGGATACTTATATACCGCCCTTTGGACCATATCTATACGCTCTTCCACGCTGAACATGGGTGAAGTCTTATTTGAGTTATACATCACGCACACGATAACCCGGTCAAAGATACGGCTTGTGCGGCGGATAATATTGAGATGGCCCAGGGTGATGGGGTCGAAACTGCCGGGACATATAGCTATAGACATCAGTTTGTCTCCTTGGTATACAGAGTGAGTTTCACCCGGCCATAGTTATATTCCTTGCGCTTGCGGTAGGGCGGGCGCATTTCCGGGAGGGAATTTTCTCTGCGTGATTCGCAGACTATTATACCACCATCCGACAATATGTCAACGGAATTGATGGTTTCCAGCACAGTTTGGTAGAGCTGGGAATCATAGGGAGGGTCCACAAAGATCAGGTCAAAGCTGCCTCCGCTCCTTAAAAAGCTGATGGCATCCTGCTGCAGGACCGTAGCGGTAAAGCCGCAGGACTTAAGATTATCCCTGACGATTTTTACCGCTTCCCGGCTCTCGTCGGTGAACACAACGCTTTGGGCCCCCCGGCTTAAGCACTCGATTCCCAGCTGGCCGGTACCGGCAAAGAGATCCAGTACACGGCGTCCCTCGATGTCGAACTGTATTATATTGAACAGGGATTCCTTCACATTGTCTGTAGTGGGTCGGATGTCGTAGTTTTCCGGGGTCTTCAGCTTTCTGCCCCGGGCAAGCCCGCTGATCACTCTCACTCGTCTGTCTCCTCCCCGCTGTGGAAATAATCGTATACCGCCTGGGCCGTATTTCTGGGCACCACCAGTTTCAGCTGCTCCAGGCTGGCCTCTTTGACTGCTTTGACGGATTTGAAATATTTTATCAGTTCGTTTCTCCGCTTGTCACCTACGCCGGGGATCTTATCCAAAGTGGAGCCGTAACTCTCGCTGCGTAATGATCGCTGGTATTCTATGGCAAAACGGTGGGTCTCCTCCTGGATTCCACCTATCAGGGCAAATACGGCCTGGTTCTGGCTGATGCCTATCTCCTGGCCCTCCGGACTTATGAGGGCCCTGGTGCGGTGCCTGTCGTCCTTTACCATGCCGAAGGTGGGCACCTGCAATCCAAGGTCTGTCTGGGCCTGCACCGCCACCGCCGCGTGGGTATCCCCTCCGTCGATGAGCAGCAGATCCGGCAGGGGCGCAAAGCGTTCGTCCCCTTCAGCATAGTGCCTGAATCGGCGGTACACCGCCTGGTACATACTGGCATAGTCGTCCTGTATCTCCATGTCCCGTATACGGAACTTCCGGTAAGCCTTTTTCAGAGGCTTACCGTCCACATGGACGGTCATGGCCGCAACGATGCCTGTTGAGCCCAGGTTGGATATATCGAAGGCCTCTATCCGCTCCGGGAAATTATCCAGTCCCAGGGTCTTTTGCAGCCACTCCAGGGTTTTGGACCGGCGCTGGGCGGCGGTAGTGCGCCGCTGTATCTCCTCTCTGGCGTTGAGGGCGGCGCTCTCAATAAGACGCACACGCTCTCCCCGCTGGGGGGTCTCTATATATATCCTGCGGCCGGAGCACTGGCTCAGCAGTTCCTCCAGATCCTCCCGGTCATCGATCTTGCAGGGCAGCAGTATAGACTTGGGCCAGCCTCCCCGATGGGCTGTATAGTATTGGCGCACCAGGTCGGATATAGCCTCGCTGTCCTCCTCCAAAGGCTCGTCCATCATTTCCGTGTCCTTGCCCACAAGGTCCCCGTTTACAAAGTGCAAAACGGTAAAGCAGCTCTTTGCCCCCCGGCAGAAGCCTATGGCGTCGGTGTCGGCAAAGGCAGTGGCAATGACTCTCTGGCGGTTGGCAAGATTTTCCACAGCCCGGAGCCTATCCCGCAGCTCCGCCGCTTTTTCAAAGCGCAGTTCTTCTGCCGCCTGCTCCATCTGGGCTTTTATTTCCTCCATGAGCTCCCCGCCCTTGCCCTCCAGTATCTGGGCGGCCTGCATAGCCCGGCGCCGGTAATCCTCGGCATCGCTGTCCCTGAGGCACCAGCCCAGACAGGAACCCATGTGGTAGTTCAGGCAGGGCCGCTCCTTGCCGATATCCCTGGGGAACTTCCTGGAACAGTCCGGCAGCAACAGGGCCTTGTTGATGGTGCTTATCATGTTTCTGGTCTGGCTGCGCCCTCCAAAAGGCCCGAAATACCTGGCGCCGTCCTTCAATGCCTTGTTGGACAGGCTCATGGCGGGGTACTCCTCCCGCAAGTCCATACGGATGAAGGGATAACCCTTGTCATCCTTCAGCAGGATATTGTAATGGGGCTTATGGCGCTTTATCAAAGAGTTTTCCAACACCAGGGCTTCAAACTCGCTGCCCGCAACGATGACATTGAAGTCCGCCACCTTATCCACCATGGCCTGCACCTTGGGCAGGTGCTCCCCGTGAAAATAGCTGCTGACCCTGTTCTTAAGCTTCTTGGCCTTGCCCACATAGATGACTTGGTTCTTTTCGTCCAGCATAATATATACGCCGGGCAGCAGGGGCAGATTATTGGCTTTTTCTCTCAGGGTGTCCAGCATTATGTTAACCTCATTAAAATTATGTAAACTTCAATTCTCCTTTACCGGGGTTGGAGCCCCGGCCTTTTCCTGTCCGAAGATACACCACAGGGTGATGGAAGCCACGACAATAACACCGCCTATAAGGGCGAAGATTCCCGGCCGTTCCCCATCGAATATCAGCACCCACACCGGGTTCAAGAGAGGCTCCGCCGCACCCAGCAGGCTGCATGCCAAAGGCGGGCAATACTGGGAGGACTTCACATACAGTATATAGGATATGCCCAGCTGAAAAACTCCCAGTACCAGGATGGACAAGACTGCGGTGGATGTGAATTCAGGCTTTGTAATAATAACAAAGGGCAGGCCCACCAGGAAGGTGAGGCTCTGGCCTATCAGTATCCCGGAAAAGCGCTGCTCCCCTTCCAGCTCTCCCACGGCCATGAACATGCCCGCCATGAACATGCCTGCGGCAATGGCCACAACATTGCCCAGGATGTAGCCCGGCTGAAGCTGGTCAAAGAAAAACAGGGCAATACCCAGCAAGGTGAAGCTCACCACCAGAGCGTCTGACCGGCGGATGCGTTTTCCCAGAAACAGGGCAGAAAAAATGACTATAAAAACCGGGGATGTGAATTGCAGGACTATGGCATTGGCGGCAGTGGTCAGCTTGTTTGCCACAGCAAAGCAGGTATATACGCAGGCGGTGAATATGCCCGTGACCAAAGTCCTGCGGTTTAAAATGAAGCGCATGCGTTTTATGAGGATATAGGCGGCAATGGTGAGGCCCGCAATAAGACTGCGCATGCCCGCCACGGCAAAGCCGTTCCAGGGGATGAGCTTCATAAATATTCCGGCAATGCTCCACAGCGTAGCGCATATGAGCATTTCCACAATGGCTAGGTTTTCCTTTTTCATTTACTTTGTCTCCATAAACGCAGGCGCGTGCAATAATTTTAATATACTGACAAGAAACACAGCCCTATTTGACAAGCTGAAAAACAGGCGCGTGCTACACACGCGCCTGTTTTCTATCTGTTGGCCAGATCACTCGTTGAAGTCGGAATCGATGAGCTCAGACAGGGTTGCAATGGCTGCATCCTCATCAGCGCCGTCGGCAATGATGTTGATGGCAGTGCCCTTGACAATACCCAGGGAGAGCACGCCCAGGAGGCTCTTTGCGTTTACACGTCTCTCTTCCTTCTCCACCCAGATGCTGCTCTTAAACTCGTTGGCTTTCTGAATGAAGAAAGTCGCTGGCCGGGCATGAAGACCTACCTGATTCTTGATGACTACTTCTTTGGTTATCATACTTGCCACTCCTTATTTCATAACATATTGCCAGTTTAATTTATCAAATTTTGACCAAATCGTCAACAGCTTTCAGCGCTTTCAGTATTTTCCACATTTATTTTTATCCGCCGCCGCAAATTTTATTTAAGTTCGACAACGGTTACACCGGCCTCACCCTCGCCAAATCTTCCCAGGCGGAAGGATTTTACGTTTTTGTTTTTCTTCAGCATCTGCTGCACAGCCGCTCTCAGAGCTCCGGTACCCTTACCGTGGATGATGGTGACGGTTTTCAGCCGGCTCATCACTGCGCTGTCGATATACCGCTCTGCCGCCAGCACTCCCTCCAGGCTCTCCATGCCCCGGATGTCTATCTCCGAGGGGACGCTGGCTGCATGCAGCTGGGACTGCGAGGCCATGGGGGCACTCTTTGCTTTGACGGCACTCTGGCCTTCCAACAGCAGCACCTCGTCCTCTTTTGCGCTTACGTTCATTATACCAGCTCTCAGGCTCAAAACTCTGTCGGAAGAAATCGCCAGAACCGTGGCCTTCATACCCATAGACTTGATCTGCACCGTATCTCCCACCCGTATCGGTCGGGAAGACTTCTGCTCCGGCACAGGCTCCGTATTATCTTTTGCAAGGGCTTCGCGGGACTGGTTCAGCTTACGGCGCAGCTGGGAGCGTGCCTCGTTTATCTGCCGCGCCTCCTGCTCCTCATTGGCTTTGCTGCGCATTTCATCCAGCTCACGGAAAACCTCCTCAGCGGTATCCCTTGCCTCCTGGATGATACGCTCCGCCTCACGGCGGGATTTGATGTCCGCCTTGTCCAGACGCACCTCCAGCTCGGCCTTCAGGAAAGCCGCCTTCTTAGCGCTCTCCTGGGCTTCCCGGAGCTTTACGGCCGCCTCGTTCCTGTCCTTCTCCAGCAGCAGCCTTGTCTGCTCCAGTTTCTCTATAGTGGCCTCAAAGCTGGCGCTGTCGCTGCTTACCCGGTTTTTGGCATCCTCTATTATATCCTCACCCAGGCCCAGGCGCCGGGAAATGGCAAAGGCATTGGACTTGCCGGGTATGCCCACCAGCAGGTTGTAGGTGGGCCGCAAAGTCTCCACGTCAAATTCACAGGAGGCATTCTGCACTCCCGCTTCGTTGGTGGCATAGACCTTAAGCTCGGCATAGTGAGTGGTAGCGGCTATCATGGCCCCTTTACGGCGGCAATACTCTATTATCGCCACTGCCAGGGCCGCCCCTTCGGTGGGGTCGGTGCCCGCCCCCAGTTCGTCAAAAAGAATCAGGGAGTTCTCGTCACATTCTGATATTATGTTAACTATATTGCTCATATGGGCGGAGAAGGTGGAGAGGTTCTGTTCTATGCTCTGCTCGTCGCCTATGTCCGCCAAAATGTGGCTGAACACCGGGAGATTGCTGCCGTCGTCGGCGGGGATGTGCAATCCGCACTGGTTCATGGCGGCAAGCAGGCCAATGGTCTTGATGGACACGGTCTTGCCACCGGTGTTGGGGCCGGTTATCACCAGGGTGTCAAGGCTCTCCCCCAGTTCCAGGCGTATGGGCACGGCCTTTGCCTGATCCAGCAGTGGGTGCCTGGCCCGGCGCAGGACTATGCCCTTGCCCTCGGCAGAGGCGCTCTGGCAGTTGAGCTTATAGGAAAGCTTGGCCTTGGCAAAAATCAGGTCAAGGCGTACCAGTATCTCAAAATCTGAGGATATATCATCCCTGTGCTCGGCACAGTCGGCGGAGAGCTCTGCCAGGATGCGCTCTATCTCCAGTTTTTCCTTGGCGGAAAGCTCCCGAAGTTCGTTGTTGGCTTTTACCGCCGCCATTGGTTCGATGAACAGAGTGGCTCCAGAGGCGGAGATATCGTGCACCAAACCGGGGACAGCCCCCTTGTGCTCAGCCTTCACCGGCACCACATATCTGTCCTGGCGCATGGTGATTATGGGCTCCTGGAGCACCTTGGCATAGCTGGGAGAGGAGATGAGCTTCTGCAGGCTGTCTCTCGCCCGGGCAGCGGCGGCGCGCATCTGGCGGCGGATATTGGCCAGCTCCGGGCTGGCGGAGTCGGCTATCTCGTCTTCGCCGCTGATGGACGTCGTTATTTTCTCCTCCAAAAACTTATTGGCATGGAGGGCATAGAACAAGTGGTCTATTGGGGTCTTGCCCACACTGTCCTCGGCAATGTAACCCCGCACCAGCCGGGCACACTGGAGCACCCGGGCAATATCCAGCAGCTCCCTTGTATTCAGAGCTCCCCCCAGGTCGGCCCTGGCCAGAGAAGCTCTCACATCCTTGACTCCGGAGAAGCTGGGGCTGCCCCTTACCACCATCATGGTCTTGGCGGCGCTGGTCTCCTCCTGACGGTGGCGTACGGTGGCGGCATCCGTAGAGGGAGCGAGCTGTCTGGCCTGCTCCTTGGCCGTTTCCCCCACTGCCTGGGCTGCCAGCAGCTCCAGCACGGCGGGCAGCTCCAGGGTGATTAGCGATTTTTCAAAAAAACTCATGGCACAATACCTTTATTTTATCCGTATGTTTTTCCAGTAATTCAGGGTCTGAAACTGACGTTCGGTGTGGGTCAGCAGATATCTCTCCGCCGCTGAGCCCAAGCGCAGCAGAGCCTCATCGGAGAGGCGGAAGGAAAAGAGCTGCTTTGCCGGAGCAGAGGCAATATAGCGCAGGGCCCTGAGAGAGTCCGGGCACAGGCGGGCATATTCGCCCTTTCCGTCGTCGCAGCGTCGGCAGCACACATAGCCGCCGGAGAGTTTTAGTATAGGCTGCTCCGGCTCGGTGCTGCCGCAGGCAGGGCAGCTTTTCAGCTCCGGCTCGTAGCCGGCAATACACATGAGCCGCAGCTCAAAGGCAGCTTTTATCTGCTCCGGACTGTATAATTTGTTGCTCAGAGCGTACAGGGAGTTCAGCCCAAGCTGTAATAGTGCAGCGTCCGGCTGGTCTTCTACGCTGAGAGATTCCAGGCATTCGGCAAAATAGCAGCCCAGAGCAAAATTTTCTATATCCTCTCTCAGTCCGGTAAATGGCTCCTTTATCACCGCCTCATTTACCGTCCATTTTCCACGGTTTCCAAAGAGGGTCAGCTCCGAATAGGTGAGCTGCTGGGTGGCGGCGGACATCCGGCTGCCTTTCCTTAGAGCGCCCCGGGCCTTCACACTTATTTTCCCCTCGGTAGAAGTGAGAAGGGTCAGGATGCGGTCGGCCTCCTTGTAGCGCACTTCCCGCAGTACCAGGGCATTTGTCGTCATAAACATATATGTACCTCTTTCAGCCCCGGGCCTGGGGTATTTTTTCCCCCGGCCCCTCTATGTTTTGTATGTCTTTGTGCTTGTCTGCCTGGGCGGCAGCTTTATACAGCAGGTAATACACCGGGTCGCCGGTCTGGCTGAAAGCCCGCCAGATGGGGTCGTTCTTCATATTACCACCTCTGCCTTTATTATCTGCAAAGTCAAAAGCATTAAAGCTGGGAAAATTTTTTATGAATAAGCCGCCGTCACTGCTGGGTAAAGCCGAAATTCCTCAGCTGGGCCATGGAGTCCCGCCAGTTCTCCTTCACCTTCACCCAGGTCTGAAGATAAACCTTGGCCCCCATAAAAGTCTCTATATCCGTCCGGGCCAGCTCCCCTATCTTTCTCAGCATGGCGCCCTTCTTGCCGATTATGATGCCCTTATGGCTCTCCTTCTCACAGTAGATGGTGACCTCAATGTCAATGATGCC
>CALWWB010000077.1 GCA_944385175.1 uncultured Oscillospiraceae bacterium | reverse complement strand
TCCGGCGTACAACCGAGGCATGGAGCGAAGTGCAAACCCTTTTGTCGAAGAAGGCTTGACCTTCTTCGACAAGCTGAACACCCGCACGTCTGTGCGGGTGTTTTTTTGCTTTGCGGGCGGGCCGGGGCTTTATCCCCGATATTTGCCGGCTCTTTTGTTGACCGGCCGAAGCAATGCCGGTATAATATTATCAATGGCAGCAGCGGTGTGAAATCTTATATGCTCGGTATACCTTAACTCCGGATCGATATAAGGAGCGTGATCTCATGCAGTGCCCCTATTGCGGAAAAGAAATGACCGGCGGATATCTGGCTACCGGCCCCGGCCGCATTGCCTGGCTTATGGAAGAGCCGGGCGCCCACGCCTATCCCCAGAGAGAGGATGAGTTTTTCCTGACCAAGCCCAGCTTTTGGAAATGCGGCTCGGTAAAAGCGGCCTATTGCAAAGCCTGCAAGATCATATTGACAAAAATCTGAACCGAAAATTCAAAGGAGACCGTTTTTCATATGAAGCAGTTTGCAAAGCGCATATTTAAATTATTCCTCCTGGGTGTCTGCCTGGGGTTGGTCATGATTTTCCTTCAGAGATATCTTAAAATGGACAGTGACGAATTTTTGTCCATTTTCCTCAGAATTGCTCTGGTCGTGTTTTTGTGCATCCAGTTTATAACTGTGGCATACTATCTGTTTTATTTAGAAAAGATGCGCCGGCTCATCAGGCTGATGAGGGGAGGCCAGATTCGGGAGTATACTGAGGCCATGGAAAAGCTGCTCATGGCCGCCAAGGGAAAGCGTCTGCGGGATATCCTTCGGCTTAACCTGGCCGCCGGATATGCCGAGCTGGAACAATATACCATGGCTTTAAATATACTGGAGGATTTGTCCTTCAGCGGGCTCAGCAGCAGCTCTTATAATCAGGTGCTGGGCATAGACCTCTTTATCTGCTATTTTAAGACCACGCAATATGAAAAGGCTATGGAGACATACCGGAAATACCAGGCTGTCTTCTGCAAATGCCGGGGTAAAAAGCCCAACGGCAGCTACATGGCCCTGGTGGACATAATGGCAGCCATAATAGACCGGGACTACGCACGGGCAGAGAGCCTGCTGGACGAGGCCATGGAAACATATAAAGAACCGGATATCCAGGAGGATCTGCTCAGGCTCTCCGGTATGGTTTATTCAAACCCAAACCGTCGCAGTTAAAACCGAAAGGCCCCTGCAATTTCCACCCTGGAAATTGCAGGGGCCTTTTCTCTAACCGAAAACCTCCCCACATCCTGCCGGAGCAGCTCTCCCTTCTCAGGCCCGCTCCCCCAGGCCATGGCGGGCGGCGCTTATAAGACTGGGCAGTACAGCTGTATAAGCGGCGGACTTTACGAGCCAGACCACTATCCTCACGCCCAGACTGCCGAAGATAAAGACCGGGTTATAATAGCCATAGATTTTGCTGTCCACATAGAGGGAGGCCGTATTCAGCACCAGCACCATAAAGGTCATGGAGAATACGATGAAAGCCAGCTGGGCGGTGCTGAGTCTGAAATTCCGCTTCTTTGCATAAATCCCCGCCAGCAGTCCGCAGAGCACATAGGGCAGCACCCAGAGCAGAGTGGTAGCGGTGACGCCGTGACGCAGCACCTGATAAATAAGTATACCAATGCCCCCCACAGCCATGGCATCCGCCGGGCCGAATAGCAGGGCGGAGATGAGTACCGGCAGTCCCTCAAAGGTGAACTTCATGTTGCCCAAGTTTATGGACAGGGCTCCCAATACGGCGCACATTGCAGCCAGCAGAGCATTTACGGCCAGTTTTTTTGTTTTCATTTAAAAACTCCTTTCGTGACAGTTGCCACGAAAGGAGCCCTAATCCTCTGGTGGCAGCGGAAGCGGAGGCAGCACCGCACACTCTGTGTTTCGTCCGTGGACAACTTCCCATCCCACGGCACTTAACGCGCTGCTCCTACTCTGACATAAGCTTTATTTGCAAGGCGATTATATACAGCCGTTCACATTCTGTCAAGGCTCTCCGTAAAATTGCACAATTTTCCCGGGTAATGTTTATAAAAAATGTCTGGTCGTCTCCCCTTCCAGTCCTTGACATTGGCTTTGAAACTATGCTATTTTATCCTTGTAAAACGGAAAGGTACCTTGGCTCTGACGGTTTGTGCCGGCGGAATTGTCGGTGCAGCTCTCCCCAGGGGAGGGTTAGTGGAGCACCACGTGGACCATCTTACCTGTTATTGCCGACCGTCTGGGCGTACTCGATACTTTTCAAGGTGTGGGTGCGCCCTTTTCTGTTTTATTAATCTATTTTTTCGGAGGTACGCTGTGAAAAAAGTCGGTCTGATAATGGGCAGCAACAGCGATCTGCCCACTGTTCAGAAGGCCGCCGAGGTTCTCGACAGCTTCGGCGTCCCCTACGAAATGCACATCTATTCCGCCCACCGCACCCCTGTACAGGCCCGGGATTTCTGCACCTCGGCCCGTGACAGGGGTTTTGGCGTCATTATCGCCGCTGCGGGCATGGCCGCCCATCTGGCGGGAGCCATGGCGGCAGGTACTACCCTGCCGGTTATAGGTATACCCCTCAGCTCCGCCCATCTGGATGGCATGGACGCCCTGCTGTCCACGGTGCAGATGCCCTCTGGCATTCCGGTTGCCACGGTGGCTATAGACGGGGCAAAGAACGCCGCCATCCTGGCCGTAGAGATACTGGCACTGGGAGACGCCGGGCTCACCGAAAAGCTGGAAGCCTTCCGGGAAAAAGGCACTCAGGAGGCTCTGGAAAAGGACCGGGCCCTGAACAGCAAGTAACAGATTTGTACCACACACAAAAAAATTTACAATAACAGGAGATAATTAAAATGGAACTGGTTTACACTGGAAAGACCAAGAATGTCTACGCTCTGGATAACGGCAACTACCTGCTTAAGTTCAAAGATGACTGCACCGGCAAGGACGGCAAGTTCGACCCGGGTGAGAACAGCGTTGGACTCACCATTGAGGGCGTGGGCCGGGTGAACCTGCGCATGTCCGTCTATTTCTTTGAGAAGCTGAAAGAGGCCGGCATCAAGACCCACTATGTCTCCGCCAACCTGGAGGACTGCACCATGGAGGTGCTCCCCGCCCGGGTCTTCGGCCACGGTCTGGAGGTCATCTGCCGCCGCAAGGCCGTGGGCAGCTTTATCCGCCGCTATGGCGACTACATAGAGAACGGCGCCGACCTGCCCTGCTATGTGGAGACCACCTTCAAGGATGACGCCAAGGGCGATCCCCTGGTGACCAAGGACGCCCTGGTGGCCCTGGGCGTTATGACCGGCGAGCAGTACGACTCCCTCAAGGAGCAGACCCAGAAGATAACCATGATTGTCCAGGACGAAATGGCAAAGCGTGGCATGGAGCTCTACGACATCAAGTTCGAGTTTGGCTACGTGGGTGATGAGGTCATCCTTATAGACGAGATCGCCTCCGGCAACATGCGTGTCTACAAAGACGGGGAGTACATTGAGCCCATGACCCTCTCCCAGCTGTTCTTTGCATAATGGGCGGCTTTTTCGGCGCCATATCCCGGCGCGACGTGGTTTTGGACGTCTTTTTCGGTGTGGATTACCACTCTCACCTGGGCACCCGCCGGGCGGGCATGGTGATGCACCACAGGGAAAAAGGCTTCCAGCGTCAGATTCACAACATTGAAAACGCCCCTTTCCGCTCCAAGTTTGAAAACGACCTGGCGGATTTCCAGGGCTGCAGCGGCATCGGCTGCATCAGCGACACCGACCCCCAGCCCCTGCTGGTACGTTCTCACCTGGGGCTCTACGCCATCACCACCGTGGGTATCATAAACAATGCCGAGGCCCTTATTGAGAAATACTTCTCCGAGCAGGGCCACCAGTTCATGGCCATGAGCTCCGGGGCGGTCAACTCCACGGAGCTGATAGCCGGGCTCATAAATCAAAAGGACAGTCTGGTGGAGGGAATACTCCACGCCCAGGAGGTCATTGACGGCTCCGCCACCATCCTCATTCTCACCGACAAAGGCATCATCGCCGCCAGGGACAAGCTGGGGCGGCTGCCGGTGCTCATAGGCAAAAACGAGGAGGGTCACTGCGTATCCTTCGAGTCCTTTGCCTATCACAAGCTGGGCTACAGCGACGAGCACGAGCTGGGCCCCCGGGAGATAGTGAAAGTCACCGCCGAGGGCTGGGAAACCCTCTCTCCAGCCGCCGACAAGATGCGCATCTGCGCTTTCCTCTGGACTTATTACGGCTACCCCAACTCCAACTACGAGGGGCTGAATGTGGAGCTGATGCGCTACCGCAACGGAGAGATCCTGGCCCGGGACGAGCAGCAGCGGGGCACCGCCCCGGATGTGGACTATGTGGCCGGGGTGCCCGACTCCGGCGTGCCCCACGCCATAGGATATGCCAACTACAGCCACAAGCCCTTTGCCCGGCCCTTTGTGAAATACACCCCCACCTGGCCCCGCTCCTTCATGCCCGCAAACCAGCAGGTGCGAAACCAGGTGGCCAAGATGAAGCAAATCCCGGTGCCGGAGCTCATACAGGGCAAAAAGCTTTTATTTGTGGACGACTCTATCGTCCGGGGTACCCAGCTCCAGGAGACCATAGACTTCCTCTATGAGTCCGGGGCCAAGGAAGTACACATGCGCTCGGCCTGCCCGCCCATCATGTTCGCCTGCAAGTATCTCAACTTCTCCCGCAGCAACTCCGATTCCGAGCTGCTGGCCCGGCGCATGGTCCATGAGCTGGAGGGCAAGGAAGGGGACAAGCACCTGGATGAGTACTCCGACCCGGGCACAGAGAGGGGCCAGTGCCTGCTCCACAGCATCTGCGAGAAGCTGGGCTTCAGCTCCCTGGGCTACCAGTCCCTGGAGGGGCTCATGGAGGCCATAGGCATAGACCGGGACAAGATATGCACCTACTGCTGGACCGGCAAAGAATGATTTAAGTCAAGGAGGACTCCCTCATGAGCGACAGTTATTCCGCCTCCTACGCCGCCGCCGGGGTGGACATCACCGCCGGCTACAAGGCTGTGGAGCTTATGAAAAGCCATATCGCCCGCACCCTCACCTCCGGAGTCTGCTCCGACGTGGGGGGCTTCGGCGGCCTTTTTGAGCTGGACACCGCCGGCATGGAGCGCCCTGTCCTGGTCTCCGGCACCGACGGCGTGGGCACCAAGCTGAAGCTGGCCTTCCTTATGGACAAGCACGACACCGTGGGCATAGACTGCGTGGCCATGTGCGTAAACGACATCATCTGCTGCGGGGCAAAGCCCCTGTTCTTCCTGGACTACATCGCCTGCGGCAAGAACGTCCCGGAGCGCATCGCCCAGATAGTCTCCGGGGTGGCGGAGGGCTGCGTCCAGAGCGGGGCCGCCCTCATCGGCGGGGAGACCGCCGAGATGCCCGGCTTCTACCCGGAAGATGAGTACGACCTGGCGGGCTTCTCCGTGGGCGTGGTGGACAAGAAGGCCATCATCGACAACAGCTCCATGACTGCCGGAGATGCGGTCATCGCCCTGCCCTCCAGCGGCGTCCATTCCAACGGCTTCTCCCTGGTGCGTAAAGTCTTTGACGTGGAGAACCGGGACATCAAGACCCCCCTGGAATCCCTGGGCGGCAGGAGCATAGGGGAGACTTTGCTCAGCCCCACCAAGATATACGTAAAGCCCATGCTGGAGCTCTTCAAGAGCGTGAAGGTGAAGGGCGTGTCCCACATCACCGGGGGCGGCTTCTACGAGAACATCCCCCGGAGCATACCCCAGGGCCTGGGTGCAGTGATAGACAAGAGCGCCGTGCAGGTGCTGCCCGTCTTTGAGCTTATTGCAAAAGAGGGGAATATCCCGGAGCGGGATATGTTCAACACCTTCAACATGGGCGTGGGCATGAGCGTCATCGTGGCCGAGCAGGAGGCGGACAAAGCCCTGGAGATACTTCGCTCCCAGGGTGAAAACGCCTATGTGATAGGCCATGTGGCCGTGAGTGAGGATAAGGTGCGCATATGCTGAAAGCCAGGATAGCCGTTCTGGTCTCCGGCGGCGGTACCAATCTTCAGGCCCTTATTGACGCGGAAAAAAGCGGCATTATAAAGAGCGGTACCATCAGCCTTGTTGTCTCCAACAAGGCTGATGCCTATGCTCTGGAGAGGGCCAGGCTCGCCGGCATCCCCGCCGTGACGCTGCTGAGAAAGGAGCTGGGCTCCCAGGAGGCCTTCGAGGCCGCTTTGACAAAGCTGCTGGAGGAGGAGGGCATTGACCTCATCGTCCTGGCGGGCTTTATGAGCATACTCAGCGAGAGCTTCACCCGCCGCTTCAAGGACCGGATAATAAACGTGCATCCCTCCCTCATCCCCTCTTTCTGCGGCAAGGGCTTTTACGGCCTCCATGTCCATGAGGCGGCACTGAGCTATGGGGTGAAAGTCACCGGAGCCACGGTACACTTTGTAAACGAGATACCCGACGGGGGCCGGATAATCGCCCAGAAGGCGGTGGAAGTCCTGCCGGGGGACAGCCCCGAGAGCCTGCAAAGGCGGGTAATGGAACAGGCGGAGTGGATAATACTCCCCCAGGCTGCAGAGAGCGTGGCCGCCGACATTATAAAAAGGAAGGGTCAGTGACATGGATATATACAAGATAAACAGCGTGACCGAACTTATAAAGGGAAACCCCTATGTGGGCCGCGGCATTGTGGCCGGGTGCAGCCCGGAGGGCAAGGCAGTCTCCGCCTATTTCATTATGGGCCGCAGCGAGAACAGCCGCAACCGCATCTTTGCCCTTAAAGAGGGCGAGCTTTTTACGGAGCCCTTCGATGCCTCCAAGGTGGAGGATCCCAGCCTGATAATCTACGCTGCGGTGCGCAGCTATGAAAACAAGCTGGTAGTCACCAACGGCGACCAGACGGACACAATTGTTGCAGGGCTTAAAGAGGGCAAGCGCTTTTCCCAGGCCCTCTCCTCCCGGCAGTTCGAGCCGGACGCCCCCAATCTCACCCCCCGCATCAGCGCCATGCTCAGCTTTGAAAAGGGCGGCTTCGGCTACCAGATGAGTATACTCAAGAGCGTGGACGCCCAGGGCAGCGCCTGCTGCCGCTACACCTTCGATTACCCCGCCCTCCCCGGCCTGGGTCATTTCATCCACACCTATGTCACCGACGGAAACCCCATCCCCACTTTCCAGGGCGAGCCGGAGAGAATGGCCATCCCCCAGAGCATAGACGAATTCACCCATGAGCTGTGGGAGGCTCTGGATGAGAACAACAAGATTTCCCTCTATGTGCGTTACACCGATGTAAACAGCGGCGAATATGAAGAGCGCCTGATAAATAAAAACAAGTGAGGTATAGCCATGACTGAGCTGGAACTTAAATACGGCTGCAATCCCAACCAGAAACCCTCTAAAATTTTCATGAAGGAGGGCGAGCTGCCCATCACCGTCCTCAACGGCAGGCCGGGCTATATAAATCTGCTGGACGCCCTGAACTCCTGGCAGCTGGTGAAAGAGCTGAAAGAGGCCACCGGCCTGCCCTCCGCCGCCTCCTTTAAACACGTCTCCCCCGCCGGGGCCGCCGTGGGCCTGCCCCTCAGCGATACCGACAGGAAGATATACTTCGTGGAGCAGCAGGGTGAGCTTAGTCCCATTGCCTGCGCCTACATCCGCTCCAGAGGCGCCGACCGCCTCTGCTCCTACGGCGACTGGGCCGCCCTCAGCGACATCTGCGATGCCGACACCGCAAATTATCTCAGGGGTGAAGTCTCCGACGGCATCATTGCTCCGGGCTACACCGATGAGGCCCTGGAGATACTGCGCAGCAAGAAAAAGGGCAACTACAACGTGGTGCAGATAGACCCGTCCTACGTCCCCGCTGAGATTGAGTGCAAAGACGTCTTCGGCGTCACCTTCCAGCAGGGCAGGAACAACTACAAAATAAGCCGGGAGCTGCTCTCCAACATCGTCACGGCAAACAAAGACCTGCCGGATCAGGCGGCCATCGACATGATGGTGGCCCTCATCACCCTGAAATACACCCAGTCCAACTCCGTCTGCTACGTGAAGGACGGCCAGGCCATAGGCGTGGGCGCAGGCCAGCAGAGCCGTATCCACTGCACCCGCCTGGCGGGGAACAAGGCGGACAACTGGTATCTCCGCCAGCACCCCAAGGTGCTGTCCCTCCAGTTCGTGGATGATATCCGCCGCCCGGACAGGGACAACGCCATAGATATATACACCTCCGATGAGTACATGGACGTTCTTGCGGAGGGCGAGTGGCAGAAGGTCTTCAAGGTGAAGCCGGAAGTGCTCACCGCCGAAGAAAAGCACAGCTGGATAGAGACCCAGTCCGGCGTGACCTGCGGCAGCGACGCTTTCTTCCCCTTTGGGGACAACGTGAAGCGGGCTTATAAGAGCGGTGTGGAATACATCGTGGAGCCCGGCGGCAGCATCCGGGACGACAATGTCATCGAAACCGCCGACAGCTACGGCATGGTGATGGCCTTTACCGGTATGCGCCTGTTCCACCACTGATAAAAGGAGAATGAGCATGAAGCTGATGGTAGTAGGTGGCGGAGGCCGGGAACACGCCATAATAAAGAAGCTGAAAGAGAACCCCGCCGTCACTGAAGTTTACGCCCTGCCCGGCAACGGCGGCATAGCCGCAGACGCAACTTGCGTACCCATTGGGGCCAAGGATATCCCCGCCCTTGTGGACTTTGCAGTGGAAACGGGCATAGACTCAGCCGTCGTGGCCCCTGACGATCCTCTGGTGCTGGGAGCGGTGGACGCTCTGGAGGCCAAAGGGATCGCCTGCTTCGGCCCCCGCTCCGCCGCGGCGGAGATAGAGGGCAGCAAAGTCTTTGCTAAAAACCTCATGAAAAAATACGGCATACCCACCGCCGCCTATGAGACTTTTGAAGATGCTCAGGCCGCCCTCAGATATCTGGAAACGGCGAAAATACCCATTGTCATAAAGGCCGACGGCCTGGCTCTGGGCAAAGGCGTGATAATCGCCCAGACTCTGGAGGAAGCAAAGCAGGCCGTCATCTCCATGATGGAGGAGGGTATGTTCGGCAAAAGCGGCAGCCGGGTGGTCATCGAGGAATTTCTCACCGGGCCGGAGGTCTCCGTCCTCTCCTTTACCGACGGGGAGACGGTGGTGCCCATGGTGTCCTCAATGGATCACAAGCGTGCCATGGACAATGACGAGGGTCTGAACACCGGGGGCATGGGCACCGTGGCCCCCAACCCCTATTACACCCAGGATATTGCAAAACAGTGCATGGAGGAGATTTTCCTCCCCACCATCCGGGCCATGAAGGCCGAGGGCCGCACTTTCAGGGGCTGCCTTTACTTCGGATTGATGCTCACCCCCAAGGGGCCAAAGGTGATAGAATACAACTGCCGCTTCGGCGACCCGGAGACCCAGGTTGTGCTGCCCCTGCTGGAAAGCGACCTGCTCACGGTGATGCAGGCCACCACCAAGGGCACTTTGAAGGACTGCCCGGTGGAGTTTTCCGATAAATCCGCCTGCTGCGTTATCCTGGCCTCCCAGGGCTACCCCCAGAAATATCAGACGGGCTTTCCTCTCAGCATAGAGCCGGAAGCCCTGCCCCACGCCTATGTGGCCGGGGCCAAGCTGGACAGCGAGGGCAGGCTCCTCACCGGCGGCGGAAGAGTCATCGGCCTTACCGCCGTGGAGGACACGCTGCCCCGTGCCATAGAGGAGGCCTACCGTCTGGCGGGCATGGTTCATTTTGAAAATGCCTACTGCCGCCGGGACATCGGCCAGAGGGCCTTAAGGGCTTTTCAGGAGGTTTGAATATGGTATACCGTGTATTTGTGGAAAAGAAGCCGGAGCTGGCCCAGGAGGCCCGGAACCTGAAGGAGGACATCAACAGCCTGCTGAGGATAGAGGGCCTGGAAAAGCTGCGTATAGTCAACCGCTATGACGTGGAGAACATCTCCCGGGAGCTCTTTGATTACACCGTAAAGACCGTGCTGTCCGAGCCTCAGCTGGATATGGTGAGTTATGAGCTGGACGCAGAGGGCGCTCAGGTCTTTGCCGTGGAATTCCTCCCCGGCCAGTTTGATCAGAGGGCCGACTCCGCCGCCCAGTGCATCCAGATAATCTCCCAGGCTCAGCGGCCTGAGGTGCGCAGCGCCAAAGTTTACCTGCTCTACGGCCAGCTAACTGAGGAGCAGCTGAGAGAGATAAAGAAATATGTCATCAACCCGGTGGAGGCCAGGGAGGCAGCCCTGGACAAGCCGGAGACTCTGAAGATAAACTATGACATCCCCACCACGGTGGAGACTCTGGAGGGCTTTTGCGCCCTGAGCCGGGAGGAGCTGGCGGAGTTTATACGCCGCTACGGCCTGGCCATGGATCTTGACGATATTGCCTTCTGCCAGGAATATTTCCGCAGCGAGGGCCGGGAGCCTACCATCACCGAGATAAGGATGATAGACACCTACTGGTCCGACCACTGCCGCCACACCACCTTTACCACCACCATCGACTCCGCAAGTTTTGAGGACGAGCTGCTGGAAAAAGCCTGGCAGGACTACCTGGATACCCGCAAAGCCCTGGGGCGCACAAAGCCGGTGAACCTCATGGACATGGCCACCCTGGCGGTGCGCTATCTGAAAAAGGCGGGCAAGCTTAACAAGCTGGACGAGTCCGAGGAGATAAACGCCTGCACCGTAAAGATAAACGTGGATGTGGACGGGGAGAGCCAGCCCTGGCTGCTGCTGTTTAAAAATGAGACTCACAACCACCCCACCGAGATAGAGCCCTTCGGCGGCGCCGCCACCTGCATAGGCGGAGCTATCCGCGACCCTCTGTCCGGCCGCTCCTACGTCTACGGAGCCATGCGTGTCACCGGGGCCGCTGACCCCTTGAAGCCGGTGAGCGAGACCCTGCCCGGCAAGCTCCCTCAGCGGAAGCTTGTGACCACCGCCGCCGCCGGCTATTCCTCCTACGGCAACCAGATCGGCCTTGCCACCGGCATCGTGGACGAGCTATACCACCCGGGCTACGCCGCCAAGCGTATGGAGATAGGCGCAGTCATAGCCGCCGCCCCGGCGGAGAACGTGCGCCGGGAGCGCCCCCAGGACGGCGATGTGGTCATCCTGCTGGGAGGGCGCACCGGCCGGGACGGCTGCGGCGGAGCCACCGGCTCCTCCAAGTCCCACACTCTCCAGTCCCTGGAGAGCTGCGGCGCCGAGGTGCAGAAGGGCAACGCCCCGGAGGAGCGGAAGCTCCAGCGCCTTTTCCGCAACGGCGAAGCCTGCCGCATGATAAAGCGCTGCAACGACTTCGGCGCCGGCGGCGTGTCCGTGGCCGTAGGGGAGCTGGCCGATGGGCTGGACATCGACCTTAACGCCGTGCCCAAGAAGTACGAGGGACTGGACGGCACGGAGCTGGCCATCAGCGAGTCCCAGGAACGCATGGCCGTTGTAGTCGCCCCCGAGGACGCCCCCGCCTTCATGGCTCTGGCGGAGAAGGAGAACCTGGAAGCCACCGTCCTTGCCAAAGTCACCGCCCTGCCCCGGCTGCGTATGCACTGGAACGGCAAAACTATTGTGGATATAAGCAGGGAATTCCTCAATTCCAACGGCGCGGAAAAGCACATCACTGCCCATGCGGAAAAGGCCCTGCCCTTTGACAAGGAACTGCCGGTGGACTTTGCTTCCGGCTACGAGGCTCTGGCAGGGGACCTGAACGTCTGCTCCAAGCGGGGCCTGTCCGAGCGCTTTGACTCTACCATCGGCTCCGGCACCGTGCTGATGCCCTTTGGCGGCAAATATCAGCAGACCCCCATACAGGCCATGGTGCAGAAGATTTCCGTGGAGCAGAAGCACACCGACGACTGTTCCCTCATGGCCTGGGGCTACAACCCCTTTATAACGGAAAAGAGCCCCTACCACGGGGCGTACCTGGCAGTGGTGGA
>CALWWB010000076.1 GCA_944385175.1 uncultured Oscillospiraceae bacterium | reverse complement strand
AATGTCAAATTGTAAACACGTTATATCAAGAAAAATCTTGTAGAAAACTGCTGAATTTAGGGTCTCTTCACCGGGTCTGTTTACGGCATTTATGGGATTCCTGATAAAAGCTTTAAATTTTTGAATAATCTGCAATTTCTCCTTGTGCTTTTCAGGGTTTTGTATTATAATGTGTTCTCGGTTTTATGGCCACTTGGCCCAAAGCCCGGACATTTTCAGTGATTTGTATATACACGTGTTTTAGAAAGGAGCTGTCGGTAAATGGTGAACATTACCAATGACATGGGCAATATCAGCATTACCAGCGAGGTGTTTATGAATCTGGCCGGCGATGCGGCTACCAGCTGCTTCGGAGTAAAAGGCATGGCCGGGCGCAGCAAAGAGGGGGGCCCTCTGCAGCTTCTGCGCAGGGAATCCATGTCCAAGGGCGTGGATGTCAGCTTCAATGACGACGGCAGCATCTCCCTGGAACTGCACATAGGCGTTGACCACGGTGTGAATATCTGCGCCGTCTCCCGCAGCATCATGAGCGAGGTCAGCTACAAGCTTTCCAAGTCCACCGGCGTTCCCGTGAAAAAGGTGGATGTGTATATAGATACTATCATCGGATAATCCCCCACCGGAGGTGCTTTTTACTTGAGAGACTATATAGATGCCGCTGCATTTAAAGAGATGATCCTCTGCGCCGATGCAGCTCTTGCCGCAAATACCCAGATGATAAACGATCTGAACGTCTTCCCCGTGCCCGACGGAGACACCGGCACCAACATGGGTCTGACCATGAACAAGGCCGCCGCCGAGCTGCGCAAGAAAAATTTCGATACCATCGCCGCTGCCGCCGACTGTGTCTCCTCCGCCCTGCTCCGGGGCGCCAGGGGTAACTCCGGCGTTATTCTCTCCCTGCTGTTTCGTGGTATTGCCCGGCGTCTGAAAGGCACCGAGACCGCGGGAGCCGTGGAGTTTTCCGGCGCTATGGAGGACGGTGTGGAGGCCGCCTACAAGGCTGTTATGAAGCCTGCCGAGGGCACCATACTCACCGTGTCACGCCTTGCCTCCGCCGCTGCTGCCGAGGCCGCATCCGCCGGTGCCAGTCTGGAAAATTGCTTCGTCTGCGCCATCAAGGCCGGCGAAGAGGCCCTGGAGGACACCGTCAACCTCAACCCCGTGCTGAAAAAGGCAGGTGTGGTGGACGCCGGTGGCAAGGGCTATCTTATCATTCTGGGTGCCATGCTGGCCTCCCTGAGAGGCGAAGTCGTTGCCCCCTCCGAGGCTTCCAAGGTTGCCGAGGCCCCGGAGACCGCCTTTGAGGTCTTTGACACTGAGGATATCACCTTCGCTTTCGACACCGTTTTCATCGTGCGCAAAAATGAGCCGGAGGTAGATCTGGAGCCTCTGCGCAAGTACCTCAACAGCATAGGTGACAGTCTTGTCATAGGCGAGGATGACGAAGCCTTCAAGGTCCACGTCCACACCAACATTCCCGGCAACGCCCTTAATGAGGCCCAGAAGTTCGGTGTGCTGGAGCTTGCAAAGATCGAAAATATGCGCACCCAGCACGAGGATCTGCTGGCCGGCAAACATGTCCAGAGCACCGACGACCTGGAGCAGGTTGAGGAGGAGCTGGAGAAGGGCTGCGCAGTGGCGGAACCCGAGAAGGAATACGGCATTGTCACCGTCTGTGCCGGCAAGGGCATGGAGGATCTGTTCCGGGAGTTGGGAGCCGACGGCATCGTTACCGGCGGCCAGACCATGAACCCCTCCACCGACGACATTCTAAAGGAGATAAACCGCACTCCCGCTTCTACCGTGTTCGTTTTCCCCAACAACAAGAACATAATCATGGCCGCCGAGCAGTGCATACCCCTCAGCGAAAAGAAAGTGGTGGTCATGCCCACGAAAACCGTGCCTCAGGGTATCTCCGCCCTGCTGAACTTTAACCCCGACGAGAGCGAGGAGGCTCTGGTGGAAGTCATGGGTGAGGCAGCCAAGAACGTCCACACCGCCATGGTCACCTATGCCGCCCGTGATTCGGACTTTGACGGCCATGACATCAAGGCCGGTGAGCATCTGGCCCTGCTGGACGGTGCCCTGCTGGGCAGCTATCCTGATGTGGATGCCCTCATGACGGACATGGTTGATGCCTTCGGCAAATTGGATCCGGAATTTATCACCGTGTATTATGGGGCCGACGTAGTGGAGGAAGACGCCAACCGGGCAGCCGAAGTCATTGCCGCCCGCTTCCCCGATACCGACATCAGCATAGTCAACGGCGGTCAGCCTGTCTATTACTATATGATAAGCGTGGAATAAGGCAGTGCTTCAAAAGTAGATACAACGAACTCAACAGCCCCCGGACGACGATCAGACGTCCGGGGGCTGTTTCCATATTTTCTGCTTGCATATTAGGTGATTTTCAGTCCGCCTCCTGGCGGCGCTGCATCTTCGTCCATCTGTAAAAGCCATAGAGATCATTTATAAAAAACACGGCGAAGCATGCCAGCACCGACACGTAGGAGCTGTCTTTCAGAGAGGCAAGGCCCCACAGCACTATGAGCACCATGTCGTTGAGAGCATAGGCCAGGGCAAACCAGCAGCTGCGTCGAAATGTCAGATAGACGGCAACAAAGCTGGTGGTAACGGAGACTGTGCTGGGAACGATATTAGCAGTACCGAAAGCCTCCAGAACGAAATAAAAAAACACTGTTACCGGCACCGCCAGAATCAGCATCAAAATCATATCCCGCCTGCCCAGCCTGTTTACCTTCACCTCTGCCCGGTTTCCTTTGTATGGGTTCCTGAACCAGGACACAAAAGCAACGACCGCCATGGGCGCCGTCATCCCCATATAGGTGAGCATTTCCCCGTAATATGCGAAGCTGTAGGATATATAGCCGTACAGCATGCTGAACAACACCATCAAAAGCTGTCCCGCGGGGTTTCCTTTGGCGCAAAGTATAAGAGATGTTACCCCCAACAGCGAAGCGCAGAGGCTGAGGTAATTTTCACCGTCAAAACCCATAAAGGCAAGACTGATAAGCAGCACGGAAAAGCACCAAAGCGCAGCCTCGGTTCTAGTAAAATAGCGAAAAACAGACTTTGTTCCGCCCATAAATACCTCCAAAAAAAGCATCCCCTGTACGTCTTCAAAGACCTAACGACGTACAAACGGATGCAAAATTCACCCGCTGCCCGGTGGCAGCTTCATATATCATTGGAAGTATAGCAGATCCCCGGGGAAAAAGCAAGAGCGGGCTTGCCTTTTCCCGGGGCAACTTCCCTCAGGTTATTCAGTATTTCCCTATGGGCGGCTCTACGTAATCCGGCAGGGGGCAGCTGTAGCCGCCGCCGTTTTTGCGTTTCAGCTCCTCTTTGGCCTTGTCTATGAGCTCCGGCTGTTCCAGGGTACGCAGTGCTCCCAGGCACAGCATCTCTGCCGCTCTCAGCATACCTTTCATTCCTATGTCCGAACAGGAGAAAGCGGTATTCTGCCAAGAGTGGCCCACATTGCCCAGGCAGGCAGTGGCCACATGTATCATCACCGTGGGGGTGGCGTATCCCACATCCCCCACGTCGGTGGAGCCGGAGCTGTAGCCCGTCTCCTTGGGGTTGAAGGGGTGGATCACATTGTCCAAAGGCTTTTGTAGGGCTTTGTCCATTTCATCGGGAGTAAAGTACTCCTCCAGGCTTTCCCTTATGCCCAGCATGGTGGAGCGGTTATAGGTACGCAGGAACTCTGTAGCCAGGGAGTATTCCTCCTCCGTCCACTCCGGCGCCCCCAGCTCACGCATACACTCATCCATCAGCACGCCCAGGGTACGGTTGGGCACATAGTCGGAGAAGGCCATGGTTATCTCGTACTGCATTTTGGTGCCGGTCATCAGGGCGGCGCCCTTTGCCACATCCACCAGGCGGGTAAAGAGCTCCTGGACCTGATTTACCTTGGGGGCCCGGACCTCATATTTTATCACCGCATGGCTCTGCACCACGTTGGGGGCGGTGCCGCCGGGGTCGGAATAGGCATAGTGTATGCGGGCGGCATCTATCATGTGCTCTCTCAGGTAGTTTGCCCCCACGTTCATCAGCTCCACCGCGTCCAGGGCGCTGCGGCCCAGATGGGGGGCACCGCCGGCATGGGCTGCCACACCGTCGAAGATGAAGTTTGCACCCATGATTGCCACGCTGCCCTTGGAGCCCACCTCGTTCACCGTGGCCGGATGCCAGGTGTAGGCAAAGTCCACATCGTCAAAGTAGCCGGCCCGGGCTATGAACTGCTTGGAGCCGGCCCCCTCCTCGGCGGGGCAGCCGAAGAAGACCACGGTTCCGTCAATGGAATGGGCGATGAAGTACTCCTTCAATGCTACGGCGGCGGCATAGCAGCCGGCGCCGATAAGGTTATGGCCGCAGCCGTGGCCGGAGCCGCCGGGCTCTATGGCCTCCTGCCGGGGGCAGGCGGCTTTCTGGCTCAGGCCGGAGAGGGCGTCGTACTCCGCCAGCAGGCCGATGACCGGCTTGCCGCTGCCGCATTTGAAGCTGGCCTTGAAGGCCGTGGGCATACCGGCTATGCCTTCCTCTATCTCAAAGCCCTGCTCCTTCAGCGCCTCAACAAGGGCCGAGGAAGACCGGAACTCCTCATAGCTCAGTTCCGCATAGCCCCATATTTCTTTTGCCAAGGCCACGGTGGTATCGGCATTTTTGGCCACCAGTTCTTTTATCTGTTCCACTTGTGTCATTGACTCGTCTCCTTAAAATTTTATCTCCCGCTCATAATACCATACTCAGGAATTTAATGGTACTGGGATCGTGGGGGCAGGTAAATATTTGGTCGGGGCTGCCCTCCTCCTTTATAACTCCGTCGCAGATGAAGAGCACCCGGTCGGAGACCTCCCGGGCAAAGCCCATCTCATGGGTGACGATGAGGATGGTCATGCCGCTGCGGGTCAGGTCCATGATGACGTTCAGAACCTCTTTCACCATCTCCGGGTCCAGTGCGGAGGTAGGCTCGTCAAAGAGCATGACCTCCGGCTGCATGGCCAGAGCCCGGACTATGGCCAGACGCTGCTTCTGACCGCCGGAGAGCTTCCGGGGATATTCCTCCGCCTTGTCCTCCAGGCCTACCCGGCGCAGCAGGGCCATGGCCTCTTCCCGGGCCTGGGCCTTGGGCACCTTCTTCTCCAGCACCGGGGCCAGGGTGATGTTTTCCAGCACCGTCATATTGGGGAAGACGTTGAAGTTCTGGAACACCATGCCTATGCTCTGGCGGAATTTACAGATATCCAGCTTTTTATCGGTAATGTCCTGACCTTTGAAAAAGACCTTGCCGCCGCTGGGCTCCTCCAGCAGGTTCAGGCAGCGGAGAAAGGTGGACTTGCCGCCTCCCGAGGGGCCTATAATGGATACAACTTCCCCCCGGCGGATGGTAGTGGAGATGCCCTTGAGCACCTCCAGGCTGCCGAAGTTTTTAGTCAGGTTTTCGGTACGGATGATCTCCTCAGTCACTGGCAGTCATCCTCCTTTCAAGGACTCGCAGGAGCCGGGACAGGATAAGGTTCAGCAGGAAATATATGATGCCCACTATTGTCAGGGACTCTAGGGCCAGGAAGGTCGCCGCCTGGACGCTGCGGTAGCTGGTCATCAGCTCACCCACGAAGAACACCGAAGCCAGGGAGGTGCCCTTCACGGTAGTTATGAACTCATTGCACAGGGCAGGGAGGATGTTCTTCACCGCCTGGGGCATTATCACATGGGTCATCAGGTGCGTCTCAGTGAGGCCGATGCTCCGGGCCGCCTCCCACTGGCCCTTGTCCACGGCACCTATGCCCGCCCGGATGATCTCGGCGATATAGGCAGAAGCGTTTATCACCAGAGCAACCACAATGCACTGGGTGTCGCTCAGCTCCAGGAAGGGCAGGAGCTTCGGCAATCCTATCCAGAAAAAGTACAGCTGCAATAGTATGGGTGTTCCCCGCAGTATCTCTATGTAGGCCCCGGCAATACCGTTGAGGGCCTTTGACCGGCTCATGCGCAGCACAGCTACCAGCACCCCCAGCACCGTGCCCAACAGCACGGTGACGGCGGAGATCCACAGTGTACCCCAGAGGCCCTGCAGGTATACCGGATAATATTTTTCCAGCAGGCCTATTATCTTATCCATCAGTTCCAGCTCCCGTTGACTGCTCAGTCAGAATTTGTGTCTTATTCGATGCCCAGAGCAGAGGCATAAGCGGTGTATTCCTCATTCCACTGCTCTATCAGGCCCTGCTCGTTGAGCTCGGCAATGGCCTCGTTCACCACTTCCAGCAGGCTCTCGCTGCCCTGTGGGGGCAGAGCCACCACGGTACCGTTCATGTTGGGGTCTATATCGAAACGGAATTCCGGAATGTACAGGCCGCCGTTGGCATCGGCATAGAGCTGGGCGGATTCGGTGGAGCAGATGCACACATCCGCTTTATTCTCCGCCACCGCCAGATAGCCGTCGGTCATATTGGCCACCAGTTTGAACTCCTTGCACTCCATCACATTCTCGTTGTAGAGGGATTCCTGCACAGAGCCGGACTGAGTGATAACTACGGCGTCTTTCAGATCCTCTATAGAGTTATATTTGTCCGCATCCTCGGCGCGCACCATAAAGCCGTAGCCGTCGGAAGTCTGGTACACGTTGGAGAGAGTCATGGCGGAGGCCCGCTCCGGGGAATAGGCTATGGCGGAGATGGCCATGTCATATTTGCCGTCGGCTATACCCGCCAGCACGGCAGTGAAGTCCAGGGGGACTATCCTGAGCTCAACACCGATCTTGTCGGCAATGTACTGAGCTATCTCAATATCCATGCCCACATACTGCTCATCCCCGGTCTTGGTGGGGTCTATGAACTCGTTGGGGGCAAAATAGGGCTCGGTGCAAAGCTCTATATAGCCCTGTTCCTTTATTTCCGTAAGCAGATCCTTTTCCCCGCTGCTGCCGCAGGCGGCACAGCTGAGGGCCACAAGAAGGACAAGCGCCAGCGCAAATATCTTTTTCATTGAAATCACCTCAACATTTTCTCACCCTTTTAAAGGATAAAGCAATAATAGCACCGCCTCAGAAATTTGTCAACACATTAGCGTGATAAATCACTAAATTTTTTATTTTCTCTCTCTTCTCTTTTTCCCGCAGTTTTCACCCGGAACCCGCGTTTTTTCGGCTCCGCTTAAAAAACTTGCTTTTCGCAGCGGGACGCGGCTTTTTTCCCCTGGATTCGCACAATATCCAGTGTATGCTTTCCTTACAGACCACAAGATAAGGAGGCATGGCCATGCAGGCTATACGCAGCCGGCCCGCTCTGAGACGGGGCGGCATAATCTATCTCAACACCGAGGACATATATCCCAATCCTGTCCAGCCCCGCAAACTCTTTGATGACGAGTCTCTGGAGGAATTGAGCCGAAGCATAAGGGATTACGGTATATTAAATCCCCTGTCCGTGAGGATACGGGGCAGCCGCTACGAGCTGGTGGCCGGAGAGCGGCGGCTCAGGGCGGCCAAGCTGGCGGGACTCCGGGAGGTTCCCTGCATATTGCTGGATGTGAACATGGAGGATGCCAGCCTTATCGCCCTGGTAGAAAATCTCCAGCGCAGGGATCTGGATTTTATTGAAGAGGCCAACGGCATTAACCAGCTCATACGCATGTTCGGCATGAGCCAGGAGGAGGCCGCCCGGCGCATAGGCAAGTCCCAGAGCGCCGTGGCCAACAAGCTGCGCCTTCTGAAGCTGCCTCAGGACGTGCTGGACAGTCTCAGGGAAAACGGGCTCAGTGAGCGCCACGGCCGGGCCCTGCTGCGTCTGCCCGGGGCCGAGGAGCAGCGGGAAGCCCTGCTGTACATGATCGACAACGGCCTTACAGTAGCCGCCGCCGACGCCTATGTGGATGCACTTCTGGAAAGGCGTCAGGAAGAAGCTGTAGAAGCAGAAAAGCCGGAGGGCAGGCGCACCTTTGTTTTAAAGGATGTGCGGGTTTTCCTCAACACCCTGTCCCGGAGCATAGATCTTATGAAGCAGGGGGGCATCGCCGCCGGAGTGCGCCGGGAGGAGACGGAGGACTCCCTCATATTGACCATATCCATACCTAAGGCCAGGGAACCAAGAGCGCAGCAATAAAATGACTGCCCGCCGCCCTGTCGTCTCATAATACAAGCCTTCTCCCTTATATACTCTTTTATATGAGGGGGGAGGCTTTATGCTCAGTTATTTTTCAGACCTTCGCTACAGAGAGGTAATAGACATCCATACCGGGCTGCGTCTGGGCTATATCTGCGACCTGGAGTTTGACGACACCGACGGGCGCATCATATCCCTTATCACCCCCGGCCGGGCAAAAATGTTTGGTCTGCTGGGCCGTGAGGACGACTATGTGCTGCCCTGGAGCTGTATTGAGCGCATAGGCAGCGATATCATTCTGGTGGAGGCCAAGGGGGACTTCATGCGGCGCAAGCGCCGGAGGCGTCTGTTTATTTGATGTTGCCTATACCGGCAAAATGGGGTATAATTATTTAATAAAATAACTTCTTTCCATGAGGTAACTATGAAAAGGATAATTATACCGCTGCTGCTGGCAGTCTGCCTGCTCTCCGGCTGCGGCGATACCGGCCCTTGGGAGATGCCACAGGTGGACTCGGCCCCCACGCCAACGCCCACCTCTGCACCGGTGTTCAGCACTTCCTCGCCGGAAAACTATATATGGAACGACATTCTCTCCTTCAACATGTCCGATCCCGGAGTATCCGGCGAGCGCTTTGAGCAGGAGCTGAGCCACAGCGAGAGCCTCAAGCTTTTTGGTGCAGAGTTCCTGCCCGGCTCCATCTTCACCGAGAGCCGCAGCCAATATAAGCCGCTCAGCCTGAAAAAGACCAGCCATCAGGTGATACTGGACTCCCAGGGCGCTCTCCAGGAGAACGCCTATGTGGAGTATGTCTATCTGCCCTCCAACGGCAATGAGAGCAAGGGCATCACCGTCATGGCGGAGCTGTGCAGTTATAACACGCTGGCAAAGATATACAATTTCCAGCTGGTACCTCATGCGGCCTTTCCCCAGGGCAGCTCGCCCAGGCCCTCCTCCTATTACCTCAGCAGCTTCCTGCTGATGAAGCTGGGGGATGTGCGCTATGCCCAGGCCCTGGTGCTGCCTACGGGCTACTTCTCCACCGTCTCCAGGCTGGAGTCGGCTCTGGAAGAAGGCGAAGATCTGGAGCTGCAGCGGCAGGTGCTGTTGAGCTTTACCTGCGGAGAGGACATGAGCGACGAGGAATTCATCGCCGCCGTCTGCCGCATCTGGCGCTACGGCGCCGGCAATGATCCCGTGCCCCCGGTGGAGACTCCCAGCCTCCCCCAGAGGGGAGAGAAAGGCGCTGCTTGAGCAATATGGAAAATATTCAGACAAAAAAGGAAAGAGCCGTCCTGGCAGGTCTGTCCGCCGCCAGCATGGACGAACACGAGCGCTCCACGGAGGTATCCATGGAGGAGCTGGCCGCCCTGGTGGAGACTGCCGGTGGCGAGAGTGTGGCAATAGTTATGCAGAGCCGTCCCAGCCCCGACCCCCGAAGCTTCATAGGCGACGGCAAAGTCAGGGAGCTGAAAGAGCTGATAGAAGCCAATGACTGTGATCTGGCCGTCTTTGACAACGAGCTCTCCCCTTCTCAGATGAGGGTTTTGGGAGAGGAACTGGGGGTAAAGGTGCTGGACCGCTCCGGCCTTATACTGGATATCTTTGCCCAGCGGGCCCGGACAAGAGAGGGCCAGCTCCAGGTGGAGCTGGCTCAATACAAGTATCTGCTGCCCAGGCTCACCGGTATGTGGAGCCATCTGGTGCGTCAGACCGCCTCCGGCGGCTCCTCTCCAATAGGTACCCGCGGCCCAGGTGAGACCCAGCTGGAGACTGACCGGCGGCACATCCGTCGGAAGATACAGAAGCTGGAGGAGGAGTTGGCCGCCGTGCGTAAGGTGCGCAGCACCCAGCGCCGGAAAAGGGAGAAAAACGCCATGCCCGTAGTTGCCCTGGTGGGCTACACCAATGCAGGCAAGTCCACCCTTTTAAACTGCCTCACCGGTTCGGACATTCCCGCAAATGACAGGCTGTTCGACACGCTGGACACCACTACCCGCAGGCTCAGGATCGACGAAACTCAGGAGGTCCTGCTTTCCGACACCGTGGGTTTTATCCGCAAACTCCCCACCCATCTTATAGAGGCATTCAAGGCCACTCTGGAGGAGCTGAGCTACGCCGACGTGCTGCTCCACGTTATCGACATCTCCAACCCCGAGTGGGTGGAGCAGGCCCGTGTTGTGGACAGGCTCATCCTCCAGTTGGGGGCCCAGGCTACCCCCTGCATCCGTGTATACAACAAGTGCGATGCCTATATCGGTATTCTGCCCCACGGGGAAGACGTGGTGTGCATCTCGGCCAAGAGCGGAGAGGGCGCGGCAGAGCTGGTGGAAAAGCTCTCCAAAATGCTGGACCGGGGCAAGCGCCGGGTAAGCCTTCGCCTTCCCTATGCCGCCTCCGCCCTGGTGGACGCCCTTAACCGTGAGGCGGTCATACACAGCATGGAATATACCGACGATGGCATAGAGGCGGAGGTCACAGTCTCCCCTGAGCTATTCGGGCGAATAAAGGAATATATCCCCGGCTATACCGAACCCAGGGAGGACTGGGAATAATGGGAGAATACTACATCCCCTCCGGCCCAGGCGAGGCGGAATTTACAGAAAAGCGCTCCCGCTTTCTGGGACATGTGCGCCCGGTGGAGACCGAGGCCCAGGCCCGGGATTTCATTGCCGCCATGAAAAAGGAATATTACGACGCAAGGCACAACTGCTGGTGCTACATTCTTCGGGATGGCCCGGAACGCTACAGCGACGACGGGGAGCCCCAGGGCACCGCAGGCATCCCCATGCTGGAGGTCTTTCGCCGGGAGGGCGTGTGTAACCTGGTCTGCGTGGTGACCCGCTATTTTGGCGGTGTGCTGCTGGGTGCCGGCGGGCTGCTGCGGGCCTACACAAAAAGCGCAAAGGACGCGCTGGATGCCGCAGGGGTCTCTGTCGTAAGGCCCTGGGTAGCGGCGGATATTCCCTGTTCCTATGCCATGGCCGAGCGGCTGAAAGCGGAACTTGGCGCCCTGGGCGGCATAGTGGAGGACATGGAATACGGCGCCGGGGTCACCATAAAGGCCCTGGTACCTGCAGAGACTTTTGAAAGGCTGTCGGAACGTATCTTTGATGTAAGCTGCGGTACCGTGCGTCCGAGCCCTACGGGAGAAAGCCACAGGGCGGTCAGAATAAGGTGAAAAAATTTTTTCAAAAAATAAAGGGAAATAAAAATAAAGGTCGTATATAGTTAACGGGAGATTGAATCTCCCGTTAATTTTCGTGTCGGCAGCGCACAGCACCCTCCGGCACCATACATAATATGTAAAGGCAGGTGAGCGCCATGTCCTGTCCGCGCCTAGAGAGGGAAAAGGCCGAGCATTTTTTCATCGGCCCCTACGGCATTCTGTCCGAGAATTCCAAAGGGCGGCTTGTGCCGGAACCGGAGTGCAACATACGCACCTGCTTCCAGCGGGACATCGACCGGATAACCCACTCCAAATCCTTCCGCCGCCTGAAGCACAAGACCCAGGTCTTCCTTCAGCCGGAAGGGGACCATTACCGCACCCGCCTGACCCACACTCTGGAGGTCAGCCGCATTGCCCGGACCGTAGCCCGGGCCCTGGCCCTGAACGAGGACCTCACCGAGGCCATCGCCTTGGGCCACGATCTGGGCCACACACCCTTTGGACACGCCGGGGAACGGGCGCTCCGGAACATACATCCCGGAGGCTTCCACCACTATGAGCAGAGCCTGCGGGTGGTGGACCGGCTGGAACGGGACGGCCGGGGGCTGAATTTGTGCTACGAGACCCGGATGGGTATCCTCCACCACACCCACGGCAGCCCGGATGATACCCGTGAGGCCACGGTGGTGCGCCTTTCTGACCGGATCGCCTATATGAACCACGACCTGGACGATGCCCTCCGGGCGGAGCTT
>CALWWB010000075.1 GCA_944385175.1 uncultured Oscillospiraceae bacterium | reverse complement strand
ATATTCTCCGGCGACCCAGCAGAAAAGCTTCAGAACCTCTTTTCCACTTCGGCGGTGGCCCCTTTCGCCCCATCGGGAGTTCTGACTCCCCTGCGGATGCAGGCTAGTAATGACGACCGCGCCTCTACCATTGTCCCGAAGCCCTTTGGCCCCGGGCAATTATTTATTTGTTAGGCTGAGACTATCGCAATTTTCACATCTTGTCAATACCCAAATTCAGCTTTCTTCCAAACGCACAAAAAATATATCTGTATTCAAAGGAAATTCGTTGTTTCAGCCAAGGCTCTGCCATCCCTGTCGTTTATTTTTTTATACACTTTTAATGCCGATTGTGGTATCATGTGTCTTGTACCTGAAATGTATAAATCATCTCCGGAGGAGTCGGAATGCAGAATTTTATAAGACGGCTTTCTTCATCTCAAATAATCATATTGGGATTTGCCGCAGTGATACTTCTCGGCAGCTTGCTTCTAATGCTGCCTTTCTCCACAGTCCATGGGCAGGGTGCTCCCTTTGCCGACGCCCTCTTTACAGCCACCTCAGCTGTATGCGTCACCGGGCTGGTTGTCCACGATACCGCCACCTACTGGTCTACATTCGGCCAAACGGTAATCATCCTCCTCATTCAGATTGGAGGTATGGGAGTTGTCACCATTGCGGTGGCCCTCTATTCCATCTCCGGCAAGCGCATCAGCCTCAAACAGCGCAGCACCATGCAGGAGTCCATCTCCGCACACAAGCTGGAGGGCATAGTGGGCATGACCGGTTTTATAATCAGGATGACCCTGGTCTTTGAGCTCATGGGGGCTCTGCTCTTTGCGCCTGTGTTCATCCCCCGCTTCGGCCTGCTCAGAGGCATTGGCTACAGCGTCTTTCACTCCATTTCCGCCTTCTGCAACGCTGGCTTCGACCTGATGGGCATAGACAGCCCCTATTCCTCCGTCACCGCCTACGTGGCCAATCCTCTGGTGAACATCGCCATCATGTCCCTCATCGTCATCGGCGGCATCGGCTTTCTCACCTGGGACGACATACGCTGCAACGGCCTGCATTTCAGGCGCTACCAGCTGCAAAGCAAGGTGGCCATAGTCACCTCCCTGCTGCTCATATTTATCCCCGCCGTCTATTTCTTCTTTTTTGAGCTGTCGGAAATGGACACTTTGCCCCGTGTGCTGGGTTCCCTATTTCAGTCCGTTACCCCCCGCACAGCAGGCTTTAACACTGTTGACCTTACCCAGCTCAGCGACTGCGGGATTTTCATCATGATAATGCTCATGCTGGTGGGCGGTTCCCCGGGTTCAACTGCCGGCGGCATGAAAACCACCACTTTGGCAGTGCTTATAGCGAATGCCATCTGCGTATTCCGTCATCGGGACAGTGCCCGTTTCTTCGGCCGGCGAGTCTCGGACGATACGGTGCGCAGCGCCTCCACCATTTTTGCCATGTACCTCACACTGTTTATTGCCGGCGCCCTGATAATCAGCCGGGTGGAGCAGCTGCCTCTGCTAACCTGCCTTTTTGAGACCGCCTCGGCCATAGGCACCGTCGGCCTTACCCTGGGCATTACCCCGAATCTTGGTCAGCTGTCCCGGGCCATTCTCATCTTTCTCATGTATATGGGCCGGGTTGGCGGCCTGACCCTCATCTTTGCCACTACAGCCCCCAGCCAGGGTATTTCCGCCCGCTATCCCCAGGGCAAGCTCACCGTAGGGTAAAACAAAATATAAAACAGCCGCTCAGCGGCAGATAGGAGACATATATGAAATCCGTTTTGATAATCGGGCTGGGCCGCTTCGGCAGCCATATTGCAAGGAAGCTAAATTCCATGGGCCACGAAGTCATGGCCGTGGACAGCAATGAGGAGCGTATAAACAGTGTCCTCTCCTTCACTACAAGTGCCCAGATAGGAGACAGCACCAACCGCGCATTTCTGGAGAGTCTGGGGGTGGACAGCTTTGACTCCTGCATAGTTGCCATTGGAGACAATTTTCAAAACTCCCTGGAGACGGCCTATCTTCTGAAGGATCTGGGCGCCAAGCATGTCATCGCCCGGGCATCCAGCGGCGTGCAGGAAAAATTTCTGCTGCGCAACGGCGCCGACCAAGTGGTCTATCCGGAAAAGCAGCTTGCGGCCTGGATAGCCATACGCTGCACCTCGGAACATATTTTGGACTACATAGAGATTGAGGGCGACTACTCCATATATGAGCTTTCCATTCCTGAAAACTGGGTGGGCAAAACTGTAGCTCAGTTGGACATCCGCAAAAAACACGGCATAAACATCCTGGGCATCAGGGAAAACGGCAAGCTGAATCTCAATGTAATGCCAGACTCCGTGCTCAATCGCGGCTCTTCCATCCTGGTCCTGGGCCCCGACGCCGCCTTGCAGAAAGCCTTCAAAATCTGATAGGTCAAAAGGAAAAACCGCAGAGATTTTGATATGCTTCCCCCTATGGAAGACAAAGAAAAGTCTTCTATAGGGGGAGTAGTCATGTCTCCTGCGGTTTTTCACTATGGTTTCTCAATTCACTTGAGTTTTATAATATCTGCGTTCATTGGTCCTATGCTGCCACAGTAGCTGCCGCAGCCTGCCTCCTGGCAGTGGGCCACATAGCTGTAGGCCTGCTCTCCCCGGTTTATCACTGCAAGATAAGCTCCGTTTTCCGCGCTCTCACCAAAGGCGTCTACTCCGTCTTTAATGTAGCGCAAAATAAGCAGGACGTCCTTGTTTGCCGCCATGAAGCTGGCCTGGCCTGTAGCCAAGACCGGTGTACTGTTTCTGAGCTGAGCCAGGGCAGCATAGTAGTCATGGAGAGACTCGTCCCCCTCTCTGAAGGGCATACGGTTGAAGGGATCGTTTATGCCGCACATCCCCTGTTCGTCCCCGTAATAGATACATGGCACTCCAGGCAGGGCAAATTGCAGCACTGCGCAGAGCCGCTGCAGGGCGGCAGCCCTGTCCAGCTCCTCCCTGCCGAAGTATATCTTCAGCTGATCCTCCCGGCTCAGGGCCCGGAGCCATACATTGGTGGCAAGGGCGGTACGCAATCTCTCCACATCGTGGGAGCCCAGCAAATTCATAAGGGCATAATACATGGGCTTAGGGTAGTTCATCTGCTGAGATATCAGAAACTCACACAGAGCATGGGCATCAGAATAGCCGTGCATAAAAGCAAGTACCGCATCTCTGAAAGGATAGTTCATCACCGAATCCAAGGCTGAGCCCAGGGCATAGCGGCGGCGGCTGCCATAGCTCTCCTTGATGATAGCGTCCTCCCAGACCTCGCCTATAATCGGCGCGTCTGGCTTTACTTCTTTCGCCGCATCCCTTATCAGCTCCAGCACATCGTCAGGCAGCTCATCGGCCACATCCAGTCTCCAACCGGAAGCCCCGTGGCGGAGCCAGAGCTTAACCACACTGTTCTCTCCGGTGACTATATCCTGCTGCCATTTGGGGTTTTGTTCGTCCACCTCCGGCAGATCCTTAAAGCCCCACCAGCAGCGGTACTCTTCCGGGAATTTGCTGAAGTCGTACCAGCGGTAATATTCGGAATCCTTACCCTGACAGGCTCCTATTCCGGGGTAGCTGCCGTAGCGGTTGAAGTAGCGGCTGTCGGCCCCGGTGTGGGAATATACTCCGTCCAGTATCAGGCGTATCCCCATTTCCCCGGCTTTGGCGCACAGGTGCTCAAAGTCCTCCATGGTGCCCAGTATAGGGTCGGGACGGTGATAGTCTGAGGCATCGTAGCGGTGGTTGGAGCGGGCCTCCACAATGGGGTTGAGGTAGATACAGCCTATGCCCAGCTCCTTGAGGTAGGGCAGTTTCCCCTCTATGCCCTTGAATGTACCGCCATAGAAATCATCGGGGCTGTAATTGCTCTCAAAGGGCCTGGGCTGCCAGCGCACCGGTTCGTTCAAGCTCTTGTGCAGCTCCGGGGTCTGGCCCAGGGAGCGGTGGTATTCTATGCCCTTCTCCGCCGTATCGTCGTCACTGAAGCCAAAGCGGTCGGGGAATATCTGGTACATGACGCTGCGGCGGAACCAGGCCGGGGTGTCAAAGCCCCGCTGATACACCGTCAGGCGGAAGCCTCCCCCCTCCCGGCCCATGAGCCGGCCGATATATCCGGTGCCGTCCGGACAGAGCCAGTGGCAGCCCACCACGGTCTCTATCCTGAAACGATACCAAAGGGCCTGGGCAGTCTCCGGAGCACTGAAGCTGGCGACATAGCAGCTGCCCACCTGTTTCATGGGGTAACTCCACTCCACATTGTCCCCGTAGACGATCAGATCCGCTTTTTTAACCTTGCCCCCCAAAAGCCGGAAGGCCAAGCGCAGCTCCTGCCCGCACTCCACCGCGCCGTAGGGGCTGCGGTACATGGCCATGCGGCTGTCATGGGCCACGGCCAACACCGTTGCCGCCGTGTGTCGCAGCACGCCGATAACATTGGCGGTGCGGGGCTGGAGGGCATACATGTCCTCCAGATTTATCCCCGTGGAGCGCATGTCGTCACAGCAGCGGGACACCGCATAATATGCGTCATTCAATGAAAAGCCGCAGTCATCCATCAAAAGGCGCATCAGCTCCGGGGCCATAAGTGGATTGCCCCTGGAATAGAAACACTCTCCCAGCCTGTCCGGGGTCAGACCCATGAGAAGGCACTCATGGATTGCCGCATAGCTGGTGGCCGAGGCCTGGAAGTAACGCTGGATGAGGCACTCCATGGGCGCCGTCTCCAGCCGCTCCACCAGCTTTTCATCGCCGCCTACCGGCACCCAGCGTCCGTCCCTGAACTCTGCATCCACACACTTACGGTCGCTGTAGCTGACTGTCATGCAGCAGCCCTGGGACCAGTGTTCCTTGTAACTGCCGCCAAAATAAACCTTATATCTCCTTAGAGCATCCATATGTAGTGTCTTGCGTACTCCTCTGCTGATAAATCAAAGCTGAAATTTTCCTGCATGGCATAGTTTATAAGGCCGCGCATAATCTCGTCGTTCCTGTAGCAGCTCAAGGCGGTGCGTATGGTATCCCGCATCTCCCAGGCGTCAAAGTTTGCAAAGGTGAAGCCGGTGCCCTCTCCGGTAAAGCGGTTGTAAGGCTTCACCGTGTCCTTGAGGCCGCCGGTCTCCCGGACTATGGGTATGCAGCCGTAGCGCATGGCTATCATCTGGCTCAGTCCACAGGGTTCAAAACGGGAAGGCATAAGGAAGAAGTCGCTGCCTGCGTAGACCAGGTGGGCCAGTTCTTCATTGTAACCGATGTAGGAGCAGACCTTGCCTCTGTAGCGGCTCTCGGCTCCCCGCATGAAATTCTCAAAGCGGGTCTCACCGCTGCCCAGGAGCATGAGCTGCATGTCCTCCCGGCTCATAAGGTCGTCCAGAACGCAGGCCACCAGGTCAAAGCCCTTCTGAGCGGTCATCCGGGTGACCATGGCAAAGATGGGCACATCCGGCCTCACTTCCAGACCCATCTGTTCCTGAAGAGCCGCCTTGCACTGGGCCTTGCCTCTCAGGTGTCCACGGTCATAGTGGGCAGGCAGGGCAGGGTCCTTTCCGGGGTTGAAAACCTTGGTGTCAATACCGTTAATGATACCTGTCAGCTGGGCGCTGCGGGCATTGAGTATGCCCTCCAGACCCTCGGAGTACTCCGGGGTCAAAATCTCTTTTGCATAGCTGGGGCTGACGGTATTTATCCTGTCTGCAAAAACGCAGCCGGCCTTCAGGTAATTGGCGCATCCGTCCTGTTCCAGATAGTCGCTGACGTAGTAGCTTCTGTCCACCTCCAGCAGATCCTGTACGAACTCAAAGCCGTACCGGCCCTGGAACTTTATATTGTGTATTGTGAGCAGGTATTTTATCTTGTCCTGCACCCAGCCCCTGTACTGGGTATGGGCCAGCATGGGCATCATGGCGGTATGCCAGTCGTTGCAGTGGATAATATCCACACTGAAATCCAGGTTGGGGATCACATCCAGCACAGCCCGGCAGAAGAAGGAGTACTGCTCCCCTTCCACGCCTCCGCCCCTATATATGTTGTCTCCAAAGTACTGCTCATTGTCTATAAGGTATATCGTCACATCGTCCAGCACCAGCTTTTCCAGGCCAACATAGGCATTCCGCCAGCCCATCCTGGAATAGAAGTAGAACATGTGCTCCACCTTATCGGCGTACTTTTCCTTAATGCAGCGGTGGTAAGGTGTTATGACTCTGGCGTCTATACCCAGTTTTTTCAGGGACTTTGGCAGAGTGCCCACCACGTCGGCCAGACCGCCGGTCTTGGACAGGGGCGCACACTCGGCAGAGGCCAGCAGCACATTGGGCATTTCCGTGCGGCCGCGCTCCCGAAGCATATCTTTGAATTCTTTCTTCATTGGTCAACCTCCTTTATTATGGAGAACCGAAACGGGGCACGGCCTCACTTTTTCTTCCCACCCTTGGAGTTCTTTGCAGCCTTGGCTGCTTTCACGGTCTTTGCAGCCTTGGCTGCTTTCACGGTCTTTGCAGCCTTGGCTGCTTTCACGGTCTTTGCGGCCTTGGCTGTTTTCTCTTCCTTCTTTGGCCTGAAGCTATAGAAGAGGCAGGACATGGCCGGCAGAGTTACATTAGCGGAAAACTGCATGTCCAGGAACGGTGTCTTTCTGGAGCTGATGCGCTTTTTGCAGGGCTTGCCGCTGCCTCCGTAAATCTCATCCTCGCTGCTGAATATCTTGTTCAAGGTACCCTCTCTGGGCAGGGCAATGACAAAATCCTCATAGTCCACGGGAGTGAAGTTGCACACGCAGACCACATAGTCGTCATCCTTGGGAGAAGAGCGCAGGAAGGCAATGGAGCTGCGCTCCTTGTCGTCCACGTTCAGCCAGCTAAATCCGTCCCAGGAGCGGTCTATGCGGTATAGGGCCGGATGGCTCTGATATACCCGGTTGAGCTCTCGGTAATATTGGCGCATGCCCTCGTGCTTGGGGTATTCCAAGAGCATCCAGTCCAGTTGCTGCTGCCAGTTCCACTCTATGAACTGGCCGAACTCACCGCCCATGAAGCACAGCTTCTTGCCCGGATGGGCAAACTGATAGCCGTACAGGGTGCGCAGGGAGGCAAACTTCTGGTCATAATCCCCGCTCATCTTGTTGACCATGGAGCCCTTGCCGTGGACCACTTCGTCGTGGGAGTAGGCCAGCACGAAGTTCTCGGAAAAGGCATACATCATGGAGAAGGTGAGGCGGTTGTGGTTATAGCTGCGGAAATAGGGGTCCAGGCACATGTAGTCGATGGTATCATGCATAAAGCCCATGTCCCACTTGAAGGTAAAGCCCAGGCCGCCATCCTCCACTTTCCCGGTGATCAGGGGGAAAGCTGTGGACTCCTCAGCAATGGTAATGGCTCCGGGGTAATTCTGAAGCACTGTGGTGTTCATCTTCTGCAGGAAGGCCACGGCCTCCAGGTTGGTGTTGCCGCCGTCCTTGTTGGGGGTAAAGTTGCTGCCCCGGCCATAGTCCAGATACAGCATTGAGGACACTGCATCCACTCTTATGCCGTCCACATGGTACTCCTCAAAAAACAGGCAGGCAGAGGAGATGAGGAAACTCTGCACCTGGTTGGAGCCGTAGTCAAAGATAAGGGTGCCCCAGTCGGGGTGCTCGGCCATACGCTGCTCCTTGCACTCAAAAAGGTTTGTGCCGTCAAAGCGGGCCAGGCCGTGCTCATCCTTGGGGAAGTGGGCAGGCACCCAGTCAATAATGACGCCTATGCCTGCGGCATGGAGTGTGTCCACCATACATTTGAAGTCGTCGGGATTACCATAACGGGAGGTAGGTGAGTAGTATCCCGTCACCTGGTAGCCCCAGGAACCGTCATAGGGATATTCGGACACGGGCATCAGCTCCACATGGGTGTAACCCATGTCCTTGCAGTAAGCGGCCAGAGCCTCGCCCAGCAGCCGGTATTGAGCCTTTTCATAGCCCAAGTCCTTCCACGAACCCAGGTGCACCTCGTAAATACTCATGGGCTCGCTGAGGGGATTGCGCTTTGCCCGTTTTTTCAAATACTCCTTATCCGTCCACTGATAGCAGCCGCCGTTCCAGACGATGGAGGCGGTGTCCTTGCCGTTTTGAGAAAAGGCGGCAAAGGGGTCAGACTTCAGCACTTGCCTTCCGTCGGCCTGGGTCACGCAGTATTTGTACAGGGCATTGTCATAGAGGCCTTCCACAAAGCAGACCCAAACACCGCCTTCCATGGGCTCCATGGGGGTAGCTCCCCTGTCCCAGCCATTAAAATCACCCACCAGCGATACCGCCTTGGCATTTGGGGCCCAAAGGATAAAGCGGTGGGCATTCACTTCCGGAACATAGCGGCACCCATAGCAAAGCCAGGCTTTCTGAGCCTTGCCGGTGTTAAAAAGATATATATCCCCTGCGGGGATATAGTCCAGGTATTTTGCATCCATGCGCATATCTCCCTTATCTGAAAGTTTTGTTTCTAATAATCTTTTCGTTTTTATTATACATACTTTCTCTGTCAATTCCAAGAGAAACTTTACAGACTATACAAAATAGGCATTTTGCTGCAAAGCCGCCGGAAAAAGCCGGTTCAAAAATCCTGCCTTGCGGAAAAAATTCCCCCGGCTCTTCTGAGCCGGGGGAACCTTATTCATGGATTTTTTCAGCCGGTCTTACTCGCTCTTGCCCTTCTTCAGGCGAGGCAGTACCGCAACTGCGGCTCCGCCGGAGAGGATGAGAACTGCTGCCCACAGGGCCAGGTTGCTCTCGTCACCGGTCTGGGGGCTGCCCGCTGCCTGAGCCCTGGTAAGAATCTGGAAGGTGCAGCTGGGGGTATCGCCATAGGCAGTCTGCACGGTGAGGGTGTAGGTCTGGCCGGCGGTGCGGTTGTTCAGGAAAGATGCTCTGAGAGTGATGGTCTTGCCGGAAGAGCTGAGGGTGTAGTAGTCACCGTAGTTATTTGTAATCTCGGTGGAACCAACCCACACGCGGGAGATGGTATCGGAGCAGACGAACTGGAGGTTCTTGCTGCTGCCGATGACATGCTTGTCGGTATCAACAGCCCTGAGGGTTGCACCCACACGGAAGCTGCCGGTGGCATAGCCGCTGGTGGTCAGAACGGTGATGCTGTGAGTACCGGTAGCCAGGGTGTCCATGACGCTGGAGGCCACACCGAACTTCTGGTAGCCGTTGTAGGAGATCTTGTCGCCGCCGATCTGCATACCGTCGATAACAATGTCGTAGTAGTCATAAACACTGCCTTCTACCAGCTGCAGGCCGGGAGTTACGTAGAAGTAGTACATGCCGCTGCCGGAGTACCAGGTGTCATCTACAGGCCACACGGAAGCATTGCCGGGGATGATGGAACCGCCGTCACCCTGGACAACAAAGCTGCCCATTCTGACAGTATTTCCGTTGTACACTGCGAAGATGTAGTAGGTGCCGTTTGCCAGGGAGTTGAGGTAGCTGTTGGTAAAGGTCAGACGATAATTGTACATACCGTAGACATTGCTCACCAGGCTGTAGTAGGTGGTGGGCAGCTTGGTAGCGTTGGTGGCGTTGGCATTGGTGCCTACCCAGTAGCCGTTGGTGGACTGAGCGGAGATGTCAACATACACGCTGCCGTTGCTGTTCCTGGTATAGGGGGAACCATAGACGATGTAATTGAAATTTCCATCGTTGCCGCCGCTGCCGCTGTCCCCGATCTTGCGCACGGTGTAGTAGGGATTGCCCTGCACGGCCTCATAGCCGTTGGCAATGGCAGACTGGAAAGCCAGCTTGTGTCCATCGGCAACTTTCCACTGGCCACCGGTGATGGCGCGGTTCATGCTCACGTTCGCATCGGTAACAAACTCTTCAACAGTGCCGCCGCTGACATTCAGGGTGCTGTTTCCAGTGGCATGAATCTTCTGGATAGTGCCGCTGCCCATGTTGACGGTGGCATTATTGCTGGGAACGATGTTGCCCACATCGCCGCCGGTGATGCTAAGGCTACCGCCGTTGAGATAGAAGTTGCCTGCGTCAGTACCACTGCCCAGAGTGATGTTGGCGTTATTGCCGGTAACAGTACCCTTGATCTGGGTGCCATTAAAGGTGATGTTTGCGTTATTTATGGAAGTGCCTTCCAAAACCAGGCAGTTGCCGCCCATTTCAACAGTGATGCTGTTGTTGAGGCTGAGGCCTTCGGCAACATAGTCCCTAGCCTCTCCGGTGTTGGTGATCAGGGTAACGGTCTCGCCGGACTTTGCAGCCTGGAGAGCTTCTTGGGCGGTCTTGTAGTATATATTGCCGATTCTGGCCTCGTTGACCTGGGTGTTGCCATTGCCGTCGGAGCCGAAGCCGGGGGCCATGTACTTATCATCGGGATTACTGTCAAACTTGCATCCGCCGTAGATCTGTACCTTGCCGTTGCCGTTAAAGATAGGCTCATTGGCAGTAATATCATAGAGATTCAGAGCACCGTCCACAGAGGCGATCGCATTGGTCTTGTTTTTGACCGTGCCGTTCTGCAGGTTCAGAGTGGCGCCGCTGGCGACATAGATCTGATTGCTGCCGAGGGTCAGCTTATGGCCCTGCAGGTCGATGGTCACGTTCTTGCTGATGGTGACGCTGGGATCGAGAGTTACATTTGCGTTGACGGTAATGGTGCCGCCGGAGCTTACAGCGCCCAAAGCCTCGTCCAGGGTCTTATACACATTGGCGCCCACGATCCAGTTGTGATCCAGAGAGGAGTAGAGCTCCATGCCACTGTCAGTATCGTAGAGGCCGAAGACTGTCTCTCCGGAACCGCTGCCGGTGCTGGTGCTGCCGGTGCTGCTGCTAGTGGTGCTGCCGGTAGAGCCTGTGTCGTCTCCCACCGGGGCAAGGCCGAATATGCCGTCGGTGCCGGTGCTGCTGCTAGTGGTGCTGCCGGTATCACCCAAAGCAGGAAGTTCATTTGAATTTCCGTCTCCCAGAGGGGCCAGGCCGCTGGCATAAGCAGAGCCGCCCATCAGGCTCAGGCACATGGCAACCAGAAGAAGCATAGATAAAATTTTAGTTGCTGTTTTCATGTTGTCCGTCTCCTTATATTGCTATTTTTAAACACAAGATTTGTCTGCCTTCAATGGGTTCCCCCACCCATCTCTGGTGTGAATATAATGTACCACGATGTTATGTAAAATGCAAGTACTTTTTTCATAGTTTTGCTATAATTTTTTCCTAATTTGTAACTACTCTGAACGAGAATATTGACTATTTGCAATGTTATGTCAAGCAAATGTGTTATTTCTCGCCTTTTTGCGGCATTTCTGTCACATTTTCCTCAATCCCTTTCAGGTAATCTTAATAATTCTTAACTCTTGTTTGTAACTCTTTGTTGCATTTTCCCATCGTCACTTATATGACGCCCGATCCTCACGCTTTGTTCCCACGGTTTCCAAAAAAATTTTCAGTTCCGGCTGAGCTGCCGCCGTCCTGCAAAAGCCCGCAGTTCCTTCTTTTCGCCTGTGCCTCCCTCTATCCGCTTTTATTATACCATTCCTATATTATAATGTATATACACAACTTATCTTCCGCCGGGCAGATTTATTCCCATATTCCTGCCCGTCGTTTATGACCGGGGTTACAAAAAAGGAGCCGCAGGCTGCGGCTCCTTTTTTGTAATTTTGTACGGCTTTGCCCGGATATTTTATTTGCGCTTGTTCTTCTTTATTACAAATACCGCCACTGCACCCATGCCCACAACGCAGACGGCTATCATGCCTATCCAAAGTCCCATGTTGGCGCTGTCGCCGGTCTTGGGCGTAGACCAGGGGTTGGAGCTGTTATAGGTGGGTGTCTGGTTGTTGATGATGGTTTTGGACTTCACCGTGAAGGTGGTCTGGGCGGTGCCGCCGTCAGACACAATGGCCAGGGTGTGGGTACCCACGCCCAGCTGATCCAGGCAGGACTTTTTCAGCGTGACTATTGTGCTGCCCTCGGTGACCGTGTAATAGGTGCTGGAGAGGGTAAAGCCGTTGAGCATCACGGACTTGAACTCGCTGACGGGAGCATCCGAGGTAAAGCTCAGGCCGTTGCTGCTGCCCTGGCGCCACACCGCGCCGGCCCCGGAAACAATCTTGGGCTGGGCAACTTCCACGATCTTAATATCTCTGGCATTGCAGGTGCTGCAGGTGCGCTCCCAGTAGTTGGGAGAGGTGAAGGTCCAGCCGCTCTCGCCGCCGCCTACCGTCCAGATCTCGGTGTTGCCGTAGCCGGTGAGGGCGCCGTCCTCCACGGTAACCTCCACACCGACGGGATAGTAACTGTTCTTCACTGTAGCAGAAAGAG
>CALWWB010000074.1 GCA_944385175.1 uncultured Oscillospiraceae bacterium | reverse complement strand
TATTCCTTTTGGCATAATAAAGCACCCCACTTGTTATCCAGTATACCATACTGTCTAACAAATGGGGTGCAGTTCACAGGCTCCCCCCTTACTTTTAAAATATAAATTGTATCGGACTGCGGTAATTACAAAGTTGTATTTCCTGATATTCTCCGCCGGCCTCACCATCCCGGGTCCAGGCTACCGGCTTTTCAAAACTGAACTTTGCCCTTTTAGTATGGAGGATAAGCAGGTCATCATTATCGTACTTCTGGTAAATCACGCTGTCCACTATGTTTTTGAACTCTGCCAGGTTACCTGGATTTCTCACCAGTACCAGTTCGGAATATCCGTCTCCAAGGCAGACCAAGTCGTCTCTCAGATGCACAATTCCCGCAACGGAAGTGGAGTTTGAAACGCTGCCATATAGGAAGTCTCCCTCTATCACGCCGCCGTCATATTCCACTCTGGTTTTATAGCTCTCTATTTTTGGCAATGCCATGGCGCCCTGGAGCACATAGGCCAGGTGGCCCAGCACCTTTTTCTGGCTCTGTGGTGTGGCATAGCTCACCTCTGTAAAAGCACCGAAGGCGGCAATATAAGCGAAATACTCCCGGTCACCGAAGCCGCCCACATCAAAGGGATGGGGACTGCCGTGAACTATTCGGCGGGCAGCTCCTATCGTATTGTTCTTAGGTAAAGCCAAAGTAGTCGCCACATCGTTTGCCGTACCCATGGGTATATAACCCAAAGGTGGAGGAGATTTCAGCTCCATCAGGCCGGATATCACCTCGCTGAGAGTTCCGTCACCTCCGATACAGGCCACCGTGTCATAGTCCATTGCATAGGAGGTTGCAAACTCTGTGGCTTCTCCCGGTTCGGAAGTGAAAAACAGGCTGGTTCTATATCCGCCCATGTCCAGCACATGGAGGGCATCGCCCAGATTTACTTTATAAGCACCTTTTCCCGCTGAGGGATTTATGATAAGCATCAGTTTCTTTTCCATTTTCTACGCCCTAAAACAAAAGAAATTAAAAAAGGACATGCCGAAAGCATGTCCTCAATTTGTTTTGATCAAGCCATTTCGTTGAGCTTGCTTGCCATAGCAGACTTCTTATGAGCTGCATTGTTCTTGTGCAGAAGCCCCTTGCCGGCTGCGCGGTCGACAGTCTTAACAGCAACTTTATAGGCACTGACGGCATTGTCACGGTTGCCCTCGGCAACGGCTGCGTCAAATTTTTTCATCATGGTCTTGAGCTCGGTCTTGTCAGCCCGGTTCTTGGCTCTGAGCTCCTTGGACTTAATGTCTCTCTTTGCAGAAGATTTAATGTTGGCCATGCTTCAATCGCCACCTCCTCCTATAAAATTGAGTCATCACAACTCGCATTGATGGATTATATCAAAGAAGTCCTTGAAAATCAAGTGTTTTTTCAAAAAAAGTTCTCATTTTTTTCTGTCTGTTATCTATTGTGCTTTTTATGGGAATGCTACACTATATCTTGGATTTGGAGGTTTTCAAATGTTGTATAGAGGCAGGACGGATCTGGCCAGTGAGAGCTTTCGCCAGTTTGGGAATGACTCCGAGGAATTAACCGAAATTGACGGAGTCAGAGCGGTGCGTGATAAACTGGACGGACTTGAAGTGTTCTCAGTTGAAATTTTGGATGAGCGAGGCGTAAAGGCTCTGGGAAAGCCCATGGGAAAATATTTTACTCTTGATACTCCAAAGCAATATCAGAGAGGCTCAGAACAGTTTCCAACTCTGGTAAAGGCTCTTGCAAACATTATCGGCCGCTGCGGCAATGATTTCAGCAGGGTACTGGTGGCTGCATTGGGAAACCCGGACATCACTCCTGATGCTCTGGGCAGCCTTGCTGCCTCAAGTATTCTTGTTACAAGGCATTTGAAGGAGAGCGGCGCAGAAGGTTTTGAGGCTTTTTCTTCGCTGGCTCTGAGCAGGCCGGGAGTGTTGGGAAGTTCCGGAGTAGAGAGTGCTTTGCAGATTTCTCTCCTATGCCGGGAGATAAAGCCCCAGCTTGTGATTGTAATTGATGCTTTGGCAGGAGCTGATCTTGATCGGCTTTGCCGCTGTATACAAATATCCGACTCAGGCATATCTCCCGGCTCCGGCGTTGGAAATGACCGGCAAGAGCTAAGCAGGGAGACTTTGGGTGTGCCCGTGATATCTATAGGAATTCCTACGGTGATGGATGCCGGGCTCATTGCCGGCGATAAGATGGCCGGGCTTTTTGTCACGCCCAGAAGCATCGATTCTCTTGTACGCTGCGGGGCACGAGCCATAGGCTATGGTATAAACATGGCCGTTCACAGAGGGATCACCATTGAGGATATGGACATGCTTTTGGGCTGACGGCTAGCTGTTTGTTTTTGATGTTTCACGTGAAACTACTCCGGAAGTCTCCTTTGGAAATGTTTCACGTGAAACTCTCATCTAGTTGCTGTGGAAAAGGCCAAGCATTTGTACCACTTTTTGTTACGTTTGTCAAGCTGCTTTGCCCATATAAAATTTAAAAGCAACTCAAAAAAATTTTCTAAAACACCAAATGTATGGAATGAGAGATTGAAAAGCAAAGCCAAAGCTGATATAATTGCCCCCAGATATAAAAGGAGAAGAGTTATGGCTAAACTAATTGCTATTGCAAACCAGAAGGGCGGCGTTGGCAAGACCACTACCTGTGTCAATCTCTGTGCGGCCCTCAGTCTTATGGATAAGAACGTGTTGCTGGTGGACTGCGACCCCCAGGGTAACGCCAGTTCCGGCATGGGCGTATCCAAAAGTCAGCGGCCCAATACCTATGACATGCTGATAAATGGGGCCAAGGCCGCCGACTGCGTAGTACATACGGACTATGGCGACGTTATCCCTGCAAGTAAGGAACTGGCCGCCGCCTCGGTGGAACTCATAGAGACAGAGGAGAGGGAATACGTACTGAAAAAGGCCCTGGATACCATTTCAAGTAATTACGACTACATATTTATGGACTGTCCTCCTTCTCTGGAGCTGCTGACCGTGAACTCTCTTGTAGCGGCGGACACGGTGCTCATACCCATGCAGTGCGAATATTACGCTCTGGAGGGTATAGCAGATCTGATGACCAGTATAAAGATGTGTTCCAGGCGTTTGAACCGTAAGCTGGGCATAGAGGGAATAGTCCTAACAATGTACGACAGCCGGGCAAACCTCACCATACAGGTGGCAAATGAGCTGCGCCGCTATCTCTCCGATAAAGTGTATGAGACGGTGATACCCCGCAGTGTGAGACTGTCTGAGGCACCCAGCCACGGGTTGCCCGGCGTGGTCTACGACAGAATAAACAGGGGCAGCAAAGCTTACATGGCCCTGGCCGTGGAGTTTATCGCCCGAAGTGAAAAGTGAGGTTGACTGATGGCAGCAAAAAATACTAAGGGGCTTGGGACAGGTCTGGGTGTACTCTTTGGAGGAGATGACATTGACGACAGCGATTCCCAGCTGCTCACTCTTCCCATAAGCAAGGTAGAACCCCGGCTGGAACAACCCAGACAATATTTTGATGAGGCAGCCCTCCAGGAGCTGGCGGACTCCATCGCCCAATACGGACTTATTCAGCCTATAACCGCAAGAAAGCTGGACACCGGATATTACCAGATAATCGCCGGGGAGAGACGTTGGCGGGCGGCAAGACTGGCCGGGCTGCATGAGGTGCCGGTGAGGGTCATCGAGGCAGACGACCGGCGCACGGCGGAGCTGGCTCTGGTTGAAAATCTACAGAGGGAGGATCTGAACCCTATTGAGGAAGCCAAGGGCTACAAGACCCTCATAGAGGAATACGGCCTCACCCAGGAGGAGACGGCCAAAAGCGTGGGCCGCTCCCGTCCGGCGGTGACAAATGCTCTTCGCCTGCTTTCGTTGTCTAAACCTGTGCTGGAAATGGTGGAGAAGGGTGAACTCTCCGCGGGCCATGCCCGGGCCCTGGTTTCCATAGAGGACAGTGAAAAACAGCTGAAGGCAGCAATAGAGGTCAGGGACAAGGCTCTCTCCGTGAGGAAGACGGAGCAGCTGGCGGCACGTATTGGCCGTGAGCCTGAGGAAAAATCCGAAACCTCCAAAGGTGTAAAGGTAGATTACTCCGCTGAAGTATCCCGGCAGCTATCCGAGGCCATGGGCCGCAAGGTGCGGCTCGTAGATGGAAAAAAGACCGGTAAAATTGAAATTGAATTCTACGGCGCAGATGACAGGGAAGCGCTTATAGAGCTTTTAAGCAGGATAGGAAATAACAAATAAGGAGAAAAGAAAATGCTGGATATCAAATTTATAAGAGAAAATCCGGAAGCGGTAAAGGAAAACATCAAAAAGAAGTTCCAGGATGCAAAGCTGCCCCTGGTGGACGAGGTGCTGGAGCTGGATGCTAAGAATCGGGCAGCCATCACCGAGGCCAGCGATATCAGAGCAAGCCGCAACGCCCTGTCCAAGCAGATAGGTATGCTCATGGGCCAGGCCAAGAAGGACCCCTCCAAGCTGGAGGAGGCCGAGAAGATCAAGGCTCAGGTCAAGGCCAATGCCGAAAGGCTGGAGGAGCTGGAAAAGTTGGAGGAGGAATACGCCCAGCGCATCCGTCACATCATGCTTACTATCCCCAATATCATCGACCCCTCTGTGCCCATTGGTCCCGACGACAGCGCAAACGTGGAAGTAGAGCGTTTCGGTGAGCCTGTAGTGCCCGACTATGAGATACCCTATCACACCGACATAATGGAGAGCTTCAACGGCGTAGACATGGACTCCGCAGGGCGGGTTTCCGGCAATGGCTTCTATTATCTCATGGGAGACATCGCCCGGCTCCACTCTGCAGTGCTGGCCTATGCCAGGGACTTTATGATAAACAAGGGCTTTACCTACTGCATACCACCCTTCATGATACACGGCAACGTGGTGGAGGGCGTGATGAGCCAGACTGATATGGACTCCATGATGTACAAAATAGAAGGCGAGGACCTGTACCTCATCGGAACCTCCGAGCACTCCATGATCGGCAAGTTCATCGACCAGATAATCCCCGAGGCAAGCCTGCCCCAGACTCTCACCAGCTATTCCCCTTGCTTCCGCAAGGAGAAGGGGGCTCACGGCATAGAGGAGAGAGGCGTATACCGCATCCATCAGTTTGAAAAGCAGGAAATGATAGTGGTCTGCAAGCCGGAGGACTCCATGTCTTGGTATGAGAAGATGTGGCGCTTTTCCGTGGAGCTCTTCCGCAGCATGGATATTCCTGTGCGCCAGCTGGAGTGCTGCTCCGGCGACCTGGCGGATCTGAAGGTGAAATCCTGCGACATTGAAGCCTGGTCTCCCCGGCAGCAGAAATACTTTGAGGTCTGCTCTTGCTCCAACTTGGGCGACGCCCAGGCCCGCCGCCTGCGTATGAGAGTGAAGGGTGAAGACGGAAAGATGTACCTGCCCCACACTCTGAATAATACCGTGGTGGCCCCGCCCCGTATGCTCATTGCCTATCTGGAAAACCACCTCAAGGCCGACGGCAGCGTGACTATATCCAAGGTACTTCAGCCTTACATGGGCGGCATTGAAGTGCTTATACCCAAGAAATAAAAAGAAAATATATATCTCAAGGCGGCGGAAAATTTCCGCCGCCTTTTGTTTAGAATTTTGTGTATCTTACTATATTATATTTATGTCTTCCCCAAAGTCTTGAAAAAAATAAAAGATTTTGATATACTCATATAGTTAGGAATATTGCAAGCAAATCTGCTGCGAGGTGCTGTAAATGAACTCACTGAATGACATATGGGATAAAATTATAGAGATTCTCTCACATCAGCTGACAGCCACCGCCATAAATACCTGGTTTTCCGACTGCACCCCGGTGGACATTGAGGACAGCCGTCTGGTGCTCCATACCACCAGCGATTTTAAAAGGGATATTATTAACTCCCGTTTCGGCGACACTATAAAAGCTGCTCTGTCCGACCTTTTCTCCTGCGACTTTGATCTTCTGATACTCTCCGGGGATGAGATAAGCGATTTTGCAATAAAGAAAAAGGTGGACAGTTCCCTTCCGGAAATGGCAGGCTACACCTTTGACCGCTTTATAGTGGGCAACTCCAATAAGTTTGCCCATGCCGCTGCCATAGCCGTAGCGGAAAATCCCGGCAAGACATATAACCCCCTGTTCATTTACGGCAATTCCGGATTGGGTAAAACCCATTTGCTTCTGGCCATAGGACAGCAGATCCATGAACGCAGCCCTGAAAAGAGCATCGCCTATATCAAGGGAGACGAATTCACAAACCAACTGGTAAAATCCATAAAGGACGGCACTGCCGAAGAATTCCGTCAAAAGTACAGGAACGTGGATCTCTTTCTGGTGGACGATATCCAGTTTATTGCCGGCAAGCAGCAGACTCAGAACGAATTTTTCCACACCTTCAACAATATCTTTGAGGCCGGTCATCAGATAGTTATAACCTCAGACCGGCCCCCACTGGAAATGTCCATATTGGACGACCGGCTGCGCACACGTTTTGAAGGCGGATTGATGGCAGATATCCAACCTCCGGATCTGGAGACCCGCATGGCCATAACCAGAAATAAGGCCGGACAGCTTGGCCTGCTTCTCTCCGACGAAGCTGTGGAATATATAGCCAACAATATCACCGCAAATATAAGGCAGATTGAGGGCGTTATAAAACGTCTCACAGCTTATAAAGAGATATTGGATGACGTTATCACCATAGACTCGGTGAAACGGGCCATAAAGGACGTAATCCGAATAGGCACCTATATCCCCACCCCGGAGAGTATAATCCGGGAGACCGCCCGCTATTACTCTCTGAAGGCAGAGGATTTGAAGGGACAAAGCCGCTCCAAAAATACCGCCATGGCCAGACAGGTTTCAATGTACCTGATGCGCTCGCTGACTAACCTCTCCCTTAAAGACATCGGCGCCGAGTATGAGGACAGGAACCACGCCACTGTCCTCAGCTCCATAAGAAAGGTGGAGGATCTGCTTAAAACAGACCCGACTATGGCAGGCACTGTGAGAGACATAACCTCCAATATAAACTCGGTCTGATTTTCAACATTTTTATGTTGGAAAGTTGAAAGCCGTATGTTGAAAATATTGTATGTGATGCCGGCTGTGGAAAGAGCCAAATTTGTTCACAATTCATTCAACATTTGAAATGCCCTGAATACAAGGACTTGAGAGAGTTTTCCACAAAAATTTTCTCTACTACTATCACTACTAAAAAAATTAGATTTATTTATTAATATAAAAAAATTCTTTTTCCAAGGAGAATGAGATATGAACTTCAGCTGTGAAAAATATCTGCTTCAAAATGCCTGTGCCACAGCCTCAAGGGCCGCCGCAAGCAAAAGTCCCATACCTGCTCTGGAAGGTCTGCTGATACAGGCCGGGGAAAAAATAACCGTTACCGGCTATGATCTTAAGAAAGGAATATATACCAGTCTGGAAGCCGATGTAAAAGAATCAGGCTCTGTTGTAGTGGGTGCCCGTTTATTCGGCGAAATGATGCGCCGCCTGCCCGACGGTATAGTCAGCATAAGCACGGATATTAACAACAATGTGAACGTAAAATGCGGAAAAAGTGAATTTAATTTTATGGGCATCAGTGCTCAGGATTATCCTGAAATGCCATCAGTGGACGGGCTAAATAATATAACTCTGCCCCAGAACATACTTTCTGAGATGATAAACCAGACCATCTTTGCCGTGGCGGACAATGATGTGAGGCCCATATATACAGGGACTCTCTTCAATATTGAAGGGGATGAGCTTACCCTGGTATCCGTGGACGGCTACCGCCTGGCTCTGCGTCGGGAAAAGCTGGAGAGTGCCCACATGGAAAACTGCAGTTTTGTCGTCCCCGGCTCCGCCCTTACCGATGTGGAGCGCATCTGCTCCGACAGTGATGAGCCGGCGGAGATATCTGTGGGTACAAAGCATATCTCCTTCTGCATAGGCGGGACTGTGGTGGTATCCAGAAGACTGGAGGGAGAATTCCTAAACTACAAGAAGTCCATACCTGAGAGCTTCAAATATACGGTAAAGGTGGATAGGAGTGAATTCATGTCCACCATAGACCGTGTATCCCTGATAGTCAGTGAAAAGAACAGCAGCCCTGTGCGCATGAGCATAGGCGATGGCAGTATACATTGCCTGTGCGTAACACCCATAGGCAGAGCTGAAGATACCTGCACCTGCGAGGGAGACGGCGAGGGACTGGAGATAGGCTTCAACGACCGTTATCTGAAAGATGCCCTGAAGGCCGCCGGAAAAGACGAGCTCCATGTCTGCCTGAATACGGCATCCTCTCCCTGCATCATAAAGGCTGCCGACGGCAGCGACAACTTCACCTATATGGTTCTGCCCGTTAGGCTCCACGCCTGAGAGCAGAGGGAAAGAGACTGAGATTAGAAAAAAATGGAAAAAATAGCTATAGATACGGAATTTATAAAGCTGGATTCCATGCTTAAATTCTCCGCCGCCGTAGCCACTGGGGGAGAGGCAAAGCTGGTCATCAGCCAGGGGCTGGTAAAGGTCAATGGAGAAGAGTGCACCATGAGAGGGAAAAAGCTCAGACCGGGGGACAAGGTCAAATTCCAGAATATGGAATTTGAAATAGTAAAGGCATGAGAGTAAAGCGCATAGCCCTGAACGGTTTCAGAAACTATGATTTCGAAACCGTGGATTTTATAGACGGCACCAACGTCATATCCGGTCAAAATGCCCAGGGAAAGACAAACCTGCTGGAAGCCGTGTATATGCTCTCCTGCGGCAGGAGCTTCCGCACCCGTTTTGACCGGGAGCTGATAGGCTTTGACTCCTCCTGGGCAGAGATTTTGGCGGATGTCTACAGTCATGACAGGGAGCAGACCGTGAGCATACGGCTTCAATCCGGGCAGGCAAAGCAGATAAAAGTGAACTCCGTGAAGAAAAGTGCCGGGGAACTGAGCCAGGTAGTCAACGCAGTACTTTTTTGCCCCGATGATCTGAACATGATAAAGGACGGAGCGGCAGTGAGACGCCGGCTCATGGACAATGCCATAAGTCAAATACGCCCCAGATATGCCCAATACCTGTCGGATTTCAACCGGCTCTACGAACATAAGACCAGAATATTGAAGGACTGGCGGGAAAAGCCGTCACTGCTGGACACTTTGGACGAATTTTCAGAGGGAATGTGCAGGGCTTCGGCTCAGATCATACGCTACAGGGCTGCCTTTTCCCAGAGACTCAGCCAGGCAGCGGCCCCCATACACCGGGATTTCTCCGGAAACGGAGAGGAACTGAGCATGGCCTATAAAACTGTGAGCTCTGTGAAGGATCCCTTCGGCCCGGTAAAAGAGATATATTATGACATCTGTGAGCATCAGGAGCGCCACAGACAGGCGGAGCTGGACAGCTCCCAGTGTCTAACCGGCGCCCACAAAGATGACTTGGAGATATATATTAACGGCAGATCTGCCAGGAGCTTTGCCTCTCAGGGCCAGACCAGGACTGCGGCTCTGTCGGTGAAATTGGCTGAGAGGGAGATATTCCTTGCTGAAACCGGGGAATACCCCATACTGCTGTTGGACGATGTGCTCTCGGAGCTGGACGAAAAGCGCCAGGAATTTGTCCTCAACCGTATCGGAGGAGGGCAGACCCTGATAAGCTGCTGCGAGGACGAAGGCATCTCCCGGCGCACCGGGGGAAAAGTGCTCTTTGTGGAAAAGGGTAAGATAAGATGATATATCTGCACCTGGGCAAGGGCTGGGTGGTGAACACAGAGGAGATAATGGGGATATTTGACCTGGACATATGCTCCCAGTCCCACCTGACAAGAAAATATCTCAGTATGACGGAGAAGGCCGGTCAGGTGGTCAACGCCTCGGAGGACATACCAAAGTCCTTTGTAGTGTGCTGGGACGGAAAAAAAAGAACTTTGTATCTCTGCCAGATGGCTGCGGCCACGCTGCTGCGCCGGGCCGAGGCGGGGATACTGTGAAATGGAGAATAGTAAATGTCTGAAAACATAGAAAGAGCGGCACAGGAATACGACGCTTCACAGATACAGGTCCTGGAGGGCCTGGAGGCCGTGCGCAAGCGTCCCGGTATGTACATCGGCTCCACCTCATCCTCGGGCCTGCATCACCTGGTCTACGAGATCGTAGATAATTCCATAGACGAGGCCCTGGCCGGTTTTTGCAGCCATATAGAGGTATGCATAGAAGAGGGAGATATCATATCCGTAAGGGATAACGGCCGTGGTATACCTGTGGATACTCAGGAACAGACGGGCAAGAGCGCCCTGGAAGTGGTCTTTACCGTGCTCCATGCCGGCGGCAAGTTCGGCGGCGGAGGATACAAGGTATCCGGCGGCCTCCACGGCGTGGGTGCCTCTGTAGTCAATGCCCTGTCCGAGTGGCTGGAAGTTCAGGTACACAAAGACGGAAAGATATACCAGATGAGCTTCTCCCGGGGAAATATCACCCAGGGCATACACGTGGTTGGGGAGACGGAGCGCCACGGCACTTATGTCCGCTTCAAGCCCGATCCGGAAATGTTTGACGACACCGTCTACGACTATGAAGTACTCCATACCCGCATGCGGGAGCAGGCTTTCCTCAACGGTGGATTGCGCATTACCATAGAGGATAAGCGAACCGGCAAAGAGCAGAGCGATACCATGTGCTATGAGGGCGGTATCAGGGAGTTTGTCAGATTTATAAATAGAAACAAGTCCCCCATCCATGAGGACGTCATCTATCTAAGCGGTACCAAGGACGACGCGGTGGCAGAGATAGCCCTGCAATATAACGACGGCTACAACGAGACTCTGGTCTCCTTTGCAAACGATATCCACACCCCGGAAGGCGGCATGCATGAGACAGGTTTCAAGACCGCTCTCACCAGGGTGATAAACAACTACGGCCAGAAGAACAATATCATCAAGGGGGACGACAAGGTTTCCGGCGATGATGTTCGTGAGGGCATTTCAGCAGTCATTTCCGTGAAGCTGCCGGAAGCCCAGTTCGAGGGCCAGACCAAGCAGAAGCTGGGCAACGCATATATACGCACTCTGGTGGACAATGTCGTCACCGAGCAGCTGGCCACCTATTTCGAAGAGCACCCGGCAGTGGCCAAGGCCATATTGGAAAAGGCCATGATGGCAAACCGTGCCCGTGAAGCTGCCAGAAAGGCCAGAGAATCGGTACGCCGTAAGACCGGTCTGGAGAGCGGCCAGATGCCCGACAAGCTTCAGGATTGCAACGAGAGGGACCCCTCCCTGTGTGAGATATACATCGTTGAGGGAGACAGTGCCGCAGGCTCCGCCATCCAGGGCAGAGACTCCAGATTCCAGGCCATCCTTGCCATGTGGGGCAAAATGCTAAACGTGGAAAAAGCCCGGGCCGATAAGATATACGGCAACGACAAGCTCTATCCTCTTATCGTTGCCCTGGGGGCCGGAATAGGAGAGGAGTTCAACATAGAGAAGCTCCGCTACCACAAGATAATAATAATGGCTGATGCCGATGTGGACGGCTCCCATATCCGCACCCTGCTGCTGACCTTCTTCTTCCGGTACATGCGGCCCCTTATAGAGCACGGCTATGTGTATTCCGCCGTGCCTCCCCTCTATAAGCTCACCCGGGGCAAGACTCAGAAAGTGGCCTACTCCGATGAGGAGAGGGATAAACTCAGCGCCCAGCTGAGGGCTGACAATCCCAACGCCAAGGTGGATATCTCCCGCTTCAAGGGCTTGGGTGAGATGGACCCCCACGAGCTGTGGGAGACCACCATGGACCCGGAGAGGCGCACCCTGCGGCGTATAACCCTCAGCGATGCGCTGAGAGCAGACCAGATCTTCACCGTGCTCATGGGCGAGGAAGTGGAGCCCAGAAGGGACTGGATAGAGCGCAACGCCAAATATGTGGCCAACCTGGACATCTGAGGAGGTGAGGGAAAATGGCACACAAGAGAGATTACAAGCCTGAGGACATAGCCTTTCCAAATCAGGCCATAACCGAATCGGAACTGGTAAGCGAAATGCAGACCAGCTATATAGATTACGCTATGAGCGTTATCGTAGGCCGGGCCCTGCCCGATGTGCGGGACGGTCTTAAGCCGGTGCACCGGAGGATACTTTATACCCTCTATGAGGACAATCTCACCGCCGACAAGCCCTTCAAGAAGTCAGCCACCTGCGTGGGCGACGTGCTGGGCCGCTACCATCCCCACGGAGACGGCTCGGTTTACGATGCCATGGTACGTCTGGCCCAGGACTTCTCCATGCGATATATGCTGGTGGACGGCCACGG
>CALWWB010000073.1 GCA_944385175.1 uncultured Oscillospiraceae bacterium | reverse complement strand
AAAATACCCGTCAGCAGGTTCAGCAGGAACAGCTTGAAGAAGAGCGGGAAGGCGTCCAGCAGGTTGCCGAAGCTGGCCCCGGCGCGGCGGATAGTGTTCAGCAGGAAGAGCGTAAAACCCGCGCCTACCACATAGCTCAGAAAGTCCGTCAGCCAGCTGAGCACCACAGCATAGAAGGGGGGAGCCATTTTCATGGCCACCTGGAGGGCATACTCCAGATTCCCGCTTTCCAGGTACTCGGTGTACAGCTCGCTTAAAGTATCCGTGTAGTTCAGACCCAGAAGCCTGGAGGAGAGCATATACAGCACAAAGCATATGGCGATATACGCCAGTCCCACCAGCAAAACGCTGGGCCTGGACCGGGATATAAAGTTCCTGGCCCTCTCCTTCAGTTCCACTCGTCTGATTCCCATAGGCGTGTTCACCCTTTCGTTTTTTCTACAATATACCAGACAAATATGAATATGTAAATACGGCGCAGGACTGGCGGCAGACAGGAAATCTTAATAATTCTTAATTCTTAAGTAAAGCTGAAACAAAGCGGCGGCAGAGCCCGTTACTATAATATAAGAGTTTCGGGAAACAAAATATTGCGGAGGTGAGCTCAATGAGTAAAAGGATATTTGCCCTGCTGCTGGCTCTTGCCCTGCTGCTGAGCCTCTGTGCCTGCGGCAAAGAAGATGCGGATAAGCCTGCCGCTCCGGAAAAACCCGGAGGGGCGGCGGAGGAAGCTCCGGCGGAAATGGTGCCGGGGTATATCTCCCAGGTGATAGAGCTGCCGGAGGGCTGCTCTTCCGTGCGTCTCATGACCCTGGAGGGGGACAAGCTGTTGGCAGCGTGCGGCGGCGGGGAGGATTACAAGCTCTGTGCCCTGGACCTGGGCAGCGAGAGCTGGAGCTTCCTGCCCTTTGACGGGGCTGAATTCGGCGGCAGAAACAGCAACGGCTTTTCAAACTACGGCATAAGCGGCTTCGACGTCTGCGACGGGGTGCTGTGGGTGTTGGTGAGGCAGTATTTCATGGAGAACGGCGTGGAAGGTAAATTTTACGTCCTGCGCTATGACTGTGCCACCGGTGAGGAGCTGAGCCGGGCCGAAGTGGGCTTTGAGGCCATACCGGGCAGCGAGTCGCCTACACCGGTGTTCAGCAATTTGACGCCTCTGGGGGCGGACCGGGCGGCGCTCTGCGACTATGAGAACGCCTATATAATAGATTCCCAGGCCCGGCTGCTGGAGACCCTGCCACTGGAGGGCTTCAATTTCAATCTGGTGCTGCGCCGGGGGGAGGAGCTCTATGTCTGCGGCGAAGAGAACGGGGATATCGGCCTGCGCTCCTTTGACATGGAGAGCGGTGCCCTGGGGCCTCTGGTGAGAACCGATGCCAACTGCTATGGCTACTATGTCAGTGAGAAAGAGGAAGCCTTCCTCTCCCAGGACAGCGGCCTGGTGAGCCTGGATGTGAACACCGGGGACACGGAGAAACTCTTCAAATGGCTGGATGTGGCCATCAACCTGGACTTTGCTCAGGGCGGAGGCACCGTGGTCCAGAGTGCCGCCGGGGACTATTACATGGCGGGGATAACTTCCAGAAACATCCAGAAGGTGAGCCCCGGGCTGGTGAAGGACAGGGAAGTCGTCAGATTACGGGGAATCTCCGACCCGGTCATCCTGAACGCCGCCCTGCGCTTCAACAGCACAAATGAGGACTACAGGGTGGAATATGAGTTTATAGGCTCAGGCCATGAGCTGAGCCGGCAGGAGATATTGGAGCTGGTGCTCCAGGACAGTCCGGACATAGTATATACACCCTCGCTGCCTCAAAACAGCATAGATGGGGGGCTGTTTGTGGATCTGCTGCCCTACATAGATGCCGACGAGAGCCTGAGCCGGGAGGACTTTATTGAGCCGGTGCTGGAGAGCATGATAAGAAAGGGCGGGCTATATGAGCTGCTGACCCAGGTGGATGTGCTCAGCCTCTCCGTCAGGGCGGAGCTGTTCCCAGGCCGGAAGGACTGGACCATGGACTATGTGGAGGAGATGATCGCAAACCGCCCGGCAGGCGAGCCCGTATATTTCTGGCACAGGGATCAGAAGTATATGCTGGATATGCTCTGCCGCATCTCAAGCGGGGAATATGTGGATTGGGAGGCGGGGACTTGCAGCTTCGATGAGGGTGATTTTGCCCGGCTGCTGCAATTTGTAAAGGACACTCCCTATACCACCGAGGCGGTGACGCCGGTACTCATGGAACCGATTATGGGAATAGGCAGTTCCGTCGCTTTGAGCAGAAACTTCTTTCAGGGGGATTATGAGTATGCGGGCTTCCCGGGAACTTCGGGAAACGGCAGCTACTTCACTGATTCCGCCCAGTTCGGCAAGAATGGCTACGGCATCCTGGCCTCCAGCGAGCACAAGGAGGCGGCCTGGGATTTCCTGCGCCTGGCGCTGCTGCCGGAGAACCAGGAGTACGGACTAGACCTGAGTTTCGGCATACCCGTCACCAAGGCCGCTTTTGAAGTACAGCTGGAGAAGAATATATATGAGGACGTCATGTTCCCGGAGTATAGCTTTACCCGGGAAGATGCGGACAAGCTCAGGGAGCTGGTCTACTCCACGGAGAAGATGGCCCGAAAGGACGATACCCTCACCGAGATAATAAGGACCGAGGCCGCCGCCTGCTTTGCCGGGGACAAGAGCCTGGAGGACACGGTGAGAAATATCCAGAGCCGCGCCTCCATATATGTGGCGGAGCAGGCCTGATAAGCCGGAAAACAAAAAAAGGAAGGGGCTTTCCCTTCCTTTTGCTTCTTCAGTATAGTTCGGATATCCGAACTTCAGGACCAGTAGCGCCGCTCCAGGTCTTCCATGTGGGCCTTCATGTAATCATAGGCCTGATCGGATTTGCCGTCCAGAATGGCCTGGGCTATCTCCATGTGTTCCTTATAGTGCTGTTTGCGGTTTTCTTCGGCGGTGACGGTGCGGCTGAGGATAAGGCTCCACATCCGCTGCTTCATTGCTTTCCATATCATGTCGCACATGACCAGATACATGTGGTTGCCGCTGGCTCTTGCAATGCTCATGTGGAAGTCCCGGTCGGTAATCTCTGAATAGATATTATCCTCTGCCTCTTGGCGGAAGCGCTCCATGATCTCCCGCAGCCGCTGCTTCTCTGCCTGGCTTATATGCAGGGCGGCACAGCGGGCTATCTCCGGCTCGATGAGCTTGCGGGTCTGAATGATGTCCTGGGGGTCGGTCTCCTCTATCCAGTCGTTGGTAAGGACGCTGACTTCCTTGACAAACACTCCTGCACCGTGCACCGACTCCACCAGCCCGTTGAGCTCCAGGGCGCTGAGAGCTTCCCGCACCGGGACCCGGCTTACGCCGAACATCTCGCAGAACTCCTTTTCGCTGGGGAGCTTGTCCCCCACCTTGAAGCTACCGTCCAGTATGGCATCCTTTATTTGATTGTAGATCTGGATATACAGTTTGCTGCTGGTAACGGGACTGAAGGGTGACATTGTTGTAACCTCATCATACAATTTTAAGCTGATTTTAACATCTGTTATACAAGATTGTCAATACATAAACATATGAAAATCGGCATGGAACAAAAGGCAGATTGCGAATACGGGCATGGGGAAAACCCATGCCCGTAAGGCTGCCTTCACGGCTTTGGCTTTCAGCTTCCTCCCAGAAGCGCCAGGGAGAGCTGAGGCACATAGGTGACCAGCAGCAAAACCACAAGAGAGGCTATGATAAGAGGAACCACCGCCTTGGATATGGTTTTCAAATCGATTTTAGCTATGCCGCAGGCCACATACAGGTTCACGCCCACAGGAGGAGTGACCAGGCCGATAGCCAGGTTAACTATCATAATGGCGCCGAAATGTACCAGGTTCATGCCCAGGGCCTGGGCCACAGGCAGGAACAGGGGAGTGAAGATGTAAAGGGCGGAGGTGGAGTCCAGGAAGCAGCCGGCAATGAGCAGGCAGACATTGACGATGATAAGGAAGATCACCGTATTTCCTCCCGCAAAGGACTCCAGGGCCGAACTGATGGCCACGTCAATGCGGGCCCGGGTCAGCACGTAGGCGAAGAGGGAGGCGGCAGCGGTGATGAGCATGACCACAGCGGTGGTGGATGCAGAGTCGATAAGTATTTTCTTCATGTCCCTCAGACTGAGGCTGCGGTAGACGAAGAGGCCCACAAAAAGTCCGTACACGGCGGAGACGGCAGCGGCCTCGGTGGGGGTAAAGATGCCGCCATAGATGCCGCCAAGGATGATGACAGGCATCAGCAGTCCCCAGAAAGCTTCCTTAAATGCGCCCCAGCGTTCTTTCCAGCTGGCTCTGGGCAGCAGCTTCAGCTCGGCCTTGCGTCCAAGCCACAGGGTGATGAGTATAAGGGCGGCGCCCATAAGCAGACCGGGGATAACGCCGGAGATGAACAGATCGCCTATGGACACATCGGAGATGGAGCCGTAGACAACGAAGGTGATGGAGGGCGGGATGATGACGCCAATGGCACCTGCCGTGGCCATAAGGGCCGCAGCGAAGGCGGGCTTATAGCCAACCTCTATCATGGCGGGGATGAGTATAAGTCCAAGAGCGGCCACTGTAGCCGGACCGGAGCCGGAGATAGCGGCGAAGAAGCAGGCCACCAGCACGCACACCATGGCTACGCCGCCCTTGAAGTGACCCACGCAGGACTGAGCCAGGTTAATGAGCCGGGAGGAAATGCCGGATTTCTCCATTATATTTCCGCCCAGTATAAAGAAGGGGATGGCCATAAGGACGGACTTGGTTATGGCGGCGGAGACCAGCTGGGGCACGGTGCCCAGGACCACGTCCAGGGATCTGCCGGCGCCAAGAGCTATCATGGCTGCCACGCTGGACATTCCCAAACAGGTGGCTATTGGGGCGCCCAGCAGCAAAAATAGGGCAAAGAGACCGAAAAGTATAGTTGTTACCATTTCTTAACCCTCCTTATCCGTACCGGCGGCAGCCATGGCGTCGGCCAGCACGTCCTCCCGGACGGCGGCCTGCCCCCGGACAGCCTTGACAAGCAACTCCAGAAAACGGATCATAAGAAAGAGAGAGCCCAGAGGCACAAAGGAGCCGTATATCCATTCGGGAATCTGGGCCCCCAAAGAGAGCTGACCTCTCTGGAACTGGGTGATGGTCATGTCGATTCCGTAGTAGAATATAACGCCGGCAAACAGGAAGCCCGCCAGAGCGCAGATAACCTCAAAGATGCGGGACACTATAGCGGGGACATGGTCGGCCAGCAGGGTAAAGCCCAGGTGAGCTCCCCGCTTTGCGGCGATGGAAGCGCCGAAGAGGCTGAGAAGAACGAACATGTAGGTGGATATCTCTTCTGCGAAGTTCATGGAGAAATTGAATACATATCGGGTGACGACGTTTGCAAAGGTGAGCAAGGTCATCACGGACAGAGAAATCAGACAGATGATCTCTTCAATATTGTCGATGATCTTTTTAATCATAGCAGCTCCTTACCTTCCGTAATGTGAGGGAAGAGCTGAGGACAGCTCTTCCCGGATAAAGCGTATCTTATCCCTCGATACCGAAGGCAGCCAGGGCTTCGGCGTCGAATTTGGCCAGGAAATTGGCTTTTACGTCGGCTACCTTGTCCTTGAAGAGCTGGAGCTGCTCGTCGGTGAGCACATCCACCTGGATGCCCTCGGCCCTGAACTCCTCAATGAGGGTGTCGTGCTCGGCCTCAACTATGTCGCGGCCCCAGTTGCAGGCTTCCACGGCCTTCTCCTTCAGTACCTGCTGGGTGGCCTCATTCAGGCTGTTCCACACGTCGGTGTTGAACATGAGCAGGTCGTTTTCATAGCTGTAGCTCCAGATGGTGACGTAGGGCTGGACTTCCAGCACTCCGGAGGTGTTGGTGATGCTCAGACCGTTCTCCTGCCCGTCAATGGTACCCTGCTGCAGGGCGGTGAAGCACTCACTCCAGTTGAGGGTAGAGGGGCTGGCACCCAGAGCGGTAAAGGTGTCCTGATAAATGGCGCTGCCGGGAGTGCGGATCTTCAGTCCGGCCAGATCGTCGGGAGTGAGGACGGGACGCTTGTTATTGGTCAGCTGCCTGAACCCATTGTGGAAGGAGCCCAAAAGGGTGATGTTCTGCTCGGAGAGGATATCGGCGTAGTAGTCCAGGCCGGTCTCGTCGATGACGGTGCGGGCATCGGTGTAATCGTCAAAGATCCAGGGGGTGATGCCAATGGTGAGCCGCTCGTCCAGTGCGCCCATGGTGACGGTGGCGTAGGCGGCAATATCCACGGAGCCGTCGGCCAGCATCTCCATGCCCTTGGTGGCGTTGCCTCCGGCCAGCTGGTCATTGGGGAATACATCGATGATAACGCTGCCGTTGGTGGCCTCCTCCACAAGACGGGCAAACTCCTGGCCCACCTTGGTATCTATCTGGGTGTCGGTACCGTTTACAGCCATGGTCAGGTTTATCTTGTCGTATTCCGTTGCGCCATCGCCGCTCTGAGCGGTTTCGCCGGAAGTGTCGGAGCTGCCGGAGCAGGCGGCCAGGGAGGCGATCATCAGGACCGCCAGAAGAAGTGCCAAGAATTTTTTCACAGTAGTTTTCCTCCTCAGTGTTTTTTTGTTGTATTTTTCAATATTTATTGAACCGAATAAAGGACCGGAGAGTTTCCACTCCAAATTTACCACTGGCCCAGAGCCAGGGCAATAAGGTTTTCAACGGTGATGCCGTTCATCTCCAGCAGCCGCTGATAGGGGGCGGACTGGCCGAACTGGTCCTGAATGCCTACCCGTTTGAGCCTGCCTCTGCCCGCTTCTGCTATGATCTCGGCAACGGCACTGCCCAGACCGTTGAGGATATTGTGATCCTCCACAGTGATTATCTTGCCTGTATCGTTTATGCAGGCGTTTACAGCTTCCACATCCAACGGCTTTATGGTGTGCATATCCAGCACCCGGGCCTGAAGACCCTGAGCGGCCAGAGCGTCGGCGGCCTGGAGGGCCAGGCAGACGGTGTCGCCGTTGGCGATGATGGCCACATCCTTGCCTTCACGCAGCAGCTTTGCCTTGCCTATCTCAAAATCCTCATCCTCTCCGTAGATCACGGGGACGGCGTCACGGGTGAAGCGCAGGTACACGGGGCCGTCAAAGGCTGCGGCCTTCTTCACCAGGGCCTTGGCAGAGGCGTAATCGGCGGGCATGACTACAGTCATGTTGGGGATGGTACGGAGGATGCCCATGTCCTCAATGGCCTGATGGCTGGCACCGTCGTTGGCGGGGGTGACGCCGCCGTGGGAGCAGGCGATTTTCACATTCAGATTGGGATAACAGATCTCCTGGCGTATCATCTCGCAGATACGCATGGAGCCGAAGGCGGCGTAAGTGACCACAAAGGGTATCTTGCCGCAGGTGGCAAGGCCGGCGGCCACGCCTGCGCCGTTCTGCTCGGCAATGCCCACATTTATGTACTGCTCCGGCAGCTGCTTGCGGAACTCACCGGTCTTGCAGGATTTGCCGATGTCTATGTCAACTACCAGAATATCCTTGTTTTCCTTGCCCAGCTCAACGATGGCCTCGCCGAAGCCGTTGCGGGTTGGAATCTTTTTAGTCTCCATGCTCAGGCCTCCTTCTCAATATAGAGGGCTTTCAGCTCCTCTATAGCCTGCTTGTACTCCTCGTCGTTTGGGGCCACGCCGTGCCAGCCGCAGACGTTCTCCATGTAGCTGACGCCCTTGCCCTTCACTGTGTGGGCGTAGATGCACTTGGGGCGGCCGTTCTTTACCACTCTGGCCAGTTCCAGGGCAGCCACTACCTGCTCCATGTCGTTGCCGTCAATCTCATAGGTGTCAAATCCAAAGGCGGCAAACTTCTTGCCCAGGTCTATGTTTGGCATTACCTCGTCAGTGGTGCCGTCCAGCTGGAGGCCGTTGTTGTCTACGAATACTACCAGGTTGTCCAGCTTGTACTTGTGAGCGGTCTGAGCAGCCTCCCAGATCTCGCCCTCCTGGCACTCGCCGTCCCCCAGGGCCACGTAGACGCGGTAATCTTTGCCGTCCATCTTTCCGGCCATGGCCATGCCCACGCCGCAGGCGAAGCCCTGGCCCAGGGAGCCGGTGGAGATGTCGATGCCGGGGCACTTGTTCATGCTGGGATGTCCCTGGAGCATGGAGCCCTCCTTGCGCAGGGTGTCCAGCACCTCCATGGGGAAGAAGCCTTTCATTGCCAGAGCCGCATACTGGGCCGGGCAAACATGGCCCTTGGACAGCACGAAGCGGTCCCGGTCAGCCCAGCGGGGGTTCTGGGGGTCAAGCTTCATGAAGTGGAAGTAGCAGGCGGTGACGAAATCCGCAACGGACAGGGAGCCGCCGGGATGGCCGCTCTGAGCCTTCCATATCATGTCTATCACACGGATGCGCAGCTCCGTGGCCTTGTTTTTCAGCGCGGTCAATTCTTTCTGATCCATGACTTACATCCTTTCTGCAAGAATGATCTCCTTGTGCTCACGGGAGGATTCCAGTGCCAGAGTGGAGAGCTTCAGAACCTTGATGCCCTCGTCCAGAGGTGTGCAGATAGGGGTGCCGTTTTTCAGGCAGTCCTGGAAATGCTGGTGGATGGGGAAAATGACTCCATCCTGGTCAAACTTGTAAGAGTCGTTGTAGGTGATGGTGACGGCCTGAGCCATATCCTCGGTCTTATAGGTGAGCTCGTCAAACTCGAACATGTCCCTTCCTCTGAGGAAGGCGGTGCCCTTGGTGCCGATGTAGCCCTTCAGGTTGGAGCCCAGGTCGCTGCTCCAGCTGGCGGTGATGGTGGCGATGCCGCCCTTCTTTATTTTCATGGTGGCGGAGAAGTTGGTGTCATAGGTGGGGAGACTGTCAATGGTGCACCAGACATTGGCGCTCATGGTCTCAAACTCCCCGCACAGAGAGGTGAGCAGGTTCCACTCATGGGAGATGGACTCGATGGTGAAGCCGCAGGCCAGTTTTGGGTCGGTGCGCCAGGAGGGGGCAAAGTAGCTGCCTCTGAAGCCGAAACCGGGTCCAACACGGTGGTCGAAGACGTTGACGGGCTCGCCCAGGGCGCCGGAGGCAACCAGCTCATGGAGCTTCTGGAAGGCGGGGCGATAGCGGTGGGCGAAGCCTACGATTATCTTGGCGTCGTACTTCTGCTCCATGTCCTTCAGCGTCCTGGCGTCCTCCAGGGTTGTGGCAATGGGCTTTTCCATGTACAGAGGTACATGGGCGGAGAGCACTTTTTCCACATAGTCCAGCCGCTTGGTGGGCGGGGTGCACAGTACCACGTAGTCCGCCTTGGGTATCCACTGGTCCAGCTGCTCATAGCTGAGAGCCTCGCTGCCGAACTCCGCGCAGTACTTTTCCAGGCCCGCCCGGTTCACATCATAGGCGGCTATCACTGCGCCGCCCAATTTGACGACAGCCCGCCCATGGGAGTAGGCAATGTCGCCGGTGCCGATCATTACTACATTCATGGTTTCATCTCCTGTGTAGTTGTGTTTTTGTTAGCTTGTAATACAAGTATATTTCCTGGTGAGTAACATGTCAAGAGCAAACCGGAGAGAGCGGCGGAAATTCGGAATAATTGCCAAGGAAAAAGAGACTATTTTGTGCAAAACAGAGCATTGTCAGAACTTTATCGAGGTTTTTACGGATGGAAACCGATACCCATAATGGCGGTTGTCGGGTATAGTTTGAGCCAGCAGCGGCCAAATTGGAAAAGCCGGCAGCAGGTAGGCCGATGCTGCCGAGGCAGAGCCGTAACCCCGGAACTGGGGAATCCGGGGAAAGGGCTGTGGGCAAAAATATTTCGGAACTGCAACAAAATCCGGGGGAATATTGACGCTGAAATAATGGTATGCTATACTGAACATTAATTTAAAATAAAAGGAGATGTATATCCTAAAATGGATGATGGCAGTCGATTGCCATGGATAATAGCAGTGCTGCTGCTGTTTTGCGCGGCCTTTTTTGCCGTGAGCGAGACGGCCTTTGCCTCCTGTTCCAAAAGCCGCATAAGAGCTGCGGCGGAGCGGGGAGACGGCAGGGCAAAAACGGCGCTGTTTATTCTGGATGAATTTGATAAGGCTATAAGCACCCTGCTTATATGTACAAACATCGTACATATAGCGACAGCCGCAATAGTCACTGTGGCTGTGACAAAGCTTTGGGGGCTGAGCGCAGTGTCCATAAGCACCATCGCTACTACGATTGTGGTGTTTTTTGCCGGGGAGATGCTCCCCAAAAGCATTGCCAAGAAATACAGTGAGTCCCTGGCTCTGGCCACGGGGCCCATTCTGCGCTTTTTGATGAAGGTGTTTGCTCCTTTGTCGGCGCTGCTCACCTGGATAGGCCAGTCTGCCGCCAAGCTGACACCGGATGAAAACCCGGTGTCCGTCACGGAAGACGAGCTATACGATATAATAGAGGACATGACCGAAGAGGGCAGCCTCAATGAGGAGCAGGGAGAGCTCATATCTTCCGCCCTCCAGTTCGGCGAGGTAACGGTAGAGAGCGTGCTCACCCCCAGGGTGGATCTGGTGGCGGTGGATATCAGCAGTAGCCTGGAGGATATCCTTACCGTTATAAAGGGCACCAATCACAGCCGCCTGCCTGTGTATCAGGGCAGTATAGACAACATCATCGGCGTTTTGCAAATAAGAAAATTTATCAAAGCCTATCTGCGCCTGGGCAAGAACCTGGATATAAAGCCACTGATGGACGAGGTCTTTTTCATCCACCAGAGTACAAATATCGACGAGCTCCTGCCGGTGATGTCCAAGAGGAAACTGAACATGGCGGTGGTCACCGACAATTACGGCGGGACCCTGGGCATAGTCACTGTTGAAGATATCCTGGAAGAACTGGTGGGTGAGATCTGGGATGAGGACGACGTGGTGGAGGAGAGCTATGTGGAGCTCCCCGACGGTGCCTATCTGGTGGATGCCGACGAGTCGGTGAGCGACGTCTTTGAAAAGCTGGGCTTTGAAGACCCGGAGGAGGACGAGGAGCTTGTCAACACCCTCATGGGCGAATGGGCCTATGAGCAGTTCACATCCATCCCCAAGGCGGGGGACAGCTTTGAATACCACGGCCTGGAGGTCACTGTAGCCTCCATGGTGCACAACCGTATCATGAAGCTGAAAGTCACCCTGCTCCCCAAGGAAGAGGAAGGGGGCGATGAACAGTGAGCCTGTATCTGATAATCATGGGTATAGTGCTGTGCATCTGTTTCTCGGCTTTCTGTTCCTCCTCTGAGATGGCCTATTCCTCCTGCAATACCCTCCGGCTGGAGAGCATGAAAAACAGCGGCTCCAAAAAGGCTGGCACTGCCGCATATATAACCGAGCACTTTGACGACGCTCTCAGCGCTATCCTTATTGGCAACAACCTGGCGAATATCGGGGCCTCTTCCCTGGCCTCGGTGCTGGTGATAATGCTCACCGGCACGGAGGACTATGCCTGGCTTGCCACCCTGATACTGACCCTGCTGGTGATTATCTTCGGGGAGACCATGCCCAAGATAACCACCAAGAAAAACCCCAATACCGTCGCGATGCGCCACGCTGGTGCGGTGCGCTTCATGATGGTCATACTCCGGCCTCTGATTTGGCTGGTGGTAAAGCTCATACACCTTATAACTTTCAAGCTGCCCGTGCCCGACCAGGGTGGCCCGGAGGAAGCGGTGGAGGAGCTCCAGTCCATCATCGAAACTGCCGAGGTGGAGGATGTGCTGGACGAGGACCAGTCCGAGCTTTTACAGGCAGCCATAGATTTTGCCGAAGTCTCTGCCCTGGAGGTGATGACTGCCCGGGTGGATGTCTGCGCCATAGACATAGACGACGACTGGGAGGATATCCTCTCTGTGATAGAAGAGGCCCCCTATTCACGGCTTCCGGTGTATGAGGACGGCATGGACAATATAATAGGCGTGCTGTACCTGAACCATTTCCTCAAGGCCCTCAGCGACGGGGACCGGGTGGATATCAGAAAGCTGCTGATGCCTCCCTGCTACGTATACAAGACCATGAAGCTGCCGGCGGTGCTCAACCAGCTGCGCCATGCAAAGCAGCACCTGGCCATAGTTACCGACGAATACGGCGGCACCCTGGGCGTGCTGAGCATGGAAGACGTGCTGGAGCAGATAGTCGGGGACATCTGGGACGAGACGGATGTGGTAGAGCAGGAGATGATCTGCCGGCCCGACGGCTCCTATGAGCTGGAAGGCACCATGCTTCTGGAGGACTTCCTGGAGACTATAGGCCGGGACACGGAAAATTTTGAGGCAGAAAGCAACACTGTGGGCGGCTGGACTCTGGAGATGTTCGGCGGTTTCCCCAAGGTTGGAGACAGTTTCCGCTTTGATAATATGACCGTGACTGTGCTGAGCATGGTAGACGGCCGCCGGGTAGGCAAAATCCATGTACAGCTGGATGAAAAGAACGACGAAGAATAAATGTAAAAAATGCTTGCAGCACATTGT
>CALWWB010000072.1 GCA_944385175.1 uncultured Oscillospiraceae bacterium | reverse complement strand
GTCACGCCGCTGGCGGGTATGGTCTTTGTCTCCTTGTATCCGCAGGAGCACTGGTGCTCCATCAGTCCGTCGGTAGTAGCGGTGGCCGCCTTGACCGTCCTCCAGGCGCCGAAGCTGTGGGCGGCATAGCCGTACTTGTCGGCAGTATTTGTCACTGTGCAGCCGGAAGCGGTGCAGTCATGCCAATGGTTGGTGCTGTTATAGGTCCAGGCATTGCTCCAGACATGGTCGTGCTGGGGAGTGGGCAATATTGGTATCTGCTCCGTCTTTACATATCCGCAGACAGTGCACTTGTATTCTTTCGTGCCTGCGGAGGTGGTGGTAGCCTCCTTGATGACGGTGCCGTTGTCAAATTTGTGTTCACCAAATCCGCTCTTCTTGCTGTTGTCCGTCAAGGTGCAGCCGGCAGCGGTGCAGTCATGCCAGTGGAACTGATCGTTCTTGGTCCAGTCACTGCTCCAGCTGTGCTGATGCTCCAGCATGGCTATCTCTTCCTGCTTCTCGTAGCCGCAAACCTTGCATTTATAGGTCTTGATACCCTTTTCCGTGGTGCTGGGCTCCTTGGTCACGGTGCCCTCGTCCCATTCGTGGGGATATATGTCCACCGCTCCGCAGCTGGTCTCCAGGCAGTTTCTCAAATGGTTGTTTTCATCCTTCTCCCACTGGTCGGGCCAGCTGTGCTCATGCTCCACAGCCTTTGTGTAGCCGCAGGTATCGCACACATTATCGTCGCCGTAGTTGTGCTCCCCGTAGCCGCCCTTCTGGCTGTTGTCCGTCACGGTGCAGCCATCCACGGTGCACTCATGCCAGTGATGGCTTCCGTCAGTGCTCCAGGCTTCGCTCCACTGGTGCTGGTGCTCCGCAGGCTTTGTATAGCCGCAGGTATCGCAAGTGTTATCCTCGCCGTAATTGTGCTCACCGTAGCCGTCCTTCTGGCTGTTGTCCGCCACGGTGCAGCCCTCTACAGTGCACTCGTGCCAGTGATAGCTGCCGTCGCTGCTCCAGACATCGCTCCACACATGGGTGTGGCCGGGGGTGAGAACGGGCAAGGTCTCCGTCTTGGTCGCATTGCACACGGTGCAGGTATAGGTCTTTTCTCCGGTCTCGCTCTCGCTGGGTTCCTTGGTCACTTTCCCCTCGTCCCAGCTGTGGGCGGCCAGGTCGCCCTTCTCGCTCTTGTCGCAGCCCTCGGCGGTGCACTCATGCCAGTGGTTGTTCTCGTTGCTGCTCCAGACATCGCTCCACACATGCTGATGCTCCGTGGGCTCGTCGCTGTAGGACGTAGTACTCAGTACCAGCAGCTCACCCAGATAGCGTATCTGATCCTCGCCGTATGTATATCTCACATCACTGCCGTTCACATTGATGGTGTGTCCGCCGGAGGCTTCCCCGCTGGCCCCGGCCAGGAAGAGCTGGCCCTTATCACCTATGGTGCCCTCGTCGCTGTTGGTAACGTCCACCAGGTAGTTGCTGTCATTCAGCCTCACAATATTCCACATATGGCCTTCGGGGTTGGACAGAGCACCCTGCACTTCGCCGGTGGCGGTATAGCAGGCCGCATCCTCAAATTCGCTCAGGTCGCAGAGATACTGGAAGGCCTTGGAATAGCCCTCGCATACCACCTTGGTATTGGGGTCGCCGTCAAATACATATACGAGCTGCCAGGGATCGCCGTACTGGGGGTTTTCCTGGGCCACTGCATCCTTGTTATAGGATGTGAGCTTGCATATCTCGTCCTTGTAAGCCAGCAGCTTTTCATAATCGCTGCGGCCTTCATTGGCAGCAACAATGCTCCTGGCATTTTTCGCGGCATTGTTGGCCGCTGCCACCTTGGCATTGTTTACCTTATAAATATCCAGCTCCTCAGCAATCTCCCATTGGGTCTTTTGGGCGCTGTCGGTCTGCCTGAAATCCGGGCTGACGGAGAAAGCAAAGTTCAGGGTTGTCACCGCAACGCCGTTTTCCACCGGCGTATAGCCCAGGAGGGTCTTCATGCCGCCGTCAACGGTCTTGTCATACCAATACAGATCAAAAGGCAAGTCCATCACCAAATAGGCATGGATACCCTTTATATCCATCTTTTCAAACAGCTTATTCGGGATAGTTGAGTCTCCCACGCTCACGCCCAGTTCCTCATAGGTCCACACCAGAGGGGAATCAGCGCTGGTATAGCTCAGCTCCAGGCAGCTGAGGCTGGTGCCGCCGGCAATACTCTCAATAGCTTTCTTCAGCTCGTCATAGATATGCTGCTGTCTCTCCCCCAGGCGATCCGGCCCCAGGCTGAACATACTGATGCTGTACTGAGGATACATCACCTGCTGGGCATAGCTGTCCAGAATCTCGTCGCTGTCCGGCAGGGTACCCTCCTCAGGGATGACGGTATAGATGTCGCTCATTACCTCCCCGGAGGCGGTACCGCTTTCCGCAGCATAGGCGCTCATGGGCATCAGGCCCAGCAGCATGCACAGCGTCAGCAGCAAACTGAAAGTCTTTTTCATCTCGTTCTCCATTCCGCCGCATATATGGTCAGTATCGGCCTTTCCCCCTCTTAACGCGGCTGTAAGAGGTTCAGCCTATATACTGCCTTTGCCGCCGTCAGGGCCGTCGGCAGCCCTTTTCTTCTGCCGGAGCGCAGCTGCTCCGGCTTTTTCCGATTGGTCTGGAGCTTTGTGCCCCGCCGCCCGCCTCTTTTATCCAGGGCGCGCAGCAATAGTTAACATAATTTTATCACAGTGTCCAAGCCATTGCAACAACAACCCGCAATTCTGAATAAATCTTCAGAATTAGCTTTCATTTCTATATACGAATTTCAGGGCACTTTTGTTCCCTGAACGCTAAAAGTAATATTATTCTATTTTAAGTCAAATCTTTCCCGGCTTTTTTGTACATTATTTAATGCAGATATTTTTGTATTTTTCAAGAATAGTCCCTGTTTTGTGTTATTATTTTAACTTTTCAGTCTCTGGTATCTTCTATTCATTAAGCTTTCCGCGTTTTTGTGAAACAATCATCCAAAATTTTTTGTGCGTTTTTACAATAATCCCTCATTTCCGCCGGGGCTTTTTGTGGCTTTAAATAAATCTATGCAATATGCACTAAAAGTCGTGTTTATAAGCTTGTAAAAAAGCAGGTGATAGTGTAAAATATACAAACAGAAAGAGAAATATTTCCAAAATTAAACAGGAGGTCATTGATCTATGGACATTTTTCTGTGGATATCTCCCGTTCTGGCGCTCTGCGCCCTGCTTTTTGCCGCCTATAAGGCGGGCTATGTCTCAAAAGCTGCGCCGGGCAACAGCCGCATGCAGGAAATAGCCGGCTCCATCGCCGAAGGGGCCAATGCTTTTTTAAGGTCAGAATATAAAATTCTGGCTATTTTCATTGTGGTCTTGTTTGCCCTCATAAGTCTGTTCATTGGGCTGGGCACCGGCATCTGCTTTGTAATAGGCGCTGGCTTTTCCATGCTGGCCGGCTTTTTCGGCATGCGTGTGGCCACCAAAGCCAATGTACGCACAGCCAATGCCGCCATGGAGAGCGGTATGACCAAGGCCCTGGCCATCGCCTTTTCCGGCGGCTCGGTCATGGGCATGTGCGTTGTGGGCCTGGGCCTGTTGGGCTGCAGCATGATATACATAGTTACCGGCAACTATAATATACTCTTCGGCTTTTCTCTGGGTGCCTCCTCCATAGCCCTGTTTGCCCGTGTGGGCGGCGGCATCTACACCAAGGCCGCCGACGTGGGTGCAGACCTTGTTGGCAAGGTGGAAGCGGGCATTCCCGAGGATGACCCCCGCAATCCAGCCGTCATTGCCGACAATGTGGGCGACAATGTGGGGGATGTGGCTGGCATGGGTGCCGACCTATTTGAAAGCTACGTGGGGGCCATTGTCTCCGCCCTGACTCTGGGTGTGGCGGCCAAGGGGCTCTTTGAGGGTGCCGGTGCCGTTTACCCCCTGGTAGTTGCCGCCGTTGGCATCCTGGCCTCCATTATCGCCACCTTTTTTGTCCGGGGCAAGGAGGGGGCAAATCCCCATAAGGCTCTGAAAATGGGCACCTATGTGTCCACCGTTATCGTTGGAATAGCCGCTTTCATTTTAAGTAAAGTCTTTTTCGGCCGCATGTATTACGGCTGGGCCATAGCTGCGGGCCTTGTGGTGGGTTTGGTCATTGGCTTTGTCACCGAGATATACACATCTGAGGACTACCGCAGCGTAAAGCGCATCGCCAGCCAGTCCGAGACCGGCTCCGCCACCACCATTATCAGCGGCGTTGCCGTGGGCATGCGCAGCACCTGGGTGCCAATAGTGCTCATAAGCGTGGGCATTTATGTCTCTTACAGCGTCACCGGCGACCTCTACGGCATAGCCCTGGCCGCCGTGGGCATGCTCTCCACCACGGGCATCACCGTGGCTGTGGACGCTTACGGCCCCATAGCCGACAACTCCGGCGGCATTGCCGAAATGAGCGGCCTGGACCGGAAGGTCCGGGACATCACCGACAAGCTGGATGCAGTGGGCAATACCACCGCCGCCATAGGCAAGGGCTTTGCCATCGGCTCCGCCGCACTGACGGCCCTGGCCCTCTTCGTCTCCTACGCCACTGAAGTGAAGCTGGAGGGCATCAATCTGCTCTCTCCCCATGTGGTCATCGGCCTGCTCATCGGCGGCATGCTGCCCTTTGCCTTCTCCGCTCTCACCATGGATTCCGTGTCCAAGGCCGCCTATAAGATGATAGAAGAAGTCCGCCGCCAGTTCCGGGAGATTCCCGGCATTCTGGAGGGTAAGGGCCGCCCGGACTACAGCGCCTGTGTGTCCATATCCACCCGGGCCGCCCTCCACGAGATGATAGTTCCCGGATTAATGGCCGTGGCGGTGCCCCTGCTGGTGGGCATTCTTCTGGGCCCCGCCGCTCTGGGCGGGCTGCTGGCCGGCTCTCTGGTCACCGGTGTGCTGCTGGCCATATACATGTCCAATTCCGGCGGTGCCTGGGACAATGCCAAGAAATATATAGAAGGCGGCAATCACGGCGGCAAGGGTTCCGATGCCCATAAGGCCGCCGTGGTAGGCGACACTGTGGGCGACCCCTTCAAGGATACCTCCGGTCCCTCCATCAATATTCTCATCAAGCTCATGACCGTAGTGTCCCTGGTATTCGCCCCCATCTTCGTACAGATAGGCGGGCTGCTGTAGGCGCGCTGCGCAGCTCACACTTCACCCCCCAGCCCTGCCCGGTTTCCCGGGCAGGGTATTTTTCTTTCTCCGCCGCATAGAATTATCTTACATTTATTTTCCTCTACTCCCTTGCTTTACCGGAAAATGCCTATTATAATGTATGGGCTTTATTTGATTTGAGGTACGTTGCAATAATGAAACTGAAAAACATCCTGCATTCCCTGCTGCTGACCCTGCTTACTCTGGTACTTGTATTTCTGGTAGTGGCCCGCTCCCAGCTGGAGAACCCCACCGGCTCTGTCCTCCCTGCCATGCAGGAGGAGCCCGGCCCCAGCCCTTCACCTTCACCTTCGCCTACGCCCAGCCCCAGTCCTGAGCCTACCCCCACTCCCACCCCGGAACCCCAGCCGGAATACTTTACCCTCTCTTTCATCGGGGACTGCACCCTCACTTCCCACCAGAATCTCTGGGAGGGCAGCCCCTATCATTACGCCTCCCGCATGAATGGGGACTACTCCTATCCCTTCTCCAATACCGTGGAGTATTTTGAAAACGATGATTTTACCCTGGCCAATCTGGAGTGCACCTTCTCCGACCAGCAGTTGTATTCCGGCCAGACCTTCTATTTCAAAGCCCCCAGCGAATGGGCCCAGATCCTGACCTGCGGCGGTGTGGACTTTGTCACCACGGCCAACAACCACATGTACGACTTTGGCGAGGCCGGGGCCCAGGATACCTTTGCCGCCCTGGAATATTGGGGTATCCCCTACGGCACCGACGGTCAGGCCCAGCTTTTCACCACGGAGAGCGGACTCACTCTTGGCATCTACTGTGCCTACCGGGATTATATGCCCAGCCAGGAGGCCGCCGCCGAAGCTATAGCTCAGCTGCGGGAGCAGGGGGCAGAATATGTGATCTGCGCCTTTCATTGGGGCCAGGAGCTCTACTATGAGCCCAACCAGGCCCAGATTCAACTGGCCCACGCCTGCGTGGATGCCGGGGCAGATCTGGTTTACGGCAGCCATTCCCACTGCCTTCAGCCCATGGAGGAATATAACGGCGGGCTGATACTGTATTCCATGGGCAACTGGAGCTTCGGCGGCAATACCAGCCCAACCGACAGGGACACTGCCATTGTCCAGGTCACTGTAAAGCGGGATCTGGACGGCAGCATCAGCCGGGATTCTTATGATATCATTCCCTGCTGTGTCAGCAGCCTGCCCGTGGGTGCCGACGAAGGGGCTGACAACGACTACCGTCCCACCCCTTATGAGGAGGGCAGCGAAGAATATGAGCGCACCCTCAGCAAGCTTAACGGGACCTACCAGGCGGGCAGCCAGGGTGCGGACTATTCCGGCTGGTACGCCAGCTATGGCGGTGCTCCCCAGTAAGACTGGATAATAATTTTTAAATAGGATATCCCCGCAGGTGTTTCCTGCGGGGATATCCTATTTTCTCCCTTATTATTTTATCTGCTTGGCTATCTGGTTTGCCCCGGTAGCTGCAAGGCCAGACACAATACCCACCGCCACAGCAGTCACCATGTCGCCTGCCGGAAACTCCGGCATCAGGTACATGCCCGCTGCTCCCATCATTCCTCCCGACAGCCCGCATATCACCGGGATCCACTTGTTGTCCAGCCTCGTCACCTTTACAAGCTCCCCCAGCATATAGGCTATCACACTTATGGCGGCAACCCCTGTCATCCCCGTTATCTCCATGTTTTATCCCTTTCTCTCCAAATCTGCAATCCTGTGGTTTATTACCTTTATCTGCTCCTCCACCACCGGCATACGTCTGGCAAAATTGTTGTGTTCTCTGACCTCCCTGGCCAGTTCCTCCACCTTTGTCTCCAGTACGGCCTGGGCTCTGCCGTTGCTTATAAGCACTCCCAGCAGGGTCAGCCCCCCGGTGATAAGAGCCGTTATCACCGCTTCCGTCATCTCTACTCCCTGAGAAGTTTAGTCCATGTCTCTCCGCCCACTTCCCCGTCGGAGAGCAGGCCCTTGTCGGTCTGGAATTTTTTCACGGCCTCCACTGTGCGGCTGCCCATGATGCCGTCGGCCTCTCCGGGCTCGTATCCTCCGGCCGCCAGCAGTCTTTGCAGGGTCCTGACCTGGGGATCTTCCATACCCTCCTGCAAGAGCCCAAGTTTAATGCTGTATTCATATACCGGGCCCGGCCTGGAGCCGGTTTTTTCCCCGGCATATCTCAGCACGCAGTCCCAGGGATAGTTGCGGTAAGGACGCACCAGGAATTCCCTGCCTGTCTGATCCCCCGGCATTCCTCCGGTGGCGCCGCCTTTTTCGTTGATACTGGCTTCCACTTCCTGCCCGGCCCCGCAGTACATGGCCGTGTGATGTTCATAGTTGAGCATCACATCTCCCCGCTCCAGGCCCGAGCCGTTCACCAGATTCACATCTCCCGTCACATCTTTAAAGCCGCAGCGCAGGAACACGCCCCGCATGTTTCCGGTGTAGCTGGCGCCGCCGGTTTTCACCGGCACCCCGGCCAGCTCCCAGGCAGAGATGACTGCCGAGGAGCAGTCAAAGTCCCCACGCTCTCCCCAGCGGTATTGCTGATCGTAGCCGTGGGTGTTGTCCGCCGCCCAGTCCTCCATGCGTTTTACGGCCAGCTCTATAACGTCCATTTAAAACCTCCTTATGGGCTCAGATGGTCTTCCGTCATCTGTTCCGTCACTTCAGTCCATCCGTAAACGCCGGGCTCCCATACGTTGCCCTCCGTATCGGATATCCATTTCTTGCCTTTATGGGTGACCCTGGCCCCTATATTATATGCGTCATAGGCCCCCGTGGGCTGTACCCATTCCGGCCATTCCTCCAGGGATACCGCCGCCCACAGGGCCGGAGCGGCCGGGGGCGTCCAGTCTGCCAGTGCAGTGTGTCCCTGGATACAGCGGTACAGCGTGCCGCCGTATTCTATCCGCTGATCTTCACCATAATCAGTCCCGGCCTTCCAGCTAGGGAAAAGCATTGGCACCTCCAGGGCCTCGGCGTCGCTGAGGCTTACCGTCGCTTTTTCGATATAATGCCGCATTTTCAGGGCGTTTTCGTAGTAACTCACGGCTGCACCCCCAGCACTTCCAGCGCCGCCTGCATATCCAGGAGCCGCTCCGCATCCTCAACGGCCTGTTCATAGGCCGCCTGAGCGGCCTCCAAAATACGGCTGTCCTGCCAGGGAGCGAACATCTCCCCCCTGAAGCTCTCCCCGTCGGAGCGAGTCCAGGTCTCACCCTCCGGGATATACCGGTATCCTTCTACAAAGGCCCCACACTTTCCCTCAAAGAACTCCGTATCCGCTTCTCTCAGTCCGCCGCTGTTGCCGGTGTGGCATTTAAAATCCTTGTCTATATATACTCTCATTTCCTCACCGCCTCTATGGTATAAGCTCCGCCTTGGTAAAGGAGCCCGAGTGGGATGAAGCTCCATCGTTGGACCAGGTGATAGTCCGGACGTAAATGCTCTTTGCCCCGGTAACGGCGCTGATATCCACAGAGAGTTCTTCGGCGCTGCTTTTTTCCAGCCTCGTCTCCGCGCCGCTTACACCGAACCAGGCCTGGCCTACGCTGGCTCCCGAGTGAGAGGACGCCGCATTATAAAATTTCAAAGTACCCCATTAAACCCAGAAATTTTCGCATTTTTTTAAGATTAATTGTTGACAAATCTCCTTAGCTGCATTAGTATGGTGATGGCAGAACTGAGATTTTACCGGCGTTTCCGCCTGTTTCCTTTCTCTTTTCGCTGCCCAGTATATCCTAATATTTTCAGATTTTCTAGTCTTTGCTCTTTCTTTTTTAAGATTTGGTATTGTGCACATAAATGGGGTGAGTCATTTGTTCGATTATGACAGGTTTGAACAGCTGCGCCGTTCAAAGGGCATAACAAAAAAGTTCATCGCCCAGTCTCTGGGCCGCAGCGCCACACTCTGCCAGGATTGGAAACAGCATAAGTCCCAGCCCGGTCCGGAGCAGCTCCGGCGGGTGGCGGACATTCTGGGCACCACTCCCGCCTACCTTCTGGGCGAAACCGATGAAGTCTCATCCGAGACTGCCGGCACCGAGCTGGACCGGCTGCTCACCGCCCTGAAAGAGCGGGAGGATATGCGCATGCTCTTTTCCCTGGCCAAAGATGCCAGCCCTGAGGATGTGCTCCAGGCAGTAAAAATCATAAAGGCGCTGCGCAGCAATGACTGAGCATTACGTCCGTCTGGTGGAGCTGCCCCGGACTGTGGAGGGGGTCACCGTCCCAAATGATGACGGCAGCTTCGATATATACATCAATTCCCTCCTGTCCCCCCAGCGCCGCCGTGAGGTCCTGGAACACGAGCTGGCCCATATCCGCCGGGAGCACTTTTATCTGGATATGCCCCTGAGACTGATGGAACGCCAGGCTGAGGGCGAGCACGTAAACGTGGTGCTCCACCCCCCGGAGGGCTATATTCCCTGCTTTGCTTCCGAGGCCGCTCTGGGCCGCTGGCTGAAAAACCTGTGCACCCAGCAGCACCTGGACCTCTCTCTTCTGTATAAGTGATTTTATATTGAAGCTTATACCAAAAACCAAGGGATGCAGAATGCTTCTGCGTCCCTTGAGACTGTCGAAAAAGCCTCGCAGAGTTTTTTCGCCGCAGCGAAAAAATAAATACAATCGTTTTCTGCGGCGGCGTGTACGTCGCGGAAAACACTTCTCACGGAGCGAAGTGTCGAATTGTACGCCTCTGGCGTACAACCGAGGCATGGAGCGAAGTGCAATCCCTTTTGTCGAAGAAGGCTTGACCTTCTTCGACAAGCTGAAGGGACGCAGAATGCTTCTGCGTCCCTTGACATTTTCCCTTAAATATCATATCATCCAGTAAAGTTGTTATGTTTTTTTCCGACAGAATGGAGGCCCTTATGAACTACCAAAGCACCCGTTCATCAAAGATAAAAACCGACCCCTCCCATGCCGTGCTCCAGGGCCTGGCGCCGGATGGGGGGCTGTATGTCCTGCCGGAGCTCCGCTCCCTGAATTTTGACTGGCGCAGCACCCTCAAACAGGACTATTACGGCATGGCCGCAGATATAGTCTCCGCCCTGCTCTATGACCTGAGCCGGGAGGAAGCCCTTGCCCTGGTGCGCACCGCCTATGAAAACCGCTTCAGCTCCCCCGAGCTCACTCCTCTGAAGGCCGTGGGGGATGATGCCGTGCTGGAGCTCTTCCAGGGCCCCACCAGCGCCTTCAAGGACATGGCCCTCTGCCTGCTGCCCCATCTGATGAAGGCCGCCGGGGAAAAGTGCGGGGAGACGGAGGACGTGCTCATCCTAACCGCCACCAGCGGCGATACCGGTAAAGCCGCCATGGAGGGATTTCACGATGTGCCCGGCGTGCGTATAATCGTGTTCTATCCCAAGTCCGGTGTCAGTCCCGTACAGAAGGCCCAGATGCTCAGCCAGGTGGGGGACAATGTGAAGGTCTGTGCCGTGGAGGGCAATTTTGACGATGCCCAGACCGGGGTCAAGCAGATTTTTTCCCAGCTCTCCGGCAGTCTGCGGCTGTCCTCTGCAAACTCCATCAACATCGGCCGCCTGGTGCCCCAAGTGGTGTATTACTTCTCGGCTTATGCCTCCATGCTCCGGCTGGGCCGTATCTCCCTGGGTGACAAGTTGGACTTTGTGGTGCCCACCGGCAATTTTGGAGACATCCTGGCAGGCTATATCGCCGGGGAGCTGGGCCTGCCTGTAGGCCGCCTGGTCTGCGCCTCCAATGTAAATAATGTGCTTACCGACTTTTTCCGTACCGGCTGCTATGAGCGCCGCCGTCCCTTCCACCGCAGCCTCTCCCCTTCCATGGATATCCTCGTCTCCAGCAATCTGGAGCGTCTTTTGTATTACCTCTCAGGGGACTGTCGGCTGGTTTCCTCCCTCATGTCCCGGCTGGATAAGGACTCCGGCTATCAGCTGCCCCCTGAACTATTGAAGAAGGCCCAGCAGCGTTTCTTTGCCGCCTGGTGTGACGATATCTCCACCGTGGAGACAATCTCTTCCGTCTGGCAGGAGCACCATTACCTTATGGATACCCACACCGCCGTGGCCTGGAATGTGGCTCAGCAGTATAAAGCCGCCAACCCCGGCCATGCTCCCGTGGTGGTGCTCTCCACCGCCTCTCCCTATAAATTCCCCGGAGCCCTGATGGAGGCTCTTAAGCTGGAGCATACGGGAGACGAGTTCGCCCTGATGGACCGCATAGAGCAATTTACCGGCGTACCCATGCCGGAAAATCTCCGGGGCCTGCGCCGGCGTCCCCGGCTGCACTTTGACTGTGTGTCCAAAAGTGCCATGAAAAATTATGTATTGGAAAAGGCGGCAGAAAAAGTATGGAAAAAGTGACTGTGCGTGTCCCTGCTACCACCGCCAATCTGGGTGTGGGCTTCGATACCTTGGGCTGCGCCCTGGGGCTGTATAACACTCTCAGCTTCAGCCCGGCCCCGGAACTTGGCTTCAGCGGCTGTGACACCGAATATCAAACCCCGGACAATCTGGCATACCTGGGCTTCAAAGCCGTGTATGAGCATCTGGGTCAGGAGATTCCCGGTGTGCATATAGACATATCCGCCAATATCCCCGTGTGCAGGGGTTTAGGCTCTTCCGCCGCAATGATTGCCGCCGGGGCTCTGGGGGCAAACGCCCTGGGCGGCTTCGCTCTCAGCTCCGCCCGGCTCCTGAGCATCGTCACCCCCATTGAGGGCCACCCCGATAATCTTGCCCCCGCCTTCTTCGGCGGGCTGACCGCCTCTGCCGGCAAGGCCGGCCGGGTATATACCGTGTCCTATCCCATCCACCCGGAGCTGCGCTTCGTGCTCATGTCCCCGGACTTTCCTCTGAGTACCCACGCCGCCCGTTCGGTGCTGCCCCAGTCCCTGCCCTTCAAAACCGCCGTGGGCCAGCTGTCCCGTCTTGCGCTGCTGCCAAAGGCCATGGAGTTGGGGGATGAGGAGCTCATTGCCCTCTGTTTGGAGGACGCCTTCCACCAGCCCTACCGCTTTCCTCTCATCAATGAAAGCGATAAGCTGCGGCAAATGGCCCATGAGCTGGGCTGTGACGCTTTCTGCATCAGCGGTGCCGGCCCTACCCTGCTGTGTCTCACCCGGGACGGCAGCCTTGCCGGAAAGCTCCGTGCCTCAGCCGGGAGCCTGGAACACCGCTGGCATATCCAGGAGCTGGCTGTGGATCATCTGGGCGCCCAATACATACAGTGAATTTTCTCCGGAAAAGGACTGCGTTTTTTATTCCTGCACTCATCCGGTTTTTTCAATCTTCCCCAGTGTCCCATACACTTCGGGTTCTTATATTACCAAAAAAGAAGCGCCGTTTGGCGCTTCTCAGCTTGTCGAAGAAGGTCAAGCCTTCTTCGACAAAAGGGTTTGCACTTCGCTCCATGCCTCGGTTGTACGCCGG
>CALWWB010000071.1 GCA_944385175.1 uncultured Oscillospiraceae bacterium | reverse complement strand
GTGAGAAGTGTTTTCTGCGACGTACACGCCGCCGCAGAAAACGATTGAATTTATTTTTTCGCTGCGGCGAAAAAACTCTGCGAGGCTTTTTGACAGTTTTTATCCCCGGCAGTAAAAGCTGCCGGGGATAAATTCCACATCATCTTGTTTTTAAATGGCCTTGGGCTGTTCGCCGGGCTCTATGGGGCAGACATAGCCGGAGGCGGAGCGCTTCAGGAATTCCTCCTTTGCGGCCTTCAGCTTGTCGGGACATTCAAAGAGCTCAATGGCAGTGCAGGCCAAAACCTTGGCGGCCATGAGCATACCCTTGTAGCCTATGCCGCTTTTGCCGCAGGACACCACCTGCCAGGAGTGGTGGGGTATGCCCGCCGGCCAGGTCACGGCGTCTATCTGGGAGGTGGGGGTGAGCCAGCTCACATCCCCCACGTCGGTGCTGCCGGGGACAAAGTCATTGCCGGAATACATGGGCATGATGAAGTCGTTTATAGGCTTGGTCATGTTCTCCGTCAGCTCCCGCACCCTGGCGGCGATATTCTCGTCGCTCTTGGCCCCTATGCCGGGGACTGTAGTCTCGTGGGGGTAAGTCTCCTTCAAAGCCCCGGCAAAGGCCAGGTCTTTCTCGTCATATTGCGGCACGCCCACCAGCTCCATGTTCTCATGGAGCAGCTTCTCTATGGTGTAGTTGGGCAGCAGCTCGGAGGTGCCGTCGATGAACACCCGCTCAAAGCTGGTTTCCGTCATCAGCGCCGCCCCTTGGGCTATCTTGTCCACCCTTGCTTGGAGCTTTACGGAGTCGGCCACCTTGTTGGCCCTGACCATGTACAGCACACTGGCCTTGGCCTGGACCACGTTGGGGGAGATGCCCCCGGCGTCAATAATGGCGTAGTGGATGCGGCAGTCGTCGGTGGTGTGTTCCCGCAAAAACTGAACGCCCATGTTCATAAGTTCCACGGCGTCCAGGGCGCTGCGGCCGTTATAGGGGTCCCCGGCGGCGTGGGCCGCCACCCCGGAGAATTTGTAGAGCACCTGGATGCAGGAGTTATTGGTGCCGGTGCGCACCTGGTTCACGTCGGAGGGGTGCCAGCTGAGAGCGGCGTCCAGCTCCTTCCAAAGCCCCTCCCGGGCCATGAAGGCCTTGCCGCTGCCCCCCTCTTCTCCGGGACAGCCGTAGAAGATGACGGTGCCGCTGCCGCCCTTTTTCTCCAGGTAGTCTTTTATGGCCGCTGCGGCGGCCAGGGAACCGGCCCCCAGGAGATTGTGGCCGCAGCCGTGGCCGCTGCCTCCGGGCACCAGAGCTTCAGGCTCGGTGCCGCAGGCTTTCTGGCTCAGGCCGGAGAGAGCGTCGTACTCACCCAGTATGCCTATCACCGGGCGGCCGCTGCCGTAGCTGCCGCAGAAGGCGGTGTCTATGCCGCAGAGCTTTTCCGTCACCGTAAAGCCCAGCTCCCGCAGGGCCCGGCAATATACCTCCGTGGCGGAGAATTCCTTCAGGGACAGCTCCGGCTTTTCCCAGATGCTGTCCGCCACGCTGCGAAAAAACTCAGCTTTTGAATCTATATATTCCTGTGCGTTCTGTTTTTTTTCAGTCATTACAATACCTTGGACAAAAAGTCCTGAAGCCTGGGATTCTGAGGATGGTTGAATATCTCGTCGGGGCTGCCCTCTTCCAGCAGCTTGCCGTCGGCCATGAAGAGCACACGGTTGCCCACCTCACGGGCAAAGCCCATCTCGTGGGTGACCACCACCATGGTCATGCCCTCCCGGGCCAGCTCCTTCATAACGTCCAGCACTTCGCCCACCATCTCAGGGTCAAGGGCGGAGGTGGGCTCGTCAAAGAGCATCACGTCCGGCTCCATGGCCAGGGCCCGGACTATGGCCACACGCTGCTTCTGGCCGCCGGAGAGCTGGATGGGATAGGCATCGGCCCGGTCTGCCAGGCCCACACGGGCCAGAAGCTCCATAGCCTTTTTCTCCGCATCCTCCTGGCTCACGCCCTTCACTTGGACAGGCGCGATGCACATATTCTGGAGAATTGTCATGTGGGGGAACAAGTTGAAATGCTGGAACACCATGCCCATCTTCTGCCGGTGCTTATCAATATCCAGCTTTTTGCCGTCGGGGCCTTTCTTTCTGGTGATGTCCACGCCCTCAAAGATTATGCTGCCGGAGGTGGGCTGCTCCAGCAGGTTCAGTGAGCGGAGCAGAGTGGACTTGCCGGAGCCGGAGGGGCCGATAACCACCATCACATCGCCCTTGTCTATATCCACACTGACCCCGTCCAGGGCCTTTATAGCGCCTTTGTTATAATATTTCTTGAGGTCTTTGACCTGAATAAGTTTATCGCTTATCGCCACGACTCATCTTCCTTTCAAAATGTGCTATCACCTTGCTGGTTGGGAAGGTAAGGCAGAAATACAGCACGGTGGCAATTATCAGCGCCTCGCCCATCTTGTATGTAGCACCCTTTACTGCATTTACCGCGGACATGATATCCTGCACACCGATGGTGTAGCAGATGGCAGATTCCTTTATGATAGTAACAAACTCGTTGGCAATGGCGGGGAGTATATTCTTTATAGCCTGAGGGAGCACGATAAAGCGCATGGTTTTCCAGGAGGACAGTCCCAGGGAACGGGCCGCCTCGGTCTGGCCGCCGTCTATGGATTGGATACCGGAGCGGATGATTTCAGACAGGTAGGCGCCGGAGTTCAGGGCAAGAGCCACCACGGCGGGGAAGAAGCGGTCAAAGCGGATAAAGCCGAAGAGCTTGAAGCCGGGCAGCACCTTTACACCGTCAAACACTACATAGAAAATTATGAATACCTGCACCACCATAGGCGTGGCACGGAACAATTCCACATAGGCTGTGGATATTGCCCTGAGTATTCTGGAGCGCCCCATCCGGCAAGTGGCAAGTACAAGGGCAAGAATAAAGCCCAGCACCACCGTCAGAGCCGACAGGGATACCGTACAGACCACGCCCTGTAGAAAGAGCTGCCAATATTCCAGAGCCTTCTGGAAGCCATTTATTGTCAACATATGCAGGACTCCTTTACAGCGCAAAGCGCCTCCGTTTTACAGCGGAGGCCTTTGCGTCAATTATTGTTTTGTGTTTCGGCAGAGCTGACTTTATGCAGCCTGGTCATCCAGAAGACCCTCGATGATCTCACCGGTGGACAGCTCGTTGGCCTCAGCCACGAAGGTGTCCATGCTGCCGTCCTCAATGGCGGCGGCAATTGCCATGTTCACACCGGCAAGCAGAGCTGCATTGCCCTTGACAACGCCCACGGAGGAGCCTTCAACATCATAGGGGACATCAAGGATTACTGCCAGTTCAGGGTAGCTGACGGCATAGTTCTCGGCAACAGCAGTCTCGATGAAAGCGCCGTCCAGCTTGTCTCCCATGAGCTCGGCAATAATATCGGTGACCTTTACCAGAGCGATAATGTCGGCATCGGGGGTGTACTCATTGGCCAGATCCATCTGGATGGAGCCGTTCTGAGCACCGATGGAATACTCAGGATTGTTTGCGGACTCCAGATCGGGAAACAGGTCAACCTTGTCCTGAACAGTGACGAAGGACTGGCCGCCCTGATAGTAGATGTCGGAGAAGTCCATGGCATCCATACGGGTGGGGTCGGGAGAGAGGCCGGCCATACCCAGATCCACATTGCCGGCAGCCAGCTCATTGAGCACACCGTCAAAGTCCACAGGGATGACTTCCAGCTCCAGACCCAGGTAATCGGCAATATAGCCTGCAAGGGCTATATCAAAGCCGGCCAGCTGGGGAGTGCCGTCCTCGCCGATGGCGTAGAACTCATAGGGGGCAAAGTCAGGGCTGGTAGCCACGGTGAGCTTGCCTTCGGTGACGGTGGTGAGCACAGCCTTCAGCTCATCCAGGGACATTGCGGAATAGTCTACCTCTTCGGTGGCCTCCTCAGCGGGGGCCTCGGTAGCAGCGGCTTCCTCGGCAGGAGCCTCGGTGGTAGTGGCGGCTTCCTCAGTGCTGGAGCCGCAGGCGCACAGAGCCAGCACCATGGACAGCGCCAGCAGCATGCAGAGCAGTTTCTTCATGTTTTTCATCGTTCTTTCCTCACTATTTATTGATTTGCTTATATGTCCAAAGGACCCTCTGTCCTTCGACGAGTGTGATAATAGCACAGGGCCTTGGGATTGTCAATAGCTTTTTGAAATAAAATTCGTAATTTTTCTTTTTTATGCGTTTATTATTCATTTATTTCGTGAATATTCACAGAATAAATGATACTCGCTGATTGCTGCATAATATTCAACCGCTTCTGGTAGTCTGTCTCACATATAGCTCGAAGCTATCCGAGCCGCAGAAGGCGCAGCGCACCGCACCTTTTCTCCCCCGGCACAGGGCTTTTATTACTTTGCCCTCCCTGAAATAATAGCTGTCCCGGCCGCAGCCCTTGCAATGTATCCGATACTTCGCCGTCTCCTCCGTGCGCTGCCTCTGGGCCTGGCTCTGGGGAGCCAACCGTTCCGGGGCACAGCCCAGCTCCCGGCAAATATTTTTCCACACTTCATCATGGCCGTGTTTCTCCCCGGGATAACGCAGGTATGCCGCAGCATGGGCGTATTCGTGGCGTATTGTGTCCCAGAACTGCTCCTCCTGATCCAGCAATGCGGCGTTTATTATGATGCGCAGAGGGCCGTCTCCACTCAGGGGGTAGCGGAAACTGCCCAGCCGATGTCCCGAACGGCGGGATATTTCTATCTCTATCCCGGAAGTATCCAGGCCGCAGAGTTTGTCCAAGCGTTCATATTCTTTTCTGATATCTTCCAGACTGTACATGCTCAATCCCCCTTTATTCCAAACAGACGGCAGCCGTTAGCCAAAGTGAGTGCAGCAGTCTCCTCCGGACTCAGGCCCTTCACCTGGGCTATTTTCTCCGCCACGTAGCGGAGCTTGGAGGAGTCGTTCCGCTGTCCCCGCATGGGCACCGGGGACAGATAGGGGCTGTCCGTCTCCATCAGCATCCTGTCCATGGGGCAGAGCTCCAGCACCTCCATGGCCTTTCTGGCATTTTTATAGGTTATGGGCCCGTCAAAGCCCAGATACCAGCCCAGCTTCAAAAGCTCCTTTGCCATCTCGGCGCTGCCGGAGTAGCAATGGAAAACTCCTCTCAGCCCCGGATAGGCAGAGACGATTTCCAGACAGTCCCCGTGGGCCTCCCGGTCGTGGACTATCACCGGCTTATCCAGCTCCAGGGCCAGCTCTATCTGGCGGCGGAAAAGCTTCTTCTGCTCCTCTTTGTGGCTTGCATCCCAGTAGTAGTCCAGGCCTATTTCACCTATGGCTACGCATTTGGAGTGCCGGGCCATGGAACATATCTCCCCATAGCCCTCCCGGCTGTACTTGTCCAGCTCCTCCGGATGAAAGCCCACGGCGGCATATATAAAGTCAAAGCGCTCCGCCAGCTCCAGGGCCTTACGGCTGCTGAGCAAATCGCAGCCCGGGTCGATTATCAGCTCCACGCCGCTTTCTCCCAGACTCTTCAGCAGCTCCTCCCTGTCCGAGTCAAAAGCCCCGTCGTCATAATGGGCATGGGTATCAAAATACATACTGCCCCTCCTCTGCTGTTTTTGGATATTTTATATCACTCAGAGGCATATTTCAACCGGACATATACTAAAAAGAACCGCCTCGGTGGCGGTTCTTTTTTTGAGACTGTAGAAAAAGCCTCGCGGAGTTTTTTCGCCGCAGCGAAAAAATAAATTCAATCGTTTTCTGCGGCGGCGTGTACGTCGCGGAAAACACTTCTCACGGAGCGAAGTGTCGAATTGTACGCCTCTGGCGTACAACCGAGGCATGGAGCGAAGTGCAATCCCTCTTGTCTAAGAAGACAAAGTCTTCTTAGACAAGCTGAAAAAAAGAACCGCCCACGGGCGGTCCTTTTTTATGTATTGCTTATTCAGATTCCGTAAAGAACTTATGCAGCCTTCTGCTCCTTCTTGGAGGAGAGGATCTGAATGCCCTGGATGACCAGGATGATGGCCAGGACAACAAGGCCGATGGACCAGATCATCTGGAACCAGTCGCCCCAAGCAGCGCCTGCAGCGGCGATGAGCTTGATCTTGGCGATAACGGTCATGCACAGAGAGGTGATGGTAGCCACCAGCATGAAGACCATGGGCACGAAGAACATCTTGTTGTTCTTGCTGATGTTGCCCAGCCAGGTAGCCACGGCCAGCATGGCGATACCGGCAAGCAGCTGGTTGGCAGCGCCGAACACGACCCAGATCTGGCTCAAGTTCATGAATCCCATGCTGCAGCCGATGATGACCATAACTCCAGTGGCCACGAAGGGATGAGAGAAGAACTTGGCAGCGCCGGTGAGGTCGTCCCGGGTCTTACCTTCGGGGATGAAGAGCTCGGCAAACATGTACCGTGAAAGACGGGTGCCGGAGTCCAGAGAGGTCAGAGCAAAGACGGACACGGCCAGGGTCAGCAGGGTGTAAACAGTGTCGTAAACAGGGTTGGAGAAGTCTGCAATGCCGCCGGTCATGGTAGCAACCATGGTGGCAACACCACCGGCAAAGATGGTGGGAGGTGCGGTGAGCAGGAACTTGTCGCCGCCGCCGATGTTGGTCTCTTTGTAGACAACACCGATAGCGATAAGGGCGATGATGGCCAGAGCGGACTCAACGATCATTGCGCCGTAGCCGATGATCTTGGCGTCCTTCTCAGAGTTCAGCTGCTTGGAAGTGGTACCGGAGCCGATAAGAGAGTGGAAGCCGGAGACGGCGCCGCAGGCCACGGTGATGAACAGGGTGGGGAACAAGGTGCCGGAGGAAGCGGTCCAGCCGGTGAAGGCGGGCAGCTCCACCTTCATGCCGGAGCCGATGATGCCCACGAAAGCCAGGACCATCATGCCGTAGAGCAGGAAGGAGGACAGGTAGTCACGGGGCTGAAGCAGCATCCAGACAGGCAGCAGGGAGGCGGCCATGATGTAGACTGCAATGAAGATAACCCATGCGGTGCGGCTCATGTTGACGCCCACGTTCAGGCCGACGATGGTGATGACGATGATACCGATGATGCCCACGATGGTTGCGGGGCCCACCTTTACGTTCTTGCGGTACACGGCAAAGCCGAAGAAGAAAGCAAGGACGATGAACAGCAGGGAGGTAGTTGCGGTGGAGGCGTTGCCGCTGACATTGGCGCGGCCAACAGTAATAAAGGAACCCTCGGATACGAAGGTGCCGGCAACGACTGCGGTGAAGGAGGCGATGACCAGGATCAGCACCAGCAGTGCGAAGATGGTGAACAGACGCTGAGCCTTGACGCCCATGTTCTCCTTGATGACTTCGCCGATGGAGCCGCCGTTGTGGCGGATGGAGGCGAAGAGGGCGCCGAAGTCATGCATGGCACCGAAGAAGATGCCGCCGACTACGACCCACAGGAAGACGGGGACCCAGCCGAAAACTGCAGCCTGGATAGGTCCGTTAATGGGGCCAGCACCGGCTATGGAAGAGAAATGGTGGCCCATCAGAACGGCGGGGTTTGCAGGAACGAAGTCCTTTCCGTCGTAACTGGTGTGTGCCGGGGTCTCGTGAGCGGGGTCAACACCCCACTGCTTCGCCAGGAAGCTGCCGTAGAAGATATAACCAAGAGCCAGCAGCACCAGGGCGATCAACATGATAAGAATTGCGCTCACACTTTTCACTCCTTAAATAAAAAATGTTGATATATTCCCATTCACAGCTTTGACCTCTCTTCAGCTGCAAACAGTTTACTGAAATATCCCACCAGCTCGTTGCCGGCAGAATTGGTAACGGTCTTCTTGTTTCCCAGATCCACAATGGCGGACTTCAAGGTGCTGAAGCCGTAGAGGGAAAACTTGTAATTTTTGGAGAAGCTGCGCTTCTTCACATACTTTGCAGTCTCTCCGTCCACACTGTCGGCCAGGAGGATGACCTTCACATTGGTGTATTGGTGTTCCCGATGGGGCTTCACCATAGGCAGGGCCTCGTCCAGAGCAAAGTCTATACACTGCCGGGCCAGCTCCGTATCAAAAGCCGGGGCGGAAAAAACGTAGGCAAACTCATTGGTCTCGTTGCCCCAGATGGGGATATTCTTGCTGAGCCAGTATCGCTCCGCCCGGGAATAATAGTCCGCCCGAAAGGCCAGCGGGAGCCTGTCCTCCGCCTGGGCCATGTGCAGATCATAATAGGCTGAAAAGGAGTCGGCCAGAGTTTCAAGGAATTTCTCTCTCTCTATACCCATGGCAGACCTCCGGAAAAAATGAACAGTTTGTGACTAGACCATAATATAACGCTAAATAGCACAAATTTCAATAGCCATTTTTGATAAATTTCAGTCAAGTTTTTGTGCATTAAGGAATCCCGGTTTTTTCTTGCTTCTTCAGGGTTTTTTATCGGTTTTTGAGAATCTTTTCTCCTAATATAGAAGTTCCGGTAATTTGCCTTTTATCCATTTACAAGGGGAAAAATCTGTAGTAGAATTCATTAAAGTCAGCCGGAATATGTCTGCTTCGGCAGTTTGCACCATTATGCGGAACCCATGCACATACCCTGGCTGCCATGCTGAGAAAATAGAGGAGAAAAACATGGAATACCAGCTTTGCGTGCCCTGCCTTCTGGGCCTGGAGGGCCCCATTGCCGATGAACTGCGGCGCATGGATATGGATAAGGTCTCCGCCGAAAATGGCCGGGTCTACTTTTCCGGGGGCGATGGAGCAATTGTCCGATCCAACATCTGCCTGCGCATTGGCGAGCGGGTACTTATCGAGTTGGGCCGTTTCGAGGCGTCCAGCTTCGAACAGCTGTTTGAGGGCACCAAGGCCCTGCCCTGGGAGAGCCTCATCCCCGCCGACGGGGCCTTCCCCGTCAAGGGCTACAGCCTCAACTCCAAGCTTTTCTCCATATCCGACTGTCAGAAAATAATAAAGAAAGCCATTGTGGAGCGGCTGAAAAGCGTCTACGGCATAGAGTGGTTCCCGGAGACCGGCGGGCTCTATCAGGTTCAGTTTTCCATAATGAAGGATAGGGTCTCCCTGTGTATCGACACCTCCGGCGATGGCCTGCACAAGCGGGGCTACCGCCCGGCCCACAACGCCGCCCCACTGAAGGAGACTATGGCCGCCGCCATGGTGACTCTCTCCCGCTACCGGGGCCGGGACGATTTCTGTGACCCCTTCTGCGGCAGCGGTACTATCCCCATTGAAGCGGCCCTGATAGCCAGGAACCGGGCCCCGGGCCTGTACCGCCGCTTTGCCGCCATGGGCTGGAAAAACCTGGACGGCAGGCTCTGGGAGCAGGAGCGGGAGCGGGCAAAATCCCTGGAATATAACGGTAATTATAATATTGTGGGCTCGGACATTGACGGCCGGGCCCTGGAACTGGCCCGGGAGAACGCCCGCCGGGCCGGGGTGGCGGACATCATCCGCTTTGAAAAGGCGGACGCCCGGAACTTTGCCCGGCAGACGGAGCGTGGCGTCATCGTCACCAATCCACCCTATGGCCAGCGCATTATGGAGCAGAAGGAGGCGGAGGAGCTGTACCGGGACTTTGGCCGGGCCTATGCCCAAAGCAGCAACTGGCAGCTGTACCTGCTCAGTTCCCACACGGAGTTTGAACGCTGCTTCGGCCGGACGGCGGATAAAAAGCGCAAGCTTTATAACGGCATGATAAAGTGCGACCTTTTCATGTATCTCAACAGAGGTGGCAAAGAATGAAGCATCTTTTCATCGTGAATCCCACCGCCGGCGGCCGTGACAAGACCGAGGCCGTGCGCCGGCGGGTGGAGGAGCTGTTCAAAAACCGCAGCGACAAGTATGAGATATACGTCACCAAGGCCGCCATGGACGCCCCGGAGAAGATACGCCGGGAGGCCGCCAAGGGTGAGCACCTGCGCATCTATGCCTGCGGCGGGGACGGCACCTTCAATGAGTGCATCTGCGGTGCGGCACAGTTGGAGAATGTGGCAGTGTGTCCCTATCCTACGGGCACCGGCAACGACTTCTGCCGCATGTTCGGGGAGGAACAGGACCTGTACCGGGATCTCTCCGCCCTGTTGGAGGGCCGGGAGCACCCCATAGACCTTATAGACTGCAACGGCCGCTACAGCGCCAATATCTGTTCCGTGGGCATAGATGCCCGCATAGGCACCCAGGTCCACAATTACAGCAAGATCCCCCTTATCGGCGGGGCCACAGGCTATGTGGTCTCCACGGTGGTGAACGTGATAAAGGGCATCAACCGCTTTATGCGCATCCGCAGCGGCAGCTTTTGCTCCGAAGGTATGCATGCCCTGGTCTGCGCCTGCAACGGCCGCTTCTACGGCGGCGGCTTCAACCCCAGCCTGGACGCCCGACCCGATGACGGGCTAATGGATGTGTTCGTCATAAAAGGTGTTAGCCTGCTCACCCTGGTCCGTCTCATAGGCATGTACGCCAAAGGCAGAGCCGACGAAATGCCGGAATATGCCACCCATCTGCGCACCGACAGGATAGATATAAGTTTTGAAGAGGACAATGTGATAAACCTGGACGGTGAGGCAGTCTTTGCCCGGGAGGTGAGCATGCGCCTCATCCCCGGCGCAGTACGTCTCATCGTGCCCAAGGGCATGCATTTCTTTGATTCCCGGCCTGTTAATTTTGCCGGAGTACAGGGCGCGGAAAACTTGTAACAAAAAATTTATAAATTCTTTTGCAAATTTCCGGTTTAGGGGCTTGCAAAAAAATAAAAATGTGTTATCATAAGCACCGTTAGCACTCATAGGTTTAGAGTGCTAACGGTGTTGAACTTTGTAATAAATTTATGGAGGTATATGGATATGAAACTGAAACCTTTGGCCGACAGAGTCGTTCTCAAGCAGAACGAAGCTGAGGAGCGCACCTCCTCCGGCATTTTCCTCACCGCTTCCGCTCAGGAGAAGCCCGAGGTCTACGAAGTCGTGGAGGTTGGCCCCGGCGGCATGGTGGACGGCAACGAGGTAGAGATGATAGTCAAGCCCGGCCAGAACGTTCTGGTGGGCAAGTACAGCGGCAGCAAGGTAAAGCTGGAGGATGTGGAGTACACCATCGTCCGTCAGAGCGACATACTGGCCGTTATCGAGTGATAGACTAAGGAGGAAATTACAATGGCTAAACAGATCATTTACGGTGAAGAAGCAAGAAAGGCCATAGAGCGCGGCGTGAACCAGCTGGCCGATACCGTTAAAATAACCCTGGGCCCCAAGGGCCGCAACGTAGTGCTGGACAAGAAGTTCGGCGCTCCCCTCATCACCAACGACGGCGTGACCATCGCCAAGGAGATCGAGCTGGAGGACGCCTTTGAGAACATGGGCGCTCAGCTCATCAAGGAAGTCTCCACCAAGACCAACGATGTGGCCGGCGACGGCACCACCACCGCCACCGTCCTGGCTCAGGCCATGATCAGCGAGGGTCTGAAGAACCTGGCCGCAGGCGCAAACCCCATGGTCATGCGCAAGGGCATCCAGAAGGCCACCCAGGCCGCAGTTGAGGGTATCAAGGCCATCTCCCAGCCCGTGTCCGGCTCCAAGGACATCGCCCGTGTGGGTACCATTTCCTCCGGCGACGAGCTCATCGGCAGCCTGATCTCCGAGGCCATGGAGAAGGTGAGCCAGAACGGCGTCATCACTCTGGAAGAGAGCAAGACCGCCGAGACCTACAGCGAAGTGGTGGAAGGCATGCAGTTTGACCGGGGCTACCTGTCCCCCTACATGGCCACCGATATGGACAAGATGGAGGCCGTTATCGACGACGCCCTCATCCTCATCACCGACAAGAAGATCTCCAACATCCAGGAGATCCTGCCTCTGCTGGAGCAGATCGTCAAGGCCGGCCGCAAGCTGCTGATAATCGCCGAGGATGTGGAGGGCGAGGCCCTGGCCACCATCATCCTCAACAAGCTGCGTGGCACTTTCACCTGCGTTTGCGTCAAGGCCCCCGGCTTTGGCGACAGGCGTAAGGAAATGCTCCAGGATATCGCCATCCTCACCGGCGGCACCGTTATCTCCAGCGAGCTGGGCATGGAGCTGAAGGAAGCCACTCTGGACATGCTGGGCCAGGCTCATCAGGTCAAGGTCACCAAGGAGAACACCACCATCGTGGACGGCGCAGGCTCCAGCGAGGAGATCAAGGCCCGTACCGCTCAGATCAGCCGCCAGATAGAGACCACCACCTCCGAGTACGACAAGGAGAAGCTCCAGGAGCGTCTGGCAAAGCTGGCCGGCGGTGTTGCAGTCATCAAGGTTGGCGCCGCTACCGAGACTGAGATGAAGGAGAAGAAGCTGCGCATTGAGGATGCTCTCAACGCCACCCGTGCAGCCGTTGCAGAGGGCGTTGTCCCCGGCGGCGGCACTGCCTACGTCATAGCTTCCAAGGCCGCCGAGGCCGAAGTCGCCGCCCTTGAGGGCGATGAGAAGACCGGCGCCGCCATCGTTGCCAAGGCTCTGAAGACCCCCATCATGCAGATCGCAGCCAATGCCGGTCTGGAGGGCGCAGTCATCCTGAACAATGTTGCCGGCAGCGCCAGCAGCACCTATGGTTACGATGCCGCCAACGACCAGTACGGCGACATGATAGAGCTGGGCATCGTCGACCCCACCAAGGTCTGCCGCAGCGCTCTGGAGAACGCCGCCTCCGTGGCCTCCATGGTTCTGACCACCGAGAGCCTGGTTGCCGACATCCCCGAGAAGAATCCCCCCATGCCCGCCGGCGGCTCTCCCATGGCCGGCATGTAC
>CALWWB010000070.1 GCA_944385175.1 uncultured Oscillospiraceae bacterium | reverse complement strand
CTGCGACGCACATGTCGCCGCAGAAAACGATTGAATTTATTTTTTCGCTGCGGCGAAAAAACTCTGCGAGGCTTTTTTGCCAGTCTCAAATATCCTCCGGGAAGGTTTCCCGAAGAATATTTTATAATCCGGATGAGTTTTGGAATCCGGATATGGCTGAAAATCAGCTCAGCGCTGTTCGTTTATGTAGATGTTGACCTTGCTCTGGATGAGCCTGGCCACTTCCTCGGCGCTCTTTTGCCCTGCAAAGTAGGCGGCCGCCTGCTCCAGGACAATGTCGGTTATGCTCTGGTCATTGTCCATCAGCTTTGTGGAAGTGTTGATTACCTCTCTCAGCTGCTCCGCCTGATGGGGAGAGACGGCATAGATCTCATAGATGTTTATGCCGTCAGAGAACATGCCGATGGCAATGGGTTTGCGCTCGCCGTTTTCATCCAGAATGTAATTGCCGTTGGCATCCTTTTGGTACTTGATTTCCATAGCATTTTCCAGCTGCCTGTTGAAAGCGTTCATGTTGGTAGGGAGATAGCTGCCCTTTGCCTGATGCTCCTCGGTGAGGAAAGTGCGCAGGAACTGCCAGGCGGCGTCCTTATCCTTGCAGCTGCTGCTCATGGCGTAGCTGTCGCCCATTGACAGAAAACTGCCTACGCCGCTGCTGGTGGGATAGCCTATACAGGTGGCGCTGCCTCCGAACATTTTATCCAGGTCATAGAGCATGTAATCGGTACTGGTGAAGGAGGCGGTGGTGAGCATCTGTTTGCCCTGGGATATACGTGTGGATGAATTGTCGTCGTCACTGTATTCATAGTTGTCAAAGTAGGATTTGTCTGGGAATTGCCTGGAAAACTCCAGCAGCTTGATAAAGTCGCTGCTGTCGAAATTGCAGCTGCCCGTACCCCAATCCACAAATTTGGCCATGTCCAGGCCGAGACAGGTAGAGAGCATGCCTTGACGGTTGGTGCCCACATCAAAGCCCTCGCAGCCCTCGGGCATGGCTGCCAGGGCTGCATAATAGTCGTCGTAAGTCCAGCCCGGTTTGTCGCCCACCACGGAGCTGGCACCCACTACGGTCTGCACGGAGAAGCCGGAGCAGACGGCGCAAAGCTTTCCGTTTGTCTCAAGGGCAGAGAAAACGTTGGGGAAAAAGTCCTCCAGGTCAAAGCTGCTGTCGGCCTGAATATAGGGGTAGAGGTCTTCCAGCAGGCCCTTGGCCGCCAGCTGGCGGTATGGTATCTGCGGGGATAGGAAGATGATATCCGGCATGTTTCCCGCCATTATCTCGGTGGTCAGCTTGGTGAGCCCAGCAGACCAGTCTTTTTCGTTGTTGTACTCGGAATAGTCAATAAGCTCGATGCGCGCGTTGTCGTGGGAGCGATTGAATTTTATGACGGCATCCTGAGTGCTGTAGTCCACATACATTACAGCCATGTTCAGCACGGTCTTTTTAGGAGCTGCGGAATAGGGGATTTTGGCTATGGAGAAGTACTCAGTGCTCGCGGAATCATCTTCATTATCGTCAAGGGAGAGGCCGTGAACTACACCGTCGGAGCCGACCTGAACGAGCCGTACGAAGTTGTCATTCACATCGCAGCCGGTCCACTTGAAGAGCGGTTGTCCCTTCTCATCTCCCAGGTTGTAGCCGCAGAGATAGCCTCCGCTGGTATAGTAGGCATCGTATTCGCCTCCGCCGGGGAGGATATCGGTGGAATCCAGAGGATAGCTGTCCGGCTGGAAGCTTCCCTTGTCGCTGTCTATCACGTAGATGGCCGTGGCCTTGTTGAAATCCGGCTCATCCATGTCGTATAGCAATACTCCGGTCTGGCCGTTTTTAAGGGTGAACATGGAGTATATATAGCCATTGAATTCTATTTTGTAGGCTGGCTTGCCGTCCATGGAGAAGGCTTCCAGGCTGCCGGACTGAGTGGACAGGAGGATGTTGCCCTTGTCGTCCAGATGGGCGTTATAGGGGGACAAGCTGTCGGGATCGTCCAGCTCCAGCATACTTGAACTTAAGGCAGCGCCGCTGCTGCTGTCCAGCACCTGGACATAGTAGATGTTATCGGTGATTAGGCTGTCATAGTATTCCGGGTCGTCGGCTTTGACATTATCCGGGGCATCCGACCAGGAGCGGTAGATGTTTTCCAAAACTACCAGATTCCCCTGCGGATTCATCAACAGCTTACAGATATTGGTGGTGGATGTATAGTCCCGCCTGTCGTGGTAGTCTGCTTCCGCCAGGTTAGGGTTGTAGCCCTCCAGAGCTTTAATGTTGCCGTCAAAATCGCAGAAAGCTATGCGGGGCTGCAGAATATCGTACTGGCCTTCATATTCCAGACTCAGCCCCTGGGGGATGGGGCGCTCCCCGGACTTCTCCATGTAGTTATAGTAAAAGCCGGTGTCGGTGAGTATGGCCGGGTTAAAGCTCGTCACCTGGGGCAGGGGCAGGCTTTTGAACTGGGCGCTGTATGTAAATTCGGGGGTGGCACTGTTCCCCGGAGCTTTTCCGCCGGAGACCGAAGACTTGCCGCAGGCACCCAGAGCCAGGGTGAGGCCCAGAGCCAGCAGCAGGCACAGAATTTTTTTCATTTTAACGTTCATATTTTTTCCTCCTGATATTTTTCAACGGCCACAGTATAGCATTGTAATGACCTCTGCGCCTTTAAGCTTTGCTTAAGGAGGCTTAAAAATAATTAAGACAGGGAAAAAGAAAAACGCCTCCGGATGGGAGGCGTTGGAAAGCCGGAGGTTTCAGCCGCGAAGCTTACTGGGTACAGGAAAATTTCTGCTTTACCTGGCACAGCTTCTGCTGCTCGGCCTGCTCCTTGGGATACCAGCCGTGAGCGGACATCTGCTGATATATGCCGTTTTGCATATTGATGGCATCGTTAAGGGCGGTGCTGAAGGTCTGGTGTACATTGGGAGTGGCGGACTCTATGGTGCCGTGCATATACAGGTCGCACACGCCTTTGGTGGTGAGGAGTATACCCTCCATGATCTGTCTGTCGTTCATGTGTCTTCCTCCTTATACCAGATTGTAAAATTCATTGAAAAGCTTCTGGTTGCTGTTTACCAGCTGCTGGGCCTGCTGTCTCAATGCGGGGTCTGTGAGCTGGCTTGCCGCGCTGCGGCACTGGCTTATGAGAAACTGGGTGTGTCCGAGGGCGTCTTCAATATAGAGCAGTTCTTTGGGGCTCATTTTTCGTTTCCTTTCTAGTTTTTTTCGTAAAGCTTTACGCTTTTATTATCTCCGACGCGCCATATAATAACCCAGGCAAATGCTGTACAAACAGCCATAAAAGCCTTGGCAAAGGCTGGATACTGTGGTAGAATTTGTTGAAATATTTTTTTGGAGTGTGTGCCATGAAATATCTTATAGGCGCCCTGGCGGGCCTGGTTTGGGGCGCTCTGGCTGCCCTGCTCAACGGTTATATAACCAAAAAAGCGCTGGACAAGGCCAGCGACAAGGCCATGCTTTTATCCAATGCTCTGCGCCTTGTGGTAGATGTGGTTGCCCTGGGGTCGGTGTTCCTGCTGAGAAATGTGCTGCCCTTCAGCTTCGAGGCAGCCCTGGTGGGTACCGCCGCCTCACTGAGCCTGCTGATGATTGTTTTTGCCTACAAAATGGCCGCCGGGAAGTGAGGCACTGCCTCCGGAAAATGAGCCCCCCTGTTTGCAGACTTGGATTAAATGCCGTGTCTGCCCAGGAGGGCTCATTTTTTCCCTTTTTCGGGCGACAGCCCATTCCCCTACTTGACTGTTGGTTAAGAAAATCTGCCCGGGCCTTGAAGACGCCTCTCTTGTGCCGGGCAGGGACCTGGTTTACAATGATATCGGAACGGAAAAATGGAACAGGGGGCATGGCTATGGACTTCGGTCAAAATGAGATAGGCGGTAATATAGCCGCTTTACGCAAGGCAAAGGGACTGACCCAGGAGCAGCTGGCGGATATGCTGGGGATATCTGCCCCGGCGGTGAGCAAGTGGGAAACTGGCAGCTCATACCCGGATATCAGCATACTCTGTCCTCTGGCCAGAGCCCTGGATACCAATGTGGACAGCCTGCTCAGCTTCCATGAGGAGCTGACCGACGAGGAGGTCAAGGAGCAGATAGGCGGAGTCTTTGCCCTGCTCACGGGCCAGGGTTCTGCCGAAGAACGTGAAGCCGCAGGAGAGGCGCGGCTCAGCGAACTGCTGCACCGCTATCCCAACAGCCAGGCTTTGAAATTCAATGCCGCCATGAGCTATGACAGCTTTGCCATAATTTTCCCCTGGGCCGGGAAGGAAAAGCTTCTGGCCTGGCGCAGGCGCAAGAGGGAGCTGATGGAGCAGCTCCATCGCTCCGGCAGCGGAGCCTACCGGCAGGAGAGCGCCATGATGCTGGCCAGCCTGGCCATTATGGAGGGAGAGCTGGACAGGGCCGAGAGCCTGCTGAAGGAACTGCCGGAGCACAGCGCCGACCCCACAGGCATATGGGTGCAGCTCTATCTGAGGCAGGGCAAGGCTCAGGAGGCCCTGAAAATCACCCAGCGCAGCCTGTATAGCTCTATAACCCACGCCCTGGGATGTCTTATCAACTTGGTGCTGCCGGAGCTGGAGGGGAGCTTTGAACGCTGCGAGAAGGCGTCGGAGGCCTACAGCCTGCTGGCAAAAACCTTCGGTTTTCTGGATTCTGGCCAGGGACTTATGATTGAGCCCTGGCTGCGCCGGGGTGAGAAAGCCCGGGCGGCGGAGTGCTTTGGAGAGTATGTTGAAAAGCTCACCGGGGAGGCAGTGCGGCCGGATGCGGATCTGTTTGCCCCAGGATTGGAGATTAAAAAGACTGAAGGAATGAAAGCCACGTCCAGAGAGGCTCTGAGCTTTATAAGCGAGAGGCTCCTGGAGGATGAACAGCTCAAGGAAATTGCCGACCAGCCTGCCTTTGTGCGGGCCATGGAAAAGCTGAAGGCCCAAGGCGGGGAATAACTGAGCCTGTACAGTGGAGACGGCATGCCGTCAGTAAAAGCAATAAACACCGGCTCCCGTGAATCACTTCACGGGAGCCGGTGTTTATTGAACTTGTTGAGTCGAAGCTCAGGTCTTTTTCTTTTTGTTGAAGATCCAGAGCTTGCTGAACACATAGTTCAGAATGGTCACCAGCACAGCGGCGATGAATATCTTGGCTATCCAGTAGCTCATGTGCAGCAGGTTCACCGTCACCATCATGATGACAAGCTCCAGGGCCCAGGTGGAGAGGCGCGAGGCAGCAAACTCAAAGAACTCCCGGAAAATGTGGGGATTCACGCTGCGGAAGACCCACTTCCTGTTAAGAGGATAGGCAAAGCACACGCCGGCCACCCATCCGATAGTGTTGATAATGTTGTTCTGCATGGCGTCCGTGGGGTCCAGGAAGAACTTGGCCACCCAGCAGGCAAACCAGGAGAAAATGGTGGTCATCACGCCAACAATGAGGTAAATTATTATTTCCCGGTATTTTATGCACAGTTCCCTGATTTTCTCAGTCATGCTTTTTCCTCCCTTTCTCCGCAGGTTTTGGAGACGATGTAGCGGGGACGCCCTTTGATCTCGTCATAGATGCGGGCAATGTAGTAGCCGATGATACCCAGGCTTATCATCATAAGGCTGCTGGAAAACAGCAGCAGAAGTATTACGGTGGTAAAGCCGCCCAGGGCTACGCCGGAGATCTTCTGTACCAGGGCCGTCACTCCAAGAACCACAGCCACCGCCAGCATTATAAAGCCCAGCACCGTGACTATATGCAGCGGTGCGGAGGAGAAGGAGGAGATGTTGGTGAGGGCGTACTTGATGAGGGAGCGGGTGGACCACTTGCTCTCTCCTGCGGTGCGCTCCTGCACCCGATAGCTGACGCTGGCCTGGCGATAGCCCACCCAATAGGACAGGGCCCGGAAGAAGACGTTCCTCTCGGGCATGGCGTTGAGGGTGTCCACCACTTTCCGGTCCAGGAGCTTGAAGTCCGAGGATGAGGACATGTCCATGCCGGTGGCCTTGCTGATAAGGCCATAGAAGCTGTTGGCGGCAAAACGGTGGAAGGAGCTCTCTTCGCCCCTGTCCTCCTTGATGCCCTCAATCACCTCGTAACCCTGTTCCCAGAGCCGGTACATCTCCACAAGTTTCTCCGGGGGGTGCTGGAGATCGCAGTCAATGACGGCGCAGCAGTCGCCCCGGGCCTTTTCCAGCCCGGCAAACATGGCCGATTCCTTGCCGAAATTCCGGCTGAAATGTATGCCACGCACGTGAGGGTTTGTATCGGCGGCCTGCTCTATCATCTGCCAGGTGGAGTCCTTGGAGCCGTCATCCACGAAGAGCAGCTCATGGTCTATACCTGCACTGTCGAGGATGGAGGTCAGGCGCTCCGCCGCGATGGGGATCATTTTTTCCTCATTGTAAGATGGAAGAATAACAGAAAGCATAAGGGTTCCTCACTTTGAGATAACATAGGTTGCGGAGAGGCCGTTCTGGTACAGGAGCTGGGCCTCATCATAGTCGGTTTCACCGGCTATCAGAGCCAGGATTTCCTCCGGCTTATAGCCGCTGGACCAGTACTCGCTGATGTCTATATATGCCACGAAGCTTTCACTGCCGCCCAGATAGTCCAGCATGTCGGTACAGCCCCGGTCATTGGTGACATAGAAGTTTTCAAAATGCATGAGCTGCAAAAGGTCTTGGGTGATGGGGGCAAAATAATCGTCGGTAAAATAGACGCAGGGCTCGTCGGCGTGCTGCTCCACCAGAGCGTCATATTCCACGTACTCTGGATAGAGGTACTGGGGAGGAGCACAGCGGGCCTCCCACAGCGCCAGGGCGCAGATAAACAGCAGTGCCGCTTTCCTCCAGATAAAGGGCCGTTTCAGAGCGGGCAGGCTCACATCCAGCCAGTACAGCAGCAGGCACACCGCTGCGATGAAGAAGGGGACTATGTTGTAAATGTATCTCTGGTCCGTGACCGGGGAGATTATGGCCACCGCCGGGAACACCACAAAGGCGGGGAGAATAATCACCAGGGCCTCCGGACGGAGCTTGCCCTCCTTTGCCGCCGCCCGGAAGTTTTTAAACAGCAGCGCCAGGGCGGCGAGGGCGATGATGGTCACATATATGGCGGCCTTCAGGCCGTGGCGGGCCTCGGCAAAATAATACAGCAGCCGCTGGGGGTACTGGGAGATATCCCCCAGGTTATCCATAGCATTGCCGCCGGAGACCAGCTTGTCTGCAAAGAGCTGGTCAATGCACTGGGGGAATACCAGCAGCAGGCAAAGGGCTCCCACCAGGGCCCAGGGGATGAACCACAGAAGGGCGCGGTACTGTCTCTTTATCAGGGCATAGAGCACATAGGCGGCGCAGAGGAAGAAAGCATAGAACACGAAGTAGTACTGGGTCATGAGCCCGGCCAGGATGCACAGGGCGATGAGGGGGCAGAGCCAGGGCCTGAAGTCATGGATCAGCCGGGCCACAAAGTATGCCAGCAGCACCGACAGCAGGGTAAGCAGCACGTACATGCGGATCATCAGCATGGTGGACGTGCCCAGCAGACAGAGCCCGTAGAGGATCACCCCCGCAGAGGCAATGTCCCGGCTGGAGAAAAGCAGTCTCAGCAGCTTGTAAAGACACAGCAGAGTGAGCATGTATATGATGAAATCCAAGCCCAGGCCCGTCCACTTGGTGAAGGTGTCAGGAAACAGTGAGCACACCATGTTGAACAGCCAGTAATAGAGAGGCGGGTGTACATCCTGGGTCTGGTTGTAGTACACGGAGCCAAAGTCAAAACCCTCGCCCTCAGTGACGGAGACATAGTCGAAAAGCTCTGCCCGGGTGATGACCTGGCCCAGGGCGCTGCCGCCCTTCACATCTGTTATATATGGGGCGTAGCTGCTGTTGGAGAGGCCGTAGCTATATATCTCGTCAATAAACATGCCGCTTTTGCGGCAGCTGAACATGAGGCAAACGGCGGCCACGATAATAAACATCAGGGCCGGCATGGAATACTTTTTCAGAAATTCTCTCATGGCATGTCTCTCCCAAGAAGCGTTGACAACACATTATACGCCAAATATTGGCCTTTAGCAACAGTTTTAAAAGGCCGATGCCGGAATAAAACAAATAAAAAAGCAGGCGCATATCGCGGCAACGTGATATACGCCTGAATGGATTTTACATTAGCTCCGTCTGGAGCAGGGCCCAGACCTCGGTTATATATTGCCAGTACATGTCTACGTGGTATCTGTCGTCCAGAGTGGCCCAGATGCGGGTGAAGTCCGCCCCGGTCATGGCACCTACACCTATGCATACGGCTCCCAGCATAAGGGCGATGAGCACCACCAGGAGAATTATTTTCCAACCGCTTTTCACCGGACAGCCACCTCCTTATAGCACCATTTGCCTCCCAGGTGACACACACCCCGGATAAGCCCGGCAATGGCCCCGCCGATAAACCAGATGAACAGCCATGTGAACAGCAGTCCGATGGCCAGCAGAATAACTGCAAGGCCCAGGATGATCATCAGATCGGCAAAGATAGTAAAGCCGGCAAAGGCTGCCGTCAGCACCAGGACACCGGCGGAGACAAAGGTCACTGCCAGACTCAGCCACAGCAAGGTGGGGATGAGCAGCAGGGCCACCCCCAGCAGGGTGATGGGAATGGACACGATGATGTAGAGGATGAGGGGGAAAACCCTGGCCTTGCGCACGGTGGCTATCTGTTCCTCTTCCTCTTCTGCCTGAGGCAGTTCATCCTCCTCAGGCATGGGAGCCGGCTCGAGGGACAGCTGCTCACCGCCGTCCAGGGAGGGCTCCGGCGGGCTGATATTCTCCTGGCCGGGGAGCTTGTCCAGCTGGAAGGGCTGGTCGTCAAACACCGGGCCATCCGGCTCTTCGGCCGGGGGCTCCGGGCGGTCATTGCGGTTGGGCACCAGCTCACCGTCGGCAATGGCAAAGTCTGCCAGGAAAGCGTCCACCGCATCGGCAAACTCAGACACGGAGTCCTTTGCTGGGGCATTGTCATCCTCCGGCAGGGGAGCCTCACTCTCCTGATAAGCCGGAGGAGCAGGGCTGATAACCTGAGGGGCTGAGGCGGGCGCACTTTCCTGTGCGGGAGCCTCTTGGGATGCAGCATCGTCAAAGAGGGAGAACTGATCTTCGTCTACGGCGGGCTGCTCCTCAAGGGGGGCAAAGATGCCCCGGGCAGCTGCATCCTGCTGCAAATCGTCTATTGCCAGAATGAAGGGAGGGAACTGACCGTCATAGTCGCTGTAGTCGGGCTCCTCTTCCCGAGTCTGGGTATGTACCTGGAGCTTGCGCTCCTTGGCGTCATAGGAACGGGCCAGCACAACAGCCTGCCGGGTGGGGGAGACCAGAAACTGCAGCAGCGCCTGTTCATCCACCGCATCGTCGAACATCTTGCTGTACATTGCCAGGGCTGTCTGCCTGTCCTCCTCGTACATGAAGGTCAGCAGTCTGCCCAGCTCGGCAAGAAATTTCTGCTTGTTAATAACTTTCACCTCCAAAGGTGTCAACAATCACAGATATTATAGCGGCTGTGGTGCTGAAGGTCAAGAAAAAAACAGGGAACTTTTGTCGAAGGGCGACAAAACCGGCCGGGATTCAGTCAAAATTAAGCCATTGTGGGGGGAGCGGCATATATGTAAGGACGGGCACTCCATTCAACTGGGAAATACAGGAAGAAGGCCAAAGGCAAAATCCCCTGGCACTATTGACAAGGAGAAAGGCGGAAGGTAAAATATTCAAATGCGGTCTGCCGCAAATACGACGGGGCAAGGGCCCTGGCGAAAAGAGAGGTAATACCATGGCAAAAGAAAAGAAAGTTGAACAGATAACCGATATGGAGGTGGACTTCGCCCAGTGGTTCACCGACGTGTGCACCAAGGCGGAACTGGTGGACTATTCCGGGATAAAGGGCTGCTTCATCATGCGCCCCTACGGCTATGCCATATGGGAGAACATCCAGCAGATTCTGGACGGGATGTTCAAGCGGGACGGACATGAGAACGTGTCCATGCCCATGCTCATCCCCGAGAGCCTGCTGCAGAAGGAGAAAGACCATGTGGAGGGCTTTGCCCCCGAGTGCGCCTGGGTCACCGTGGGCGGCAGCGAGGAGCTGCCGGAGCGGCTGTGCATCCGCCCCACCAGCGAGACCCTTTTCTGCGACCATTGGAGCCATATAGTCCATTCCTGGCGCGATCTGCCCATGCTGTATAACCAGTGGTGCAGCGTGCTGCGCTGGGAGAAGACCACCCGGCCCTTCCTGCGGGGCAGGGAATTTCTCTGGCAGGAGGGCCATACCCTCCATGCAACCGAGGAGGAGGCCAGGGCGGAGACTCTCCACCAACTGGAAGTCTATGCAGATGTGTGTGAAAATTACCTGGCCATGCCTGTCATCAAGGGCAACAAGACCGACAAGGAGAAGTTTGCCGGAGCCGAGAACACCTACACCATCGAGTGCATGATGCACGACAAGAAGGCTCTCCAGTCCGGCACCAGCCACTTCTTCGGCGACGGATTCGCTAGGCAGTTCGACATCACCTTTACCGATAAGGACAACAAGCAGAAGTACCCCATGCAGACCTCCTGGGGCATGTCTACCCGCATAATAGGCGGCATCATCATGACCCATGGCGACAACAACGGCCTGGTGCTGCCTCCCCGCATAGCTCCCATACAGGTGGTGGTGGTACCGGTGGCCCAGCACAAGGAAGGCGTCACGGAGAAGGCCCAGGCCCTCTTTGAGACCATCAAGGCCGCAGGCATCCGGGCAAAGATCGACCTCAGCGACAACAGCCTGGGCTGGAAATGTGCCCAGTATGAGATGAAGGGCGTACCCGTCCGGGTGGAGCTGGGGCCCAAAGATATCGAAAACGGCGTGTGCATGGCTGTGCGCCGGGATAACGGTGAGAAGATATCCGTCAAGCTTGAGGAAGTCACCCAGCGTCTGCCGGAGATCCTGGATGCAGTGCAGCAGGGCCTCTACGACAAGGCCAAGCGCAACCTGGACGAGCACACCTATGTGGCCCACTCCATAGAGGAGGCCAAGGAGCTGCAGGAGAAAAACGGCGGCTTTATAAAGACCATGTGGTGCGGCGACCTCCAGTGCGAGCTGGATATGAAGGAGAAGGCGGGCATGTCTTCCCGCTGCATCCCCTTTAAGCAGGAGAATCTGGGCGAGGTCTGTGCCTGCTGCGGCAAACCCGCAAAGACCATGATCTATTGGGGCGTGGCCTATTGACAGTGTCTTTGTCCAAGAAGGCTTTGCCTTCTTGGACAAGGGGGCTTGCACTGCGCTGCGTCGCCGCAAACTCCATATTCTTCGCAGCAGCGGCAAATAATGCATTTGGCCGTGCTGCTCATCCATTCCGTTGCGGCTCCTTTCAAACCCGGACCCACTGCGTTGAGCTCCGGATTTGAGTAAGAGTTAATATTTTGCTCCGTGAGAAGTGTTTTCCGCAACGCGCATGTCGCTGCGGAAAACGATTTAAATTATTTTTTCGCTGTGGCGAAAAAAACTGCGAGGCTTTTATGACCAAAATATCCCGGGGAAAGTACCCGGGATATTTGTCGTTTGCAGCGACGCAGCTCAGCGCAGATCCCCATCAAAACGGACTGCCCGGCTTTTGGGCCCTTTCCCCGGCATCAGTTTTGCACTGCCGGGCAGCTTTTTGTTGCTCGCCTGTACCCGCTGCCACACGGCCTGGAAGTTTTTCAGCCTCTGCCTTATCTCCCTGTCGGTCAAATTTTCTCACCGCCTTCCTTAAAGTTTACGCTCCATTGTATGATGGCTCTTGCAAAAATGTGGGGATTATGCAATAATCTAAAGAGAAAACTAAACCGGGGTGGTATTATGCCTAGATTTTTTATGGCCGGCACGAACATTATGGGAGGCATGGCAGTTATAAAGGGGCGGGACGCCGAGCACGTGCGGGTGCTCCGGCTGCGTCCCGGTGAGGATATGATAATATGTGACGGGAAGGGCACCGACTATAAATGCCGCCTGGTGAAGGCGGATAAAGAGCAGGCAGAGGCGGAGGTCATCGAGGTCGTGCCCTGCCCCGCCGAGCCCACAGTGCAGGTGACCATGCTCTGCGGCCTGCCCAAAGGCGACAAGACCGACTATATAATCCAAAAGTGCGTGGAGGCCGGGGCCTTTGAGATAGTCTTTTTCAACTCCAGCCGCTGCGTGGCAAAACCGGAGACTCCGGAGAAAAAGCTGGAGCGCTGGCAGCGCATAGCCGAGGAGGCCGCCAAACAGTCCGGACGGGGCATAATTCCCCAGGTGAGCTGGGCAGGGGACTTTGCCGCCATGCTGGATATTGCCAACAAGAAAGAGCTGGGCCTGTTTATGTACGAGACCGGAGAGCGGGAGGCCCTCAACGAGGTGCTGGACAAAAACCGGGATGTGAAAACCGCCGCCATAGTCACCGGGCCTGAAGGGGGCTTCCAGCCCTTCGAGGCGGAGCTGGCAAAGATAGTGGGATTGCATATCTGCTCCATGGGAGAGCGTATTCTCCGCTGTGAGACGGCTCCGGTGGTGGCCCTTACCGCAGCCATGTATGCCACCGGCAACCTCAGCTGAAAAATTAAAACATGGAACAAGTGACGCCGCCGGCGCCTTTTCAGGCCCGGCGGCGTTGAGATTGTAAAAACAAAACGGAACGGGTTCACCGTTCCGTTTTGTTCAGCCTGTCAAAGAACCCCGGGATTCAGGAAGAGAATCCCGGGGATTTGGCATATATGGGGTAAAAAATCGTGAGA
>CALWWB010000069.1 GCA_944385175.1 uncultured Oscillospiraceae bacterium | reverse complement strand
GAGCCGACGCAAGTTGTCAACCATGACCGCCGTAACATGGTAGATGTAAAAAGTATCGCTATCTAACCCCAGCAAAAGTGGGTCCTGTCCTTTGAACCGGAGGGAGCAAATGCAGATGTTCGCAGTGCGCTTGAAGAGGACTATTTTTGCTGTGCCAGCTCGGAGCATCAGGTATACAGGCTTTACTGCCTGAAAGAGGAGCAGTAAACAATCCTTGAGCCGACAGCGGCGCCAGGGAAAGGGGAAGGGCAGATGAGCATGATGAGACTGGATAAACTCCTTTGTGATATGGGTATTGCGTCCCGCAGTGAGCTGAGGCAGATAATAAAAAGCGGTCGGGTGATGGTGGATGGCGTCCCGGTGACGGCACCGGAAAAACGCATCGACAGTGAGAAAGCACATATCCTCCTGGACGGGCGGGAGCTCCGATATAAAAAATTCCGCTACTATATGATGGACAAACCCGAGGGCGTGCTCAGCGCTACGGAAGACCCCCGCCAGAAAACGGTGCTGGATCTGCTGGAGGGTGATATGCGGCGCATGGGTCTCTTTCCTGTGGGGCGTCTGGACAAGGATACCAGCGGCCTGCTGCTCCTGACCAATGACGGGGACTTTGCCCACAGGGTGATATCCCCAAAGTCAGGTATATGGAAACTATACCGGGCAGAGGTAGAGGGAGACCTGGGGCAGGAAGATGCAGAGGCCTTTGAAAGCGGCCTGGTCCTGGGAGACGGGACACAATGCCTGCCGGCAAAACTGCATATCCTGGGGCCGGGAACCTGCCTGGTGCGGGTGACTGAGGGCAAATACCACCAGGTAAAGCGGATGCTGGCCTCTCGGGGAGCACCGGTGCTCAGACTACGGCGCCTGGCAATAGGGGGGCTCAGCGTGGGAGGTGAGCGGGGAGCCGGGGGCTTTAGAGAACTGGAAGAGGCGGATATATCAGCACTGTTTGGGCAGGATGCTCTGGAACATTTGGTATAAAAACCTGTAGCTTTGCACAGGTTTTTTGAGCGTTAGAGACACAATACGAAAAAAGTTCACAAAAAACCGAGATAATTTCTATTGAAAATTACACAATAATGAGTTAATATGTAAAAAGAGAATTGCGAGGGTATGGTATTTTGACCATATTACAGGTGCGGCCGGGCTGCGCAGAAGCTATAGGAGGAAGAGATATGTCCAGCAGGATATTTCAGAATGTGATTATCCAGATGAAAGACAGTATAGACAGGACCATTGGCGTTGTAGACGAGCAGGGATTCGTAGTGGCCAGCAGCGAGCTTGCAATGATCGGCTCCCGGCTGGACGATTTCCATCTCTATGATTTTGAAGGCGGGGAGCAGCCGGTATCCACCGGCAGCAGGATATATTGCCCCCTGTCCTCGCCCAGCCCCAAGATCGATTATGCCGCCTTTGCTGAGGGCAGCGACCAGATGAGCAGGATGATCTGCGCCATTGCTGCCGTAGCGTTCAATGAGGCAAAGAACAATTATGAGGAAAAGCACAACAAGGCTGCCTTTGTAAAGAATATCATTTCCGACAACATTCTGCCCGGGGATGTGTATGTGCGGGCCAAGGAGCTGCACTTCGTCACCGACGAGCCCAGAGTGGTGCTGCTGGTGCGTCAGATGGAGAATCCCGATGTGGCTGCTGTGGAACTGGTGCAGCGCCTGTTCCTGGATAAGCAGAAGGACTTTGTCCTGAACATCAATGAGACCGACGTGGTGGTGGTAAAGTCCCTGCCCTCAGTCAACTGCCCGGACGAGATAATGAAGGCGGCAAAGACCATTGAGAAGACCCTGATGGAGGAGCTTGGCATCAAGACTGTCATCGGCGTCAGCACCAACGCCCGTCACCTGCGGGAGCTGGCGGACAAATACAAGGAGGCCCAGGTGGCCATTGAAGTCGGCCGGGTCTTTGAAAGTGAAAAGAGCATTATCAATTATGAGAACCTGGGTCTGGGCCGCATAATATACCAGCTGCCCACCACCCTGTGTGAGATGTTCCTCAACGAGGTCTTTAAGAAGAAACCCATTGAGACCCTGGATGAGGATACCCTGGAGACCATCAACAAGTTCTTTGAAAATAACCTCAACGTCTCCGAGACTTCCAGAAAGCTGTATGTACACCGCAATACCCTGGTGTACAGGCTGGAGAAGATCAAAAAGATTACCGGCCTTGATCTGCGTGAGTTTGATCACGCCATAGTTTTCAAGGTTGCAATGATGGTAAAGCAGTATCTGGATTCTCTTAACAACAGCAAATACTGAGTTCCCGGATGCTTTTATATAAAAAACCCTGCGGATATCAATTGGAGGACTAGTTATCTATGATCCATATGAAAGACGTAAGGAAGGTCTACGAGAGCAGCAACACCCTGGCTCTTGATCAGGTGAACATCACCGTTGAGGACGGGGAGTTCGTATTTCTGGTAGGGCCTTCCGGTTCAGGCAAGACCACAATAATGAAGCTGATAACCGGCGAGATCCGCCCCACCTCCGGGGAGATCATAGTAAATGATTTTGACATGACCAAAATCAAACGCCGCAAGCTTCCCAAAATGCGCCGTACTTTGGGTGTGGTGTTTCAGGACTACCGGCTTATTGAAAATATGACCGTATATGACAATGTGGCTTTTGCCATGCGTGTGGTGGGTGCTGCCAACAAAGACATTAAAAAGCGCGTACCCTACATATTGGAGCTGGTGGGACTGGAAGGCCGGGAGAAACGTATGCCCAATGAGCTCTCCGGCGGCGAACAGCAGCGTGTGGCCATAGCCAGGGCTCTGGTAAATAACCCCAGAATGATCGTTGCCGACGAGCCTACCGGAAACCTGGACCCGGTGCGCAGCCTGGAGCTGATGCTGCTGTTTGAAAAGATAAACGAGATGGGGACTACCGTTGTGGTGGTAACTCATGAAAAGGAACTGGTCAACGCTTTCTCCAAGCGCGTCATCACCATAGACGGAGGGAATCTGATCAGCGACGGAATGGATGGGTATTACAGCTATGAGATTGAGTAGATACGGCTATCTTATTCGGGAGGGCTTCCGCAGCATCACCACACACGGCTTCATGTCCTTTGCATCGGTCACTATAATGATGGCCTGCCTTATAATTATGGGAAGCTTTTCTCTGATTTCGGTGAATATCGATTCCCTGATTAAGGACCTGGAAAACGAGAATGAAATGGTGGCCTATGTGGATGAGAGCATAGCCGACGAGGCGGAGGCAGCTTCCCTGCAAAGCAGCATTGAGGCTGTGCCCAATGTGGCCAGCGTGGAGTTCGTTTCCAGAACTGAAGCCATGGACAATTTCATGAGCCAGTATGATTCCGACTTCAGTGTTGGTATAGACGAGGAAGTTTTCCGCCATCGCTTTGTCATTCAGCTGGCGGATATCGCCCTTATGTCAGACACTAAAGCGGCCCTGGAATCTGTGGATGGTATTGCAAAAGTCTTGGCTCACCTGGAGTATGCAAGCTTTTTCGTCACGGTTCGCAACATCGTTAGTGTAGTATCTCTGGTGCTGATAGTTATCCTGGTGTTCGTTTCCGTGTTCATCATGTCCAATACCATAAAGCTGACCACCTTTGGACGCAGAGAGGAAATTGCCATCATGAAAATGGTGGGTGCCAGCAACGGGTTCATCCGTCTGCCTTTCGTGGTGGAGGGCCTGGTGCTGGGTATCCTGGGCGGTGGCCTGGCCTATGTAGCTGAATGGGGCATATATACTCTGATAAGCTCCAAGCTGGTAAGCGGCCTGGCCGGCAGCTTTATTTCCATAGTGCCTTTCAGCACAATGGCTATGCCCCTTCTTGCTGTATATATGGGAACAGGAATTTTGGTAGGTGCTTTTGGCGGCGTTAACGCCATCAGGAACTATTTGAAAGTTTAAGCGTCTATCATCTATGGAGTGTTTTGCTCCAAGACCGGCAGGAATCCGCCTGCCGTGCCAAGCATGCAGTAAGGAGATTAAAATGAACAACAAGAAAATCGCATCAGCCATTGCAGTTTTGCTGGCTGCACTGATGGTACTTTCCCTGGTATTCAGTGTCATTCCCATGACGGCTTACGCCGACGAGCTGGATGACCTGCAGGCGCAGAAAAACGACCTGTCCAGTCAGGTGAAAGAATGTCAGGAACGCCTGGAACTGCTGAGAGAACAGCAATCTAATGTGCTGGAGCAGAAGGCTGCGCTGGATGAGCAGAACAAACTGGCTAACGAGCAGCTGGAGCTGGTTGCCCAGGAGATCGAAGCCTACAACAAGCTCATAGAGGAAAAGGCTGCGGAAGTTGAAGCAGCCCGTACCAAGGAGGAGCGTCAGCTGGCCCTTTATCAGTCCAGAGTGAGAGCCATGGAGGAGAGCGGCGGATTTAATATCCTTTCCATTATCGTCAATTCCGAGAACTTTGCCGAGCTGCTCACTGCCATGGACGACATGAGCGAGATCATGGCCAGCGACCGGGAGCTGCAGGAGGAATATGTGGCAGCCCGAGAGGAGACTGAAGCCATAAAAGCTGAGTATGAGGCGGAAAAAGCCGAGTACGAGCAGGCCCAGGCCCAGCTGGAGGAAGAGCGGGCGGAGATCGGCCGGCAGATACAGGCCAACGCTAAGGAGCTGGAAGATCTCCAGGATGAGATAGAGAAGGCCATACAGGAATACGAGGCGGCTGAGGCGGCCGAAGCTGCGGCAGCAGCTACCATTGCCAACATGATCGCCGAGTATCAGCGCAAGAAGGCCGAGGAGGCCGCAGCCAATCAGGGCCCCAGCGCCGAGGATATGAGCCAGGCCAACGAGGAAGCCATAGCCAACGGCCAGGAGCCGCCATACAGTGACGAGGATATACAGAATGCGGAAAATTCCGGAAGCCAGCTGGGAGGCGGAGCAACATCTACCGGCAGCCTTACCTGGCCGGTACCCTGCAGCACCAGAGTTACCAGCCGCTTCGGTTACCGCAGCGACCCCTTCACGGGAGCGAATACATACCACAACGGTATAGATATAGACGGCTTTAACAACGACGGCAACATTATTGTGGCTGCCGCCGACGGCACAGTCATTACCGCATCCTACGACAGCGCTTACGGCAATTATGTGATAATTGATCATGGAGACATCACTACCCTGTATGCCCATATGTCGGGCATGGCCGTCAGTGTGGGTGAATATGTCAGCGCCGGCCAGACCATAGGTTACCTGGGCGCTACCGGCAGAGCCACAGGCACCCACTGTCACTTTGAAGTTTTCGTAGGAGGCAGCAGAGTTGATCCGGCCTCTTATTTCAGCGGCCTGACCTATTACAACTGCTGAGCGGTTAAAACTTAAGGGATAAAGATATGAAAAACAGAAAGATCCGATCCGCAATGGCGGTGGCGCTTGCCTTTGCCCTGGTGAGCACGGCGGTGTTTACGGCATTCCCTGTGCAGGCCTATGCCGTTACTCAGAGTGAGATAGATGAGCTGGAAGCTCAGCGCGACGCCATTAAAGCCCAGCGTCTGGAAAAGCAGGCGGTGGTAGAAGCCCTGGAGGAAGAAAAGGCCAGCGTCGTAGCCCAGAAACAGGCTATGGACGAGCGCAACATGTACACCATCCAGCAGATGCAGCTCAACAGCCAGGAAATCGAGATGTATGACGAGATGATCGCTGAAAAGGCTGCGGAGCTGGAGGAGGCCCAGCGCCTGGAAGAGGAACAGCTGGAGCGCTATCGCGCCAGAGTGCGGGCCATGGAGGAGAGCGGAGGATATAATATTCTAGCCATTATCTCCCAGTCCGATGACTTCTCCGATTTGATAACCGCCATAGACGATATGGGTGAGATCATGGAGAGCGACCGTGAATTGGAAGACGAATACATAGCTGCCCGTGAACACACCGAAGAGGTAAAAGCCGAATACGAGCAGGTACGTACGGAGTTGGGTGCCCTTCAGGATCAGCTCCGGGCTGAACAGCAGGAACTGGAAAAGGACATTGAGGAGGCAATACAGCTGATCCTCTCTCTGGAGACCGATCTGGAGAACCGTCAGGCGGAGTATGATGCCATCATGGCGGCAGAGGATGCGGCCAACGCCACTATTGACCAGCTGGTGGCAGAGCTGGAAGCCCAACGGGCTGCCCAGAATGTGACCAGCTCCGGCGGCAGCGCCAATGCCTCCGGCAGCTTCCTGTGGCCTGTGGCTTCTTATGTGTATGTATCCAGCCGCTTCGGATTGCGCATACACCCCATAACCGGGGAGGAGAAGACCCACACCGGTATAGATATTGCCTCAAACCAGGGCACCGCAGTCTATGCCTCTGACGGCGGTACCATCACTCTGGCAGGATGGAACGGCGGTTACGGCAACTGCATAATGATAGACCACGGCAACGGCTATGTCACCCTTTACGGCCACCTGTCCAGCATTTCCGTGTCTGAGGGACAGACCGTATCCCAGGGCGAAACCATAGGCGCCGTGGGCAGTACCGGAAATTCCACCGGGCCCCATCTGCACTTTGAAGTGCTGCAAAACGGCACCCGTATTGACCCGGAACAGTTCTTCAGTGGGCTTACCATTTCCGCTGATGCAGGGGTCTGACAGATAAAATTAATAACCGGCCATTTTTGGCCCTATGCCGGACAGCCTATTTTGGCTGTCCGGCTAGCGGCGATTTAAGATATAATACTCTTACCCATCGGGAGGTCTTGAATGGGAAATCTTGGAAACAGAATGCTCAGCGCAATTGCCCAGTTCCTGTGGGCAATACTGAACATCAGGATTAAATTCAAGTATGTGCTGCTGGTTTTTGTGGTTTGCATTAGCGGAGCCGTGGCATATACTTACTACACCATGCTGAACAATGTGGGTGGTAAAGACGACTATGATGAGGCCATGCGCTATATTCAGATCAAGGACATCATAGACGAGAGCTACATTGAGGAAGTAGACAGGAAGGCTTTGGGGGATTATGCTGCCGCAGCTATGGTCAGCGGCTTGAACGATGCCTGGAGCAGGTACATGTCTGCCGACGAGTATAAGACCTATCAGCTGTCTTCTGCAAATGAATATCAGGATATAGGGATATCCATGATAAAGGATGAAAACGGCGGCGGGTTTCAGGTTATTGGGGTAAATGCTACCTCACCTGCTGCTCTTGCAGGGCTTACTACCGGCATGTATATCACTTCGGTGGATGGGGAGGATATTACAGGCTATACGCTGGAGGAAGCACGCACTGCAATCCGCTCCAGGATGAACACCAAATTTACTTTGGGATTTGATCGCGGCAACACAATCGAGGTTGACTGTTCTTCCGTGTACGTCAGCCCTGTCACATACCGCCTGGAGAAGACCGAGGCCGGATATGTACAGATCAGCAATTTTGAGGCCGGGAGCAGCCAGGATGCTATAGCTGCTATTGAGGATCTGCTTAGCCAGGGGGCCAGTGCCCTGTGTATCGACCTACGCAACAACCCCGGCGGACTCCAGACCGAAGTGGCTGCCTTTATGGATTATCTGCTGCCCAATGGTGTGCTTTTTTCCGTGGTGGACAAGGACGGGAACAAGGACACGGTACAGTCCGACGGAATGTGCATACAGCTGCCCATGTGCGTGCTGGTGAATGCAGGTACCTTTGCCGAGGCTGAGCTCTGCGCAGCTGTCCTTCAAGAGTATAATTGGGCCACTATCCTGGGAGAAGTTACCACCGGCAAGACACGGACCCAGGAGATAATTACTCTCAGTGACGGCAGCGCCCTGCTCCTGTCCACCGGCAGCTATATTACCGGCAACGGCAACGATATCAGCAAAAACGGCGGTGTTGTTCCCGATATAATCACTTATAACAGCGACGAGTCTGCTACCGGCACTACCCAGGGTACCACCGGCGAGAGCACAGGTACTGCCAGTACCTCCAACGACGAGCAGCTGATGGAGGCCCTGACTCTGCTGAGCCGCAGCTGAAGCAGGGGAAATGGCGCCCAAGCATTGACAGCACAGGCAAATCAAGATATAATCCAAAAAAATAATTCCCCTGCGGGGGAAAGGAGAGCGTTTAAAATGCCTAATTCCAGCAGATTCAAAATGAGCCAGGAGCGCCTGGAGGCCCTGAAAGATGAACTGTACTATCTGGAAACCGTGAGAGAGAAAGAGGTTGCAGAGCTCATTAAGGAGGCCCGCAGCTTCGGCGACCTCTCAGAAAACAGCGAATACGATGAGGCAAAGACCGAGCAGGGAAAGTTGTACTCCAAGATTGCGGAGCTGAAAGTGCTCATAGACAATGCGGAGATCGTGGACAATCTGGACATCGACACCCCCAAGGATGCAGTTACCCTGGGAAGCGTGGTGAAGGTTCGGGATGTGGACGACGACTTTGAGGAGACCTATGAGATAGTGGGCTCCCAGGAGGCCAATCCCCGTATGGGCCGTATCTCCGACGACTCGCCTGTGGGCCGGGGCCTGCACGGACACCGGGCCGGCGAGACGGTGATTATTACCGCACCGGCAGGAGAACTGAAGTTTGAAATAATTTCCGTGGAGAACAAGTAAAAACATCTGAAGAGGATAGAGGTAGAATATGAGCGATGTGAATAACAAGCAGCCGGCGCAGGAGCAGGAGCTTTCGGAAATACTGCAGATACGCCGGGATAAACTGTCCGGCCTCCAGCAGGAGGGGAGAGACCCTTTCCAGCAGACCAAGTTTGTAAGAAGCGCCTGGTCTGCCGAGATAAAGGAGGATTATGCCAGCTTTGACGGGAAAACCGTCTCCGTATGCGGACGCATCATGTCCAAACGGGGCATGGGCAAAGCCATATTCTGCCATATACAGGACGGCCGGGGCCAGATACAGCTCTACGTTCGTTCCGACGCCGTGAGCCAGCAGGAGTTTGCCGATTTCAGAAAGTACGACATCGGTGACATTATCGGCGTCAGCGGCTATGTGTTCAAGACCAAGACCGAGGAGATATCCGTTCACGTCCAGTCCGTGGTGCTCCTCAGCAAGTCCCTGCGTCCTCTGCCGGAGAAATTCCACGGCATGACCAATACGGAGCTTAAGTACCGCCAGCGCTATGTGGACCTCATTGTCAACGAGGACAGCCGCCGCAACTTTATCATCCGCTCAAAGTTCGTCAGCTATGTACGCCGCTTCCTGGAGGCCAGAGGCTACATGGAGGTGGAGACCCCGGTGCTCAACACCATCTCCGGCGGCGCTACCGCCCGGCCTTTTATCACCCACCACAATACCCTGGATATGGATATGTATTTGCGCATAGCCACGGAGCTTAACCTGAAGAGGCTCATCGTGGGCGGCATAGAGAGAGTTTACGAACTGGGCCGTATCTTCCGCAACGAGGGCATGGATACCCGCCACAACCCGGAGTTCACCACCGTGGAGCTCTATGAGTCCTATGCCGACTTCAACGATATGATGGATCTTTTTGAGGACCTGCTCTCCGGAGCTGCCATGGAGATATTGGGTACTTACGACGTGCAGTGGCAGGGCAAGGACGTATCCCTGGCCCCGGGCTTCAAGCGTATGACCATGGCTCAGGCGGTAAAGGAGACTCTGGGCATAGACTTTATGGCCATGGACAGCGACGAAGAGGCAGTGGCTGCGGCCAAGGCTGCCGGAGTGGACATGGACAAGGTGGAGCCCACCTGGGGCCATGCGCTCTATGAGTGCTTTGACCAGAAGGTGGAGGAGGCTCTGGTGCAGCCCACCTTCATCACCATGCATCCGGTGGATGTTTCCCCCTTGGCAAAGCGCAGCCCCAAAGACCCACGTCTTACCGAGCGTTTCGAACTCTTTGTGTGCAGCAGCGAAATGGGCAACGCCTTCTCCGAACTCAATGACCCCATCGACCAGAAGCAGCGTTTTCAGAAGCAGGTGGAGCTGAGGGCTAAAGGAGACGACGAGGCCGGCATGATGGACGAGGATTTCATCAACGCCCTGGAATACGGCATGCCTCCCACCGGCGGTCTGGGCATTGGAATAGACCGCTGCGTCATGCTCCTCACCGGCAGCAGCTCCATAAGGGATGTTATACTCTTCCCCACGATGAAGCCTTTGGATATGCCAAAGGCAGAGAAAAAGATTGAGGCCAATCCAGTATATACCACTGCTGAGGCCGGGGATGTGAAGGAAAACATCGACTTTTCCAAGGTGGAGATCGAACCCCTGTTTGCCGACTTCGTGGATTTTGAGACCTTCAGCAGATCCGACTTCCGGGCAGTGAAGGTGAAGGCCTGCGAGGCGGTTAAGAAGAGCAAGAAGCTTTTGAAGTTCACCCTGGATGACGGCAGCGGTACCGACAGGGTCATACTCAGCGGCATTCATGAATACTATGAGCCGGAGGAGCTGGTGGGCAAGACCTGCATCGCCATAACCAATCTGCCCCCCAGAACTATGATGGGTATCGATTCCTGCGGCATGCTGATAAGCGCTGTGCACCATGAGGCAGGGGAGGAGAGACTCCATCTGCTGATGGTGGATGAGCATATCCCTGCCGGGGCAAAGCTCTACTGAGGTTTACCGTTGGTACAATAAAGTTTGCAGATTCTGGGAAATCGCATAATGAACGGAATAAATGGGCAATCCTTTATCGGGATTGCCCATTTTTAATAAGAGAAAACAATATTGTATAAGGTGAGAGCCATGTATATTAAAGAAGTAAAAGAAAACAAAAAGCAATACCTTGACCTGCTGTTATTGGCGGATGAACAGGAGAATATGATAGACCGATATCTTTCAAACGGAACGATGTATGTTTTGGAGGATGACGGAGTCAAGGCGGAATGTGTTGTATTGGATGTGGGCGGCGGAGTGCTTGAAATTAAAAATATTGCCACAGACCCACAGTTTCACGGTAAGGGCTACGGTAAAGCGTTGATAGAGTTTATTGTCAAGAAATATAAAGGCGATTATTCCATATTGCAGGTTGGAACAGGGGACAGCCCATCAACAGTTCCCTTTTATGAAAAGTGCGGTTTTACCCGTTCTCATATTATCAGGAACTTTTTTACTGATAATTATGAGCATCCGATTTATGACGGTGATGTTAGGCTGACAGATATGATCTATTTGAGAAAAAATATATAGGAGCAAGCTTGCGGTTAACATAATGATTTAAAAACCATATCGGGGCAGTTGTCGGAGCTGTTCTGATACGAGATAAAAAAATAAACTGAACAAGCAACAACGGGTTGCTTGTTCGCAGAATGTGCGCATACTATAATATCTGCAAGGTGGTGATTTTAATGGATACGAAAGATATTATACTCCAATTGCGAACGAAAAAAGGAATGTCACAGGATGAACTTGCGGAAAAGCTATATGTTACAAGGCAAGCGGTATCCCGTTGGGAAAACGGTGAGACAATTCCGAATACAGAAACCTTAAAGCGGCTCTCAAAGTTTTTTGATGTTTCAATCAATACGCTTTTAGGTACGCCGAGAAAACTTATCTGCCAATGCTGCGGGATGCCCCTTGATGATGACGCAATCATAAGTCATAATCATGATGGTACATTTAACGAGGACTATTGCAAGTGGTGCTACGCTGACGGGACATATACCTATAATGATATGGATGAACTGATTGAAGTCTGTGTTAAAAATATGGTAAGTGAGAGTTTCACCGAGGAGCAAGTTCGTTCTTATATGAAAGACCTGCTTCCTACATTAGATTACTGGAAGCACTACGATGAGCTCAATGACAATGGTCAATTTGAAAAATTAAAGCAGCAGCTAATTGGTGAAATTAACGAACTTCATATAGAAGGAATGCCAAAGATTAAAAAATTAAATGCTCTTGTAGGAAAGTTCGTTAATCTTGAGTATATGTTGCCAAACGGCAATTCGGTAAAATTCTTGGATGACTCAAAGACATATCTTGGGAATCAACTTGAAAGTGAGTTCGGCGGTGAAAGATATTTTGGAGTTGTCGCAAATGGGGATTTTCTGCTTGTATGTACTTATGAGAAGGGGATATTGAACCCGGAATTAGTGTTATATAAAAAAAGATAAAATACCGTGCTGTATCGGCTTTATAGATAAAAAAAGAAAAGAAATTTAAAAAATAGTGATCGGTAGGATGTGCTGATTTTACATGAAAATATACCAGTGAAGATATTTTTTTCACCGCAATAGAACCAATGAATAGCCCAAAACGGAGAAAAGACTGAGGTCCATCACGCGCATACCACTGCTGAAGATGAGAGATAGGAGCAGACCATTGATTTCTCCAATGTGGGAATGTAGCAGCTGTTTTCGGATTTCGTAGACTTTGATACTTTCAGCAAGTCCGATTTCCGGGAAGTGTGTAAAGGGGATACGGACGAAATCCTAGACTAATTTATTCCATGTAGGAACTGTTTTTGCTATGGGAAGAAATTTAAACTTTCAACTTATTTTGGTGCATAATGTGTCGCACTTTTTCTGATAATTTGCGGCAAGCTTAGGTCAACCTTGTGCGATTGAATGTGCAGTATTCAGCTGCCGGACCATTTGGGCTTATATGTATGGCGGGCTTTGCCGCATTGTCTATAAGTAGGCTGCCTGGGGATTATACCAGTTCCTGATGACTGTATAGGAAGGACATCCAAGCGTACAGATGACGCTACCCTCCCTGTAACCAGACCGGATGTGCAATTCTAAGGCCTTCACGCGTTCCTTGTATATGTACATTGTTTGCCTCTTCTACTTGATGCCTAGAATTTTGTCCGCTCTTTACGCCCTGACTGGAACAACTTTTAAACCTAGAGCGTATCTGAAAACTAATTGCCATTAGGAAAGTTGCACAAGGGATCAAAATGCGATAGAATTACAGAAAAAGCATGGAGGGATTCGTATGGCAGCAAGACGAT
>CALWWB010000068.1 GCA_944385175.1 uncultured Oscillospiraceae bacterium | reverse complement strand
GTACAACCGAGGCATGAAGCGAAGTGCAAGCCTCTTTTGTCGAAGAAGGCTTGACCTTCTTCGACAAGCTGATACCCGCACGCTGCCGTGCGGGTATTTCTGAAATTTGCTTTTTTTACTTTGCCAGGCGGTATATCTGAGCCATGTCCTCGGGATAGAGAACTTTTGCGGAACCCTTTTTGCCGCCGTTGGCATCGGCGCAGCTCTGGGCCATGGCCAGGATCTGCTCCTCGGTGGGTTCTATGCCCAGCTCCTTCATGGTGACAGGCATGCCGATGCTGCGGAAGAAGTCTTCCAGAGCAGCAATGCCCTTCAGAGCGGTGTCCTCATCGTCTTTGCCCTCTACGCCCATGACGTTCTTTGCAAACTTAACGAAGCGGTGCAGGCAGTCCTTATAGACGTATCTGGCCCAGCTGCCCCAGATGGCGGTAAGGCCGGCCCCGTGGGTGACGTTGAACATGCCGCCCATTTCGTGCTCCAGGTTGTGGCAGGCGAAGTCGCCGCCCACGCAGCCGCAGCCGGTGAGGCCGTTGTGGGAGAGGCTGCCCGCCCACATTACCTCGGCTCTTGCATCATAGTTCTGGGGGTCGGTGTGGAGTATCAGGGCGTTTTTCATCACGGTTCTCAAAAGACCCTCGGCTATGGCATCGGTGAGCTCCATGTTGCCGCCGTTGGTGAAGTAGCGTTCCATGGTGTGCATCATGATGTCCGAGCAGCCGGACTCGGTCTGGTAGTCGGGCAGGCTCGTGGTCAGCTCCGGGTTCATTATGGCAAACTTGGGGCGGGCAATATCGTCGTTATAGGAACGCTTTTTACCGGTCTCCTCGTTGGTGATGACGCTGCTGTTGCTCATCTCGCTGCCGGTGGCGGAGATGGTGAGCACCACGCCCACAGGGACATGGGCCTTGGCGCTGCGGACATGGTCGTAGAGCTCCCATACGTCCTTGTCAGGTTCGGCAAGACCGTAGCCTATGGCCTTGGCAGAGTCGATGACGCTGCCTCCGCCCACGGCCAGGAGAAAGTCCACGCTTTCCTTTTTACCCAGCTCAATGCCCTCTCTCACCTTGCCCAGATGGGGGTTGGGAACCACTCCGCCCAGCTCCACATAGGGGATGCTTTCGGCATCCAGAGCCTCCTTTATACGGCCAACGAGACCGGAACGGACAGCACTCTGCCCGCCGTAGTGGATGAGAACCTTGCTGCCGCCATGCTGGGCCACCAGCTTGCCTACCTGGCTTTCGGTACCTCGGCCAAAGACCACTTTTGTTGGAGTAAAGTAATTGAAATTATACATAGTTTCAGCCCTTCTCTGAGTTTTTATCGTTTTCATTTGCAGTATATCACAGCAGAAAAAGTTTTCAAGAAGGCACTTTATTTTTACCAGGGCACAAAAAAGCGCCCGAGCTCAGCCGCGGATCTTCTGGATGAGGGCTTTTGCTTCATCCTTGCTCAGCACCCTGCCGCTGGACAGAACCTTTCCGTCTACTACCAGGGCGGGAGTACTCATTACGCCCCAGGCGGCTATCTGGGCAAAATCCCGCACGTGCTCGATTGTTGTATCCATGCCCAGCTCTTTCAGAGCCTCAAGCACAGAGGCTTCCAGAGCGTTGCACTTATCGCAGCCGCCTCCAAGCACTTTCACGGCGGCAGGGGATTCGGCAGCCGGGGCAGGCTGAGAGCAGGCGCAGCAGGCGTTCTCTTCCTTTTTCTTTCCAAACAGACTCATTTGTAATACCTCCTGTTAGTCTTAAATTAGAATAAATTGTATTGCATTGAAGAAATAACCCACCAGAATTATTCCGGCGGTGCAGATGCCGATGAACAGGGCTAGCAGCCGGGGCTTTACCGCCTTGCGCAGCATTATCATGGAAGGAAAGCTCAAAGTGGTGACGGCCATCATGAAGGACAGCACTGTGCCCAGCCGGGCGCCTTTATATAAAAGGGCTTCCGCTACAGGGATGGTGCCGAAGATATCGGCATACATGGGTATGCCCACCAGGGTGGCCAGTACCACGCCCAGAGGGTTTTCGCTGCCCAGCAGCTTTTCCACCCAGCTCTCAGGTATCCAGTTATGGATGATGGACCCTACGCCAACGCCTATGAATATATAGGGGAACACCTTTTTGAAAGTGCCCCACATTTGCTCCCTGGCGTATTTGAGCCGGTCTCTCTTCGTAAGCTCCGGGCTTTGCAGGTCTATGTCGGGGGCGGACAGGATAAAGTCCTCCACGTATCTCTCCATGTGCAGCTTCTCGATTATAGTACCGCCTATTACTGCAACCGCCAGGCCCAGCAGCACATAGATGATTGCCACCCTGGCGCCGACGATGCTCATTAGCAGTACCAGACTCCCAAGATCTACCATAGGGGAAGAAATGAGGAAGGAGAAAGTCACTCCCAAGGGCAGCCCGGCACCGGTAAAGCCCATGAACAGGGGAATGGAGGAACAGGAACAAAAAGGTGTAACCGTACCCAGAAGGGCAGAAATAAGGTTTGCTCCCAGTCCGTGAAAGCGGCCAAGTATCCGCTTGCTGCGCTCCGGCGGGAAATAACTCTGAATGTAAGAAATAATAAAAATAAGTGTGCACAGCAGCAGACATATCTTTAGGACGTCATAAATGAAAAAATGCAGACTTCCGCCCCAAGGGCCGGTCACATCCATACCCAGAGCCCCCAGCAGAGCGGATACCAGCTCACTGAGCCAAGCCATACCCAGAAGTTGGGTCTGGATGAAATTACCCAGGGCCTTTAAATACTCCATGATTATATACCCCCAGTCAGGACATATCAACAAAATTTGATGTGAGAAATAAAAAATAAAAAGCCGGGTACAGGGCTTTTTATTTTTTACAGCAGCCTTCCTCTTGGCAGGATGTTGGTCTGGTGAGTTCTTTCAGCAGCTCCACCGCCGCCCGGCTGCCTTCCGGACTGATGCTGTAATGTACCCATTTGCCCTCCTGGCGGCCACGGACTATTCCGGAGCGGCAGAGTATGCCCATGTGGTAGGACACGGCAGACTGCCCCATGCCCAACTGCTCCATCAAGACGCAGGCACATTTCTCCCCGCTGCGCAGCAGCTGGAGTATTGCAAGACGCTTTGGATCACACAGAGCTTTGAATACCTCTGAATTTTTTTCGTGGACACTCTCCATATATAATCCTCATATCAAAAATATTTGATATGAGGATTATACATGATCGAAATGCTATTGTCAAGAGGGGGATATTGCCTGTTATGCCAGACAATAAAACCCCCCCCGGAGTGAATCAGGTTCCGGGGGGATAGGAAACTATATACCGAAGCCTGCCGTTGGGGGAAACAGGGAGCTTCAGTTTAGAATAACAGCGTTTACTGCCTCAATGAGTTCCACCACATCGGCGCGGCTCACCAGGGAAGTGGGAACTCCGTCCACCAGACACAGACAATCGCTGCCGTCATAGCGGTAGAATACCAGTTCTATCTGGGGGAAGTACTCATTGTCCAGATAAATGGTGAGGCTTATCTCCTCTTTGGCGTCGGAGGCGGGCTTGTCGCCGGTGAAGCTTTCAGAGCGCAGGCCCTCTATTGCGCTTTGCAGGGCGGAGATGTTGAGTTCTTCCTCATTGTACATCCATACACCCTCATCCTCGTCTTCCTCCTGCTCATAGAGCATGGAGTAATCCTGGCCGTCAAGGCTGAGGTCAATGCCGGTGACCTGGTCAAAGTCGGCGGTAAAGACCTCGGTGTGGCGCAAATCGTCCCGGGCTGCCTCCATGAGCGCCTCAAACTTTTCCTGGGAAATCTCATAGATTATCTGAGAGTCTCCCACGCGAAGGTAAGCGGGGATCTGCTCTGCGTCCTCCTCTTCCTCCTGGACATCTTCGTCCTCGGCCTCCTCAGCCTCCTTGGCCTCGGCGGCGGCTCTGTCCTCGGGGCTGCGGCTCACGGCAATGGTGAAGCTGTCGAAAACTTCTTCTCCGTCATCGTCCTCATAGCTGTAGTCCACGGTGACGGTGAGCTCCGGGTCGTCCAGACCGTAGCTCTCCAGAAAGACATTGTCGGCAGTGTAGGTCATGTAATCCTTCAGCTCGAGGCTGCCTATCACATCCAGATAGCTCTCCACCCGGTAGGTGTCCAGAGGCAGAACGCTGCCGTCCAGGGTCGTGAAGTATACATCGTCCTCACAGGGGCTGTCGGTGCTCTCATCGTCGAAGTTTATGGTGTAGTCGTCCACGCCCTCCACCTTTATCTGCGAGACTTTCTCAAAATCGGGGACTGTGTCGTTTTCAATCATGTCCTCTATAGTGACTTCATAGAGCTCCATGGGATCGGAGGTGACCAGATACACATTCCCGTCACCCAGGGAGAGATAGCGCTGGGAATCCATCTGGCTGAAATCCCCAAGCTTTATCTCGTAGCTCTCGTCTTCCGTCTCTATATCTATAGTGCAGCTGGGCTCCTCCAGGCCGTACTGGCCGTAGTCCTCTACATCTTCAATGATGAAAGCCGCACCCAGGTTTTCAAAGCCTCCCAGCAGCTCGTTTATCTTGTCCTCACTTACCGGGAAATCTTCGTCACCGTCATATATCCAGACCCCGTCTTTGTGAAAAGCCAGGCTCTCCTCGTCATACTCCCAGCTGAGGGCAGTGACTGTGGAGGCATCCAGACTCAATATGGTCTCGCCGCTGTTTTTTATCTGCTCCTGTTTTTCCTCCATGCGGCTGAGGATGAAGGTGGCGGCGCAGACCAGCACCAGCACACCCAGAAGTATATAAAGTTTCTTAGCCCTTTTCATTCTGAAGCCTCCTTCTGCGGACGATAACATACACGCCTATACCGAAATACACCAGGGGGAATATGCCTATCATTGTGGCTTTCAGCAGGGAGGAAGTGGACTCGCTTATGGTCAGGTAGTTATAGTTGAGAGATTTGCTGCGGATGGCCATGGCCTCGCTCTCGCCCACAAGGGAGGACAGGGCATTCATGGCTATATCCCCGTTGGCCCCGGAGGAGAAAGCGTTGTACATATCCTCCAGGAAGCTGGAGGAGGCGAACCACACTATGCCGCCGCCGCTGCTGTCCTCAATGGACACTGCCAGGGCGAAGGGGCCGTCTGTATCCCCGCCCTCCTTTTCATAGGTCTCCAGATCGTAGGCATCCGCCTTGCTGTAGGAATAAGCAGAGGTGGTGAGCAGAGAGGTGACGGTGCCGGAGCTGTCCTCCACTGTCAGACCCTGGGATATGGGCATGAGGACAAAATAGTTTTCCTCAATGAGGGAGTCGGTAATGGCATGGCTGGTCATATCCGGCAGCAGGATATAAGGAGCCTGGAAAGCGTAGTGTTCCCGGTCGCTCTCCACCACTATCCCGTCAGTGACCGTGACGCCGTAGCTCTCCAGCAGGCTGTTGAGACTGCTGAGGCTGCCGTCCTGCACCGGGCCGGACATTACCAGCAGCTTTCCGCCGTCAGATACGTAGTCGGAGAGCATATCCAGCTCCTCCTCGGATATATCGCTCTGGGGTGCATATATGATCAGACATGAGGCATCTTCAGGTATCTCGTCCACGGTGAGCAGGGACAGGGAGCTGACCTCCATGTTGTCCTTCTCTATCTGCTGGCTGAAGGTGGAGGGCAGCTCGGCTTCCCCGTGGCCCTCCAGCACGTAGAGCTGGGGCAGTTCATCGCTGATAACGTAATCGATGGCGGAGGTTATGGCTCCCTCGCCGTCAAAGGAGGTGGAGTAGGAATAGGAGTACATATCCGTCTCCTGGAGGTAGATGTCGTCATAGCCGATGTAGCGGCTGCGGTCTCCGCACTCCACCACGAGGCTGTTGTTCATAACGGTTTCGCTGGTGTATTGCTGGGCAAAGGTGGGGTAGACATCGGGGTTTCTCTTTTCCACTTTGATATGGTCGGAAAGAGCCTCATACTTGCTCAGCAGGTTTTCTATCACTGCGTCCTCCTGGCCGGATTGTACTATCCAGTATATGGTCACATCCTGATCCAGAGCGTTGACCACCACCTTGGTGTTGCTGGTGATGGAATAGAGCTTGGTGGCGCTGATGTCATATTTTGTCATGGAGCTGGGCAGGGAGGAGACGAAAATATTAACCACCACCAGTATTGCCAGCACCAGAGCGGAAACCATCAGGGAATAGGAGCCGGCTCTGAAAGCCAGACGGTTTTCCTTTCTGCCCTCTCCGCCTTTAAAGAATTGGGAAATTTTCATCAGTTGTACCTCCGTTTCTCCAGAGACTGGACGGACAGAAACAGGAAAAAGACTATGACGCTGATGTAATACACCACGCCTGTCATGTCAAAGATACCGTTTACAAAAACATAGAAGCGCTCAAAGAGGGACAGCGCCGTCATTATATCCGGCAGCAGGCCCTCCAGGGCCTCTGTGTCCACCCAGCAGAGTATGGCCAGGGCTGCCAGCAGAATGATGCAGAAGGAATAGGCCAGCGTGTCGTTCTTGGTGACATAGCGTATTATCAGTGCCAGAGCAAAAACCAGCACGCATATGGCCACCAGGGAGCCCAGGGCTGAAGAGGACACATATTCCGAAAGGCTCACGCTGTAGTAGTTGAACAGAATTACGGCAATGCCTATACCGGCGGCAAAGCCCTGGTTGTCCGTCAGTGAGGAGATGAACACACCCACGGCGATAAGGGAGGCGCCCAGCAGGAAAAAGGCGAAAATAGAGCCGTAGGAGGTGGGCAGGTATATGTCTCCGAACTGGGAGAAATACAGGGGATAGAGACTTATAATGCACAGGGGCAGGAGATAGACTGCCAGCAGCGCCAGGTATTTGCCCAGGATGACCTCGGTGGTGGATATAGGCAGGGAATAGAGCAGCTGATCAGTCTTAAGTTTGCGCTCCTCGGCTATTACTCTCATGGTGAGTATAGGCACGATGACCACAAAGATAAGGCAGCCGAAGCTGAGAACATATTCAAAATTGCTCACTGCCGCCTGGAGGTTGTAGAGCATGGAGCCCAGGCCCACAAAGGCCAGCAAAAAGGCTCCGAACACATAGGCGGCCAGTGAACGGAAATAGATACGCAGTTCATGCTTGAGTACGGCAATCATTTCTCTGGGACCTCCTTCTCCTCTGCGGTTTCACTCTCGGCGGGATTCCCGCTCAGCTCGATGAACAGCTCCTCCAGGCTGGCCTTCTTGAGGCTCATCTCCAGCAGGGCCTTGCCGGAATCTTTGAAAGCGTTGAATATCTTTCTGGACACGGAGTATATATCCCCGTTGTCGGTCTTCACTTCCGCTCTGAGATAGCCGCCGTCCATCAGCTCCGTGTTCACGGAGGTGATCTCTTTGATAGGGGTGAGCAGACTCTGGGCCTGCTCCGCCCCGGCGTCCGTAACCAGGCTGATCTCGCTGGGGCTAAGCAGCCGCTTTTCCAGCTTGCCGGGCTCGTCTAGGGCCATAAGACGGCCATGGGCAATCATGATTATCTCATCGCAGATAGTCTGCACTTCCGAGAGAATGTGGGAGCTGAAAATGACGGTGTGGCTGCGGCCCAACTCTTTTATGAGCTCCCGTATCTCAATTATCTGGATGGGGTCCAGACCCACGGTGGGCTCGTCAAGAATAATGACCCGGGGCTTGCCCAGCAGGGCCTGAGCTATGCCTACCCTCTGGCGGAAGCCTTTGGAGAGGGTGGCTATGCGCTGGTTTCTCACCTCGTATATCTTGGTTTGTTCTATGACCTGCTCTATCTGCTCACTCAGCTCCTTGCCGGTGATGCCCTTGGCCTGGCCTACAAATTGCAGGTATTCCATCGGACTTTCACCCATGTAAAGGGGCGGCTGTTCCGGCAGATAGCCGATGAGCTTCTTGGCGGGCCTGGGCTCCTCAAAGATGTCGTGGCCGTCTATGAGCACCCGCCCGGAGGTGGCGGACAGACAGCCGGTCATGATGTTCATTGTGGTGGATTTCCCCGCGCCGTTGGGGCCGAGAAAGCCGTATACATGCCCTTCGTCGATCTCAAAGCTCAGGTCGTCCACAGCCGTGAAGTCACCGTAACATTTCGTAAGGTGTTCAACGCTTATCATGTTTTTCCTCCTTGCCATGCAAAATTGTTTCAACACAATAAATATAAGTCCGGGGGCTGAAAGCTCCCTGAATTTGTCCGGGCTCTATTTGAACTTTGTGTTAACAATTCATCTCCCTTATAGCTTCTCTTTTTTGCCTTTGGGGCTATGCAGGAAGAAAAGCCTATGTTATACTAAAGCTGAAAATTGGAGGAATAATTTGAAAGACCCTGTCTTAAAGTGTAGAGGATATAGATTGAAAATAAGAGAGTATGAAGGAGGAACCGTGAAAAAATGAAGAGAATGAGGAAAATGAAAAAGGCGCTGCTGATACTGCTGAGTTTGACGCTCATGCTGTCCCTGGCGGGCTGCAGCAGTATCATGGGTATGCTGGGCGACGAATCAGACCGTATGTCTGCCTATGTCCAGGGCTATCTGGACATGACCTACAAAGGACAGTTCAACGAGGATTATATGAAAGAACTGGGCCTGACGGAGGCGGATATGCAGGAGAGATATGAAGGCGGGCTGAGAGCGGAGGCCCAGTTCTTTGAAATGGCCATAGGCTATATCGAATACCCCACGGAGGAGAGCACCCAGAGGCTCATGGATATCTATGCCGAAATTTACAGCTACAGCGACTATACGGTGGAGTCCTGCACCAAGCTGGAGAGCGGGAATTATGCTGTAGAGGTGAGCTTCCGACCCATAGATACCTTGACCAAGTTGAGTCCTGAACAGTTTGACCAGGTGTTCGTGGAGGTGCTGGGGGAGTTTGGCGTCTATGACGATGCCGGCTTGGCCGCCATGAGTGAGGAGGACTACATTGCTGCCGACGGCGTCTATGCCCAGAGGATAATGGATCTGTTGGAGCAGGCCATACCAGGTACCGGAAACGGCGAGGAGCGCTCGGTTATAGTGCAGATCAAGGACGCCGGGGACTATTGGGAACCGGTGCAGGAGGACATTGACACCATAGACTACTACCTTATAGATTACAGCAGCTTCGGCTACTGAGCTGATATGGAAAATAAAAAAACCTCTGCGGATTTCCCGCAGAGGTTTTCCTTTTAAGCCCGAGTTAATATTCAAAGCTGCCCCGGTAGACCATAATGGCGCTGCCGGTGAGAGTGATCTTTTCCCGGGTGTAGTTCACTGTGAGGTCCCCGCCGGGGAGACTGACTTTAACGTCACTGCCCATGTCGCAGCAGCCGTTCTCCACTGCCGCCGCCACCGCGGCGCAGGCGCCGGTGCCGCAGGCCAGGGTCTCCCCGTTGCCCCGCTCCCAGACCCGCATGCGCAGGCTGTGCCGGTCCACCACACGGACAAACTCCGTGTTTATCCGTTCGGGGAACTCCGGGGCGTGCTCGAACATGGGGCCCAAGGTCTGGAGATCCAGGGCGTCGATGGCGTCGCAGAAGACCACGCAGTGGGGGTTGCCTACGGACAGGCAGGTGACGGAGTACTCCTTCCTGTCCACGGTGAGGGGGCTGCTTATCATGGGCGCATCGGAGCTGACAGGCAAGTCGACGGGCTCAAAGCTGGCCCGGCCCATGTCCACTGCCACGGAGCTGACCTGAGCGTCCCGGATAAAGAGTTTCAGGTATTTCACTCCGCTGCCGGTCTCCACGCTGATGTGCTCGCTGCGCACATAGCCCTTGTCGTACATGTACTTTGCCACACAGCGGAGATTGTTGCCGGCGATGGGGCTCTCGCTGCCGTCCTTGTTGAAGGAGCGCATTTTCACATCGGCGATGCTGCTGCGCTCCATGAGCACTATACCGTCGCCGCCGATGCCGTAATGAGGGCGGCATAGGCTGACGCAGAGGGACTCGGGACAGCTTATGCTGCCGTCGAAATTCTCGATGAAGATATAGTCGTTGCCGCAGCTCTGCATCTTGGTGAACTCTATGCTCCGCCGCCAGAGCCGCATGGAGTTAATGTCCACCAGCTCCGTGTTCTCCTGAGTGAAGCGACTGGCGATGATGTCCGCCAGGGCCATGGCCGTGTCCAGGGAGGTGAGGCAGGGGATGCCCAGCTGCATGGCCCGCCGGTGCAGGGCGATATAGTCGCCCATGGTGGCGTCCTTCACGGCCCCGGTGTATATGATGTAGCGCAGCTTGCCGCTCTCCATGAGGGAGCTTATATCATTGCTCTCCGTGGCGTTGGGCAGGGCGGTGACAGGCAGACCCAGGGAGCCTATGGCCTGGGCGGTGCCGGTGGTGGCGTAGAGCTTCAGCCCTAGATCGTAGAAGCGCTTGGCCAGGGCCATGACCTCCTGATAGTCGCTGTCCTCCACACTGATGAGCACGCCGCTGCCCGGTATCTCGTGGCTGGAGGGCAGCTTCATCCCCGAGGCGGTGAGGCCCTTGAACATGGCCTCCGCCAGGGTCTTGCCTATGCCCAATACCTCGCCGGTGGATTTCATCTCCGGGCCAAGGATTGAGTTGGCGTCCCCCAGCTTTTCAAAGGAGAACACAGGTACCTTCACGGCATAGTAGGGGGGAGTGCGGTAAAGACCGGTGCCGTAGCCCAGATCCTCCAGTTTCTCTCCCAGCATGATGCGCCCGGCGATGTCCACCATGGGCACATTGGTTACCTTGCTGATGTAGGGCACGGTGCGGGAGGCCCGGGGGTTGACCTCAATGACGTAGAGCTCCCCACCGTAAATCAGATATTGGATATTCACCAGCCCCTTGGTGCCCAGAGCCAGGGCCAGCTTTTCCGACACCTGGCAGATGCGCTGCAAAAACTTGTCGCTGAGGTTGTAGGGGGGATAGACGGCTATGGAGTCGCCGCTGTGGACTCCTGCCCGCTCTATGTGCTCCATGATGCCGGGGATGAGCACCTTCTCCCCGTCGGAGATAAGATCCACCTCCAGCTCCGTGCCGGGCATGTACTTGTCCACCAGTACCGGGTTGTCAATGCCACCGGAGAGTATGGTCTCCATGTATTTCCTGGTCTGCTCCGCAGAGCGGGATATGCTCATGTTCTGCCCGCCGATAACATAGGAGGGGCGCAGCAGCACCGGGTAGCCCAATTCCTCCGCCGTCTCCAGGGCTTCCTCCAGGGAGTTGACGCCCCGGCCCCTGGGGCGGCTGATGCCGAACTGCTCCAGCAGGGCGTCGAAGCGGGCCCGGTCCTCCGCCAGGTCTATGCCGTCGGCGGAGGTGCCCAGTATCTTCACTCCCAGGCTGTCCAGATACTTGGTGAGCTTTATGGCGGTCTGGCCGCCGAAGGCCATCACCACGCCAATGGGCTTTTCCACCCGGAGAATGTTCCCCACATCCTCGGGGCACAGGGGCTCGAAGTAGAGGCGGTGGGCGGTGTCGTAGTCGGTAGAGACGGTCTCCGGGTTGTTGTTGACTATCACCACGTCGTAGCCCAACTCCCGTAGGGTCCACACACAGTGGACGCTGCTGTAGTCGAATTCTATGCCCTGGCCTATGCGGATGGGGCCGGAGCCCAGCACCATGACCACGGGCTTCTCGCTGCGGGGGAAGTTGGAGGCCTCGCAGTATTCGTCAAAGCCGGAATAGAAGTAGGGGGTCTCGGCGTCAAATTCCGCGGCGCAGGTGTCCACCATCTTGTAGCTCATGGGCAGGCCCGGCAGCTTCTCCATGCCGGTTATGCGGCAGAGGGCGGTGTCGGGGTAGCCCAGCCACTTGGCCTTTTTGTATTCCTCCGGGCTGAGAGCCTTTCCCTCAATGGACTGCTCAAAAGCGGCGAGGCCCGCCAGCTTGTAGAGGAACCATTTGTCTATCCGGGTGACGGAGTGTATCTCATCTACGGAGACGCCCTGTTTCAGAGCTTCAAAAATAGTGAAGAGCCGGTGGTCGTTCTGTTCATGGAGCCGCTCCGTCACCGGGGCTGCGCTGAGAGGCGGGGCATTGAGAGTGTCCAGCCCTATTTCCGCCCCACGGACGGCCTTCATCAGAGCCATCTCAAAATTGGGTGCTATGGCCATGACCTCGCCGGTGGCCTTCATCTGGGTGCCCAGCTCACGGCTGGAGCCGGGGAACTTGTCAAAGGGCCACTTGGGCAGCTTCACCACCACATAGTCCAGCGTGGGCTCGAAGCAGGCGCAGGTCTTGCCGGTTATCTCGTTTTTTATTTCGTCCAGGGTGTAGCCCAGAGCTATGCGGGTGCTTATCTTGGCTATGGGGTAGCCGGTGGCCTTGGAGGCCAGGGCCGAGGAGCGGGACACCCGGGGGTTGACCTCGATGACGGCGTACTCAAAGGAGCCCGGGTTCAGGGCAAACTGGCAGTTGCAGCCGCCCACTATGCCCAGGCGGGAGATGATATCCAGGGAGGCGGAGCGGAGCATCTGATATTCCTTGTCCGCCAGGGTCAGGGCCGGGGCCACCACTATAGAGTCCCCGGTGTGTATGCCCACCGGGTCGAAGTTCTCCATGGAACATACCGCAACGGTGTTGCCGGCGGCGTCCCGCAAGGTCTCAAACTCTATTTCCTTCCAGCCGGAGATACAGCGCTCCACCAGTATCTGGTGGATGGGGGACTGATCCAGGCCGCCCTTGGCTATGACGCGCAGCTGCTCCTCGTCGGCGGCTATGCCGCCGCCGGTGCCCCCAAGGGTAAAGGCGGGGCGGACTATCACCGGGTAGCCTATCTCCCCGGCTATCTCCAGAGCCTGGTCCAGATCCTGGGCGGTGGCGGAGGGGATGACCGGCTGGCCCATCTCCTGAAGAGTTTCTCGGAAGAGCTCCCGGTTCTCCGCCCGGTCTATGGCCTCGATGTCCGAGCCCAGCAGCCGCACGCCGTAGCGCTCCAGGGTGCCGTCCCGGCTCAGCTGCATGGCTATGGTAAGGCCCGTCTGACCGCCAAGTCCTGCCAGCAGGGAGTCTGGGCGCTCTTTTTCAATGATGCGCCGCACCGTCTTGGCGGTGAGAGGCTCCAGATATATTTTGTCCGCCAGATGCTTGTCGGTCATTATGGTGGCGGGGTTGGAGTTTACAAGAACGGTGCTTATGCCCTCCTGGCGCAGCACCCGGCAGGCCTGGGCCCCGGCGTAGTCAAACTCTGCCGCCTGACCTATGACTATGGGTCCTGAGCCGATGATCAGTACCTTGTGTAT
>CALWWB010000067.1 GCA_944385175.1 uncultured Oscillospiraceae bacterium | reverse complement strand
GATCCACTACGGGATAGGACTTCTTTATCTTCTCGGCCATGTGCTGCTGCTGCACCATGCAGCCGCAGACTGCGATTATCTGCTCCGGCTTGTTTTTCTTGCTGTGGTTCAGGGCCCCCACATTTCCCAGCACCCGCATCTCCGCATGCTCCCGCACGGCGCAGGTGTTCACCACTATGATATCCGCCTCAAATTCATTCTGAGTGAACCCGCAGCCCATCAGGGCCAGATAGCCTCTCAACTTTTCGCTGTCCGCCTCGTTCTGCTGGCAGCCGTAGGTATCCACCAGGGCCAGGGGCTGCCGCCCTCCGGCGGTGAGCTTTTGAAATATCTCGCCGCAGATATCCCGCTGTATCTGGATCTGGGCCGGATCTATAGTCTTTCTTTCGTATGCCATAATTATCTCCGCAAAAAATCTTTGCGCCCCTCCCTTTGCTGCCGGAGGGCGCAGTATTTCTCTTAATATTAACATAAAAGCAGTGGAATTTTCAACACAAATAATGTATAATACGAGTTCCATCAAAGGTCGGCAGGAGGTGCCAGGATGCCTGTTATAAATATTCTCTCTCCCCATGTGGCGGACATGATAGCCGCCGGCGAGGTGGTGGAGCGCCCGGCCTCCGTTATAAAGGAGCTGGTGGAAAATTCCATAGACGCCGGGGCAAAAAGCATTACCGTGGAGATACAGGACGGAGGCGCCACCTTTATCCGGGTCACGGACGACGGCTGCGGCATGGCCCCGGAGGATGCCGGGGTCGCTTTCCTGCGTCACGCCACATCCAAGCTCCATGATGAGCGGGGCCTTGAGGCCATCAGCACCATGGGCTTTCGTGGCGAGGCTCTGGCCGCTATATCCGCCGTGTCGGAGATAGAGCTCACCACCCGCCGCCGGGGAGACAGCGAGGGCACCAGAGTCACCCTCAGCGCCGGGGACATCCAGGATATGGGCCCCTGGGGCTGCCCTGAGGGCTGCACCATGAAAGTATCCCGCCTTTTCTACAACACCCCGGCCCGGCTGAAATTCTTGAAATCCGACCGCAGTGAGGCCTCCGCCTGTATCCAGGCGGCTCTCCGCTGTGCCCTGGGTCACCCGGAGCTCTCCCTGCGTTTTATCAGGGACGGCAGGGAGGAATTCTTCTCCCCCGGCGACGGGCGGATGGAGTCCTGCCTCTACTCCCTGTTGGGCAGAGATGTGGCAAAAGACATGCTGAAGTGTGACAGCAGGGGCGAGGGCATGGCCGTAAAGGGCTTCGTCTCCTCTCCCGCTGCCGGCCGCGGCAACCGCTCCGCCCAGTATTTCTACTGCAACGGTCGATATATCAAATCCTCTCTGCTCCAGTCCGCAGTGGAACAGGCCTATAAAAACAGCCTTCTCACCGGGCGATATCCCGCCTGTGTGCTGTATCTGGAACTGGGTTACGGAAGCGTGGACGTGAACGTCCATCCTGCAAAAACCGAGGTGAAATTTTCTGCCGAGCGCCAGGTTTTCGACCTGGTTTATCACGCCGTACTCTCTGCCCTGGGTTCCGAGGACAGGACTGCTAAAATCGAACTGTCCCCGGCGGTGAAGCAAGTGGCCCAGCCCAAGGCAGATTTCTATAAGAGCATGAGCGCCAAAGATTTCCGGGAGGCTGGATACAAGCTGAGTCCTAAGTCCGCCGGGCCGGAAAATCCGCCCGCCCCCGCCTCCTTCTCAAACTACAGCGGCAGCCCCGTAAGGGCAGCCGGGGCGGATATGCTCTCCGCCTTGGAAAAGGGAGGCGCACTGCGCGCCTATGAAGAGCCCTATCAGACAAGGCTGGATATGAGCCCTCCGACAAATTTCGTCGCTTCTCCTCCCGTTTCCCCCTTAAAAAAACCTGAAGGCTCTGATAACACTGGCTTTTCCACAGCAAGCACCCAGCAGATTGTGGAAAACTCTGTTCAAAATGTTGAAAGCCGCCCCCTCATCTACCACAAGATACTGGGCGAGGCTATGCACACCTACATCATCGTTGAGCTGGAGAACAGCCTGCTTTTGATCGATAAGCATGCCGCCCACGAGCGGATCATCTTTGATACCCTCAAAAACCAGAAACGGGAGATCATGGCCCAGGCCCTCCTCAGCCCCGTGACTTTCCGGGCCAGCCCCGAGGAGGGGGAACTTCTGGAAAAAAACGGCGAACTTCTCTGCTCCCTGGGGTTTGAACTGGAGCCCTATGGGGAAAATGAATATATAGTGCGCTCCGTTCCGGCAGACATGCTGCCGGAGGATGCCCGCAGCGCCCTGGAGGAGATACTGGGAAAGCTGCGGCTGGGCAAAGCCCCGGACCCGGACTCCGCCCGGGACGAGATACTCCACACGGTAGCCTGCAAAGCCGCCATCAAGGCAGGCTGGGATACGGACAAAAGGGAGTTGGAAAGACTGGTAGAAGCGGTAGTCTCCGGCCGGGTGAAATACTGCCCCCACGGCAGGCCCGTATCCGTGAGCCTGAGCCGGCGGGAGCTGGACAAGCTCTTCAAGCGCATAGTGTGAGGCAGCCATGGCAGACAAAGTGATAGTTGTGGCCGGACCCACCGCCTCGGGCAAGACCGCCCTTGGCATCCGCTTAGCCCTCAGGTATAACGGTGAGATAGTCTCCGCCGACTCCATGCAGGTCTACCGGGGCATGGACATAGGGACCGCCAAGGCCACGGCCGCAGAGCGCGCCGCCGTGCCCCACCACATGCTGGATGTGGCGGAGCCCTGGGAGGACTACTCCGTGGCCCGCTATGTCAGTCAGGCGGAGGCGTGCTGCCGGGACATCATCAGCCGGGGAAAGCTGCCCGTCATTGTGGGCGGCACCGGGCTCTATATCGACTCGCTTATATCCGGTAGGGACTTCGCCGCCGTGGACTCTGACCAAAAGCTGAGAGATAGGCTGGGCACGGAATACGACGAATTTGGCGGAGAGGCGCTGCACCGGCGCCTGGCCTCCATAGACCCGGAACGGGCCGCAAAGCTGCCGCCATCGGACAAGCGGCGGATAGTCCGGGCCCTGGAGATATATGAACTCACCGGCATGACAATGACCGAGCACGACGAATATACCCGCTCCCTTCCCCCCCGCTTTGAGGCCGCTGCCGTGCACCTGGGTTTCAGGGACCGTGCCCGGCTCTATGAGCGCATAGACAGGCGAGTGGATGCCATGGTGGAGCAGGGCCTCTTTACCGAGGTGGAGAGCTTGCTGGAACATGGCCTCTCCCAAAGCTGCACCTCCATGCAGGCCATTGGCTACAAGGAGGCGGCGGAGGCCATCCTGGGCAAGACGAGCCGGGAGGAAGCGGTGGAGCTCATAAAACTGCGCAGCCGCCGTTATGCCAAGCGTCAGCTCACCTGGTTCAACCGGGATATCTCAGCCCTGCATATCGACTGGGACTATGAGCCCGATTTTGAATATGCCCGTTCCCTTTCGACAAAGTTTTTCCACAGCCACGGTATATCATGATGTAAGTATCCAAGAGATACAAATACATCATGACGGGGCGGCTTACACCGCCGCCCTGAGAAAAAGGAGTTGGCTGAAATGCAGAAAACGCAGAATCTCCAGGATAATTTCCTAAACCAGCTGAGAAAGGAGCGCTCCACCGTCACCATGTTTTTGATGAACGGTTTCCAGCTTCATGGTATAGTGAAGGGCTTTGACGGCTTTACCGTAGTGCTGGACAGTGACGGCAAGCAGCAGCTTATCTATAAGCACGCCATATCCACGGTAGTGCCCCCAAAGCCTCTGGACTTTGAGAGGGATACATAAACCGTGGAGTCGGCCCGCTACTTCTCCCTGACGGCGGCTTTGGTATTTCTGGCCCTCTGCGCCTACGGCGCCGCTGCGGTATATTCCCGGGTGGAGCAGCCGGAGATAGAGACCGTCAGGGTCCTGCATGTGCAGGAGAGCGCACAGCTGCAGGGCATAGTCCTGCGCCGGGAGCAAAGCCTCAGCTTCAGCTGGGGCACCCGGCTCCTGGCCCAGGACTCCCGGCGGGTTTCCGCCGGAGAGTCCCTGGCCGTGGATCTTGCCGGCGAGGATCTTCTCAGCCCCTGCTCCGCAGTGTTTTTTTCAGATACCGACGGCTTTGAACACCTGAGTATCCAGGACATAGACCCGGAGGACATCCAGGCCCTGGAGGACTTGTTAGATGAAAAGCCCGCCCAGCGCGGCGACGGCCGCCTGGTCACCGATATGGCCTGGTACTACTGGGCCCTGACATCTTCAAAAGAAGCTCTCCCCGACTCCGGGCAATGTTCCGTAAGGTTTGACGGCATGGAGGAGAGTGTTGATGCCCGGATAATCTCCCTGTCCGAAGGCAGCGGAGGAAAACGTGCCGTCCTACTGCGCCTGACCCAGGGAGGCAGCGAATATCTGAGTCTCAGGAAAACCGGGGCGGAGCTCCTGTTTTCCCGGCACAGCGGCCTGTACCTGCCCAGTGAGGCCATCATGCAGGATGAGGCCGGAAATGAATTTGTCTACATCCTCTCTTCCGGCATTGCAGAGAAACAGCCGGTGGAGATCATATATACAGGCAGCGGTTTTTCACTGGCTGCCTCCGGATCCTCTCCCGGCTCCTTGAAGGAGGGCGACCGGGTTCTGGTGGGAAAAGATATATACGAAGGAAAGGTTCTGACGTGGTGAGCATAGCTGAAAATCTCAGACAGGTACAGGAAAAAATAGCCGCCGCCGCAGAGCGCTCCGGTCGCAGGGCCGCCGACATCACCCTGGTGGGCGCCACAAAAATGAACGACACCGGGCGTATTCAGGAGGCCATTGCCGCGGGGCTGCAATGCTGCGGGGAAAACCGTGTGCAGGAACTGCTGGAAAAACTCCCCCAGGGGGCTTATGAAGGGGCACAACTCCACTTCATCGGCCATCTGCAAAAGAACAAGGCAAAGCAGATAGTCGGGAAAGTCTCCCTTATCCAAAGCGTGGACAGCCTGGAACTTATCTCCCTCATAGACCGTCTTGCCCTTGAAAGGGGCATTATACAGGATATCCTGCTGGAGGTGAATGTGGCGGGAGAGGCGGCAAAATCCGGTTTCCGGCCTGAGGAAGTGGCCGGTATCCTGGAGGCTGCAGCCCAATATAAAGGCGTTTTTATACGAGGACTCATGGCTGTGCCCCCAATTTGCAGCCGTGGCGAAGAAAATATCCCATATTTTCTTCTTATGAAGCAGCTTTTTGTTGACAATGGGGCGAAAAAATACGATAATACATCTATGGGCCTTTTGTCCATGGGCATGAGCGGAGACTATGAGACCGCCATCGCCTGCGGCGCCAACATGGTTCGTGTGGGCTCCGCCATATTTGGACAGCGTATATACCCCGCCCGTCAAAACTAGCACTTTCACTGGAGGAACGCCATGGGTTTCATGGATGAATTAAAAAAGCTCACACAGCCCTATGATGACGATGATGATTTTTTTGAGGGCGCAGACGTGAGCTTCAAGCCTCAGCCCAAGGCCGAGGCTCAGCCTAAAACAAGCAGTGCTCAGATGGTCTTCGAAAGCTCCTTTGCCGACGATACCCCAGCCCCGGAGAACCAGCCCCAAAAGTCTGAGAGTACCGGTGCCGGCAGTATTTTCGGTAATCTGGGTCTGAGGAAGAATTCCAGGCCCAAATCCCCCGGTCGGGAGCGCCTGGTAAATTTCGGAGGCAAGGACACTCAGGTGATCCTCTTCAGCCCCAAGAGCTTTGACGAGGCCGGTGAGCTGGTAAACTACATGCACCGCAACCTTACCGTGGTCATGACCCTGGAGGGCGTGCAGACGGATATGGCTCGCCGCCTGCTGGATTTCCTGTCAGGCATAGCCTTTGCCCTGCAGGGCAAAATAACTCCCGTGTCTGCCAAGACTTATTTCATAACACCCCAGAATGTGGATATTCTCGGCACCCAGGAACAGCAGCCCGAGAACGCCGGGCACTATTTCTAAGACATAACAACGAAAGGTGGATAAGCACATGATCACTGCACAGGATATTCGTGAAAAGACTTTTGAAAAAGCCCGCATAGGCGGCTACGACATGGCCTCCGTGGACGACTTCCTGGAGGAATTGGCCGATGATATCACTGCATCTCAGAAGGAGAATGCCGTCCTCAAAAGCAAGATGAAGGTCCTGGTGGACAAGATAGAGGAATACCGGGCCAATGAGGAGGCCCTGAATATGGCTGTCCTCTCTGCTCAGAAGCTGGCCGTACAGATAGAAAATGAGGCCCGCACCCGGGCTGCCAATATGCTGGCAGATGCCGAGAAGCAGGTGAAGGCCACCGTAGGCTCCATCGAGGAGCGTGCCCAGACGGAGGAAAAGCGTCTGGAGGAGGCCAAGGCAGCCACCGCAAAATTCCTGGAGACCGTGCGTAGCATGTGCTCTGCCCAGATCACCAAAATCGAAGCCATCGCCTCCGGCGTGGCTCCCAAGCAGGCCCCTCAGCAGCAGGCGGAAGCCGGCAAGGTTGACGAGGCTGTGCGGAGCATTGAGAATTCCGCCTCCCGAATACAGGCCGACCCCTCCATACAGATAGACATTTCCCCCGTGAGAGAGACGCCGGAAACCCAGGGCCGTGCCCGCAAGTTTGAGAGCACCCAGCCCTTCTCCCTTTGACAATCATCACCGGGGCGGCGCCAAGGCGCACGCCCCCGTTTATATTTAAACGGCCCCTATGGGCCCCAAAAACCCTAAACAGATATACAGGAGAAAAGAAAAATGCCACAGGATTTTAACGCCAGTCTGAATCTTCCCAAAACCGACTTCCCCATGCGTGCAGGCCTGCCCACCCGAGAACCCGAAATGCTGAAGCGCTGGCAGGAAATGGATCTCTACAATGAGCTGCTGAAGAAGAACGAGGGCAAGCCCCGCTTCAATCTCCATGACGGGCCTCCCTTCTCCAACGGCAACATTCATATGGGCACCGCCATGAACAAGTCCATCAAGGACTTCATCACCCGTTCCAAGGCCATGCGTGGCTACTACACCCCCTATATCCCCGGCTGGGACAACCACGGCATGCCCATCGAATCCGCCATCATCAAGGAGCAGAAGCTCAACCACAAGGCCATGAGTGTGGCGGATTTCCGTTCCGCCTGCCAGGCTTACGCCGAAAAATACGTGGGCTTGCAGATGGAGAGCTTCAAACGCCTGGGCGTAGTGGGCGATTGGGAGCATCCCTACCTCACCATGAACAAGGAATTCGAGGCCGATGAGGTGCGCATCTTTGGGATGATGTACAAGAACGGCCATATCTACAAGGGCCTCAAGCCCGTGTACTGGTGCGCCAAGGACGAGACTGCTCTGGCCGAGGCCGAGATAGAGTATCACGACGACCCCTGTACCACCGTCTATGTGAAATTCCCCATGAAGGACGATCAGGGCAAGCTGAGCCACCTGGATTTGAGCAAGCTCTATTTCCTCATCTGGACCACCACTATCTGGACCCTGCCCGGCAACCTGGCCATAGCCCTGCATCCCGACGAGTCCTACGCCGTGGTGAAGGCCCCCAACGGTGAGATGTACATCATGGCCGAGGCCCTGACAGAGAAGGTCATGGGTATCGGCGGCTTTGACAGCTATGAAATTGTGGAGACCCACCCCGGTTCCTTCTATGAAAATATGTTGGCCCAGCACCCCTTCCTGGACAAGACTTCCCGCCTGCTGCTGGCAGACTATGTCACTATGGATTCCGGTACCGGCTGCGTCCACACCGCCCCCGGCTTCGGCGCCGACGACTATCTCACCTGCCTGCGCTACGGTATGGAGATGGTAGTGCCCGTGGATGACCAGGGCCGCCACACCGACTATGCCGGAAAATACGCCGGGCTCAGCACCGAGGAATCCAACCCCGTCATCCTCAATGACATGAAGGAGAGCGGCATGCTCTTTGCCTCCGAGGATATCATCCACAGCTACCCCCACTGCTGGCGCTGCAAGAGCCCCATCATCTTCCGGGCCACCCCCCAGTGGTTCTGCTCTGTAGACTCCTTTAAATCTGAGGCCATCGAAGCCTGCGAGAACGTGCGTTGGCTGCCTGCCTGGGGCAAGGACAGGATGGCCGCCATGATCCGTGAGCGCTCTGACTGGTGCATCTCCCGTCAGCGCCGCTGGGGCCTGCCTATCCCCGTATTTTACTGCGAAGATTGCAAGAAGCCCGTGTGCACCGACGAGAGCATCGAATCCGTAGCCGCAATTTTCGAGAAGAAAGGCAGCAACGCCTGGTTCGAGATGGAGGCGGCGGAGCTGCTGCCCCAGGGCTTCAAGTGCCCCCACTGCGGCGGCGTCCACTTCTTTAAGGAGACCGACACTCTGGACGGCTGGTTCGACTCCGGCTCCACTCACTATGCCGCCATGCTCCGGGACCAGGGCTTCTGGCCTGCGGACATGTACATGGAAGGCGGCGACCAGTATCGCGGCTGGTTCCAGTCCTCCCTGCTGGTGGCTGTAGGCGCGCTGGGCAAGGGTGCCCCCTACAGGGAGTGCCTCACCCACGGCTGGACTGTGGACGGCGAGGGCCGGGCCATGCACAAGTCCCTGGGCAACGGCATCGACCCCAACGATATGATAAAGGAATTCGGCGCCGATATGGTGCGTCTCTGGGCCGGCTCCGCCGACTACCATGTGGACGTGCGCTGCTCCAGGGAGATTTTCAAGCAGCTGAGCCAGAACTACCTGAAGTTCCGCAACACCGCCCGCTACTGCCTGGGCAACCTCAACGGCTTTGATGCCGACGATCTTGTCTCCCCGGAGGATATGCTGCCCCTGGATCGCTGGGCCGTCACCAAGCTCAATGAACTTATCAACAAGGTGGAGGATGCCTACGAGGACTATGAGTTCCACGTGGTGTCCCACGCTATCAACGACTTCTGCGTGGTGGAGCTGAGCAGCTTCTATCTGGATATCATCAAGGATCGCCTCTACTGCGAGGAACCCACAGGCCTGAAGCGCCGCAGTGCTCAAACCGCACTGTATCTGATCCTTGACAGCATGACAAAAATGTTTGCCCCTATCCTGGCCTTTACCTGCGACGAGATTTGGCAGGCCATGCCCCACTGCAAAGAGGACGATTGCCGCAACGTGCTGCTCAACACCATGAACAAGCCCTTTGAAGCCTATGCCCTCCCTGCTGAGGAGCTTCAGAAATGGGATACTCTCATCTCTGTCAGAGATGACGTGAACGGCGTGCTGGAAGCCGCCCGTGGTGCAAAGCGCATTGGCAAGCCTCTTGAAGCCGCAGTCACTCTCAGCGTCCGGGATGAAGCTGCCCGTGAGGCCGTGGATGCTATCTCCGACATGAACCTTTCCGAGCTCTTTATCGTCTCCGCCTGTCTGATTTCCGAAGACGGTAAGGATGAGGCCGACTCCGTCACCGGAGAGGGCAGCAAGAACCCCGGCCTGCATATTGCCGTGAAGGAGGCCCCCGGCACCAAGTGCCCGCGTTGCTGGATGCACTCCACCCAGGCCCAGCCTGAAACCGGTCTTTGCCCCCGCTGTGCTCAGGTGCTGTCCAAGCTCTGAGCCCCGGACATAAGACGCCGCCTCTCCTTGGCGGCAGCAAAAAACCGGCGTTCTTCGCCGGCAGATAGATAGGAGAAACTTATGCTTTATTCTATAGTTGCTTTGCTGGTCGTTATTCTTGACCAGGCCGTGAAGTTCTGGGTCACCGACAACCTCCTGGGTTATGACGTGGTCAGCCTGATCCCCGGTGTCATCAGCCTTGTGGATGTACCCAACTATGGTGCGGCCTTCGGCATACTCAGCGGAGGCAATGCCCGCATTTACTTCATCATCATAACCGTGGTCTTTTGCCTGGCTGTGATTATTGCTTTGGCCACCAATTTCATAAACGGCCGCATTGCCCGGTGGAGCTTGGTGATGGTGGCTGCCGGCGGCTTTGCCAACTGCATCGACCGGGTCATGTATGGCTACGTAGTGGACATGTTCAAGGTTGAGCTTTTCAACTTCGCCATCTTTAACGTGGCAGACATATTCATCACGGTATTTGCCATTATCTTCGCCATCGCCATCATCTTTGAAAAAGATTCCACTGCGGATGAGGACGAGGATGACTACGAAGAAGATGAGGAGGAGGAAGAAGAGGCTGAAAAGCCCCGCCGTGGCTTGCTCTCCCGCTTCCGTCATGATGACGAGGAGGATGAGGAAGACCGTCCCCGCCGTGGCAAGAAGGCAAAGTATGAAGACGAGTACGAGGAATATAAAGCCAAGCAGCGGCCCAGCCGTGCTCCGGCTCCTGCCGCAAGAAGCAGCGCTCCTGTAAGGCCCTCCGACAGGGCTCAGGGCACTTCTGTACGCAGCCAGGCTCAGGCCAGGAATGCCGATCCTTTTGCCGAGTGGGAGAAAGCCAATGCCAGGGTGGATGCCCAGCGCAATAGCAGCTATGCGGCAAAAGCCATGGGTGCCCAAATGCCCCAGCAAAGCCGTCCCGCTGCCCAGCCCGGCCAGCCTTCTTCTCAGCAGGCCGGAGCATACCGCCCACCAGTACAGCGTCCTGCCCAGCAGAGCCCAGCACGTCCTGCCCAGGCAGCCCCCTATGCCCAGGCTCCCCAGCAGCAGCCGCAGGCCGCTCCCCAGCAGCCTGTGTCTCAGCTGGCGCCTCGGCCCCAGTCCAAGCCGGCTCCCTCTTCCGACAGCGAATTTGACCTGGACGACATACTCAACGAATTCAAGTAAAACACAGCTATGGATGATTTCCTCATCAATGTAACAGCAGAGGAGAGCGGCGAACGTATCGACGCTCTCCTCTCCCACAATCTGGCCGGATACAGCCGCAGCCAGATCCAAAGACTCTTGGAGCAGGGCGCCGTGTCCATAAACGGCAAAGTGCTTAAGAAAAACTACCGCTGTATAGCCGGAGAGATCTATGATATCCTTCTCCCCGATACTACGGAGCTTCCACTGGAGCCCCAGGATATCCCACTGGATATTGTCTATGAGGACAATGATCTTATAGTCGTAAACAAGCAGCGTGGCCTTGTGGTACATCCTGCCCCGGGCCATCCCGACAGCACTCTGGTCAACGCCCTGCTTTTTCATTGCGGAGACAGCCTCTCCGGCATCGGCGGCCAGCGCAGACCGGGTATAGTCCACCGCATTGATAAAGACACCTCCGGCTTGATAATAGCCGCCAAAAACGATTTTGCCCACCAGGCACTGTCCGCCCAGCTCTCAGACCACAGCCTGTGCAGGGAGTATGAGGCCGTTGTACGTGGCTGCTTTAAAGATACCTGCGGCACTGTCAATCGCCCCATAGGTAGGCATCCAGTGGATAGGAAACGCATGGCCGTGACCGAAAAAAACTCCAAACCCGCAGTCACTCACTGGCAGTTGCTGGCCTCCTACAAGGGCTACTCCCACATTCTTTGCCGGCTTGAAACAGGCCGCACTCATCAGATTCGTGTGCACATGGCCAGTATCGGTCACCCTCTGCTGGGAGATTTTACCTACGGTGCGCCCTCTCCGGATAAGGGACTGGAGGGGCAATGCCTCCACGCCCGGAGGCTGCGCTTTGTTCATCCCCGCAGCGGAGAGCAAATTTTATTGGAGACTCCTCTTCCGGCTTATTTCGCTGCCGTGTTGGACAGACTTGGGCCGCAACTTTGAGTGCCGATTTTAAACCGGGCACAAAACAACTATGGAGAAATAAAAATGAAAAAAGGAACTTTCGCCCTCATAATAGCAGCTGCCGCTGTCCTGTTTATCTTGGCGGTCCTGCTTATTAAGCTGATTTCCGGAGCCGTAAGTATAGTATCCGGAGTCCTCAACGCCCTTCTCGGACTGGCCGTAATATTGGCCCTGATAATAATCGTTGTTTGGATGTTCAGATATGCCGCTAGGCGAAAATGAACTGAATACGGTTTCTTATAGCTTAGACCCCGGACAGCAGTATTCACGCCGATCCGGGGTCTTACAACTCATCCATATTCATTTGCAACTCCATTTGAATGTACTAATCGCAGACAAGGCCTCAGTATAACAGAAACTCAATCTATATACACGCCCAGCAGGCCGTACACGGTTTCACTGCTGCTGTCAGCAATGCACACCATATCGCTTTGGGGAGCAGAATTAAGAAAATCCCTCTTAGGGCTCCTGCCTGCAAATACGGCCCCCACCGCGCCCAGTACAATAAGAATACAAATAAAAGATACAACTGCCTTCTTCATAAAAATCACCTCGCCCAATGAGACGCTCCATTTTAGGGAAGGTTCCCAGGAATAGGAAAAAGCTCCGTAAAAAACGGAGCTTTTTAATAATTCTTAATAAATATGCCTTATCAGTAGTTCTCTTTACGCAGCTCAAAGTAGCTCTGGGGATGAGCACATACCGGGCAAACGGCAGGTGCCTTGGTGCCAACGACAATGTGACCGCAGTTGCGGCACTCCCAGACCTTTACCTCGCCGCGCTCAAAGACCTGGGCAGTCTCCACATTATGCAGCAGTGCGCGATATCTCTCCTCGTGAGTCTTTTCAATAGCTGCAACGCCTCTGAACTTCTCAGCCAGCTCATGGAAACCTTCCTCATCGGCATCCTTAGCCATCCGATCATACATATCGGTCCACTCGAAGTTCTCACCCTCAGCGGCATGAAGCAGGTTCTGGGCAGTGTCTCCCAGCTCACCCAGCTCCTTGAACCAGAGTTTGGCATGCTCCTTTTCATTGTCGGCAGTCTTCAGAAAAAGCTCGGCTATCTGCTCAAAGCCACCCTTCTTTGCCACTGAAGCAAAATAGGTGTACTTGTTCCGGGCCTGAGACTCACCGGCAAAGGCCTCCCACAGATTCTTCTCGGTTTTGGTGCCTGCATATTTATTTGCCATATTAAATACTCCTTTCGTATCATTGGGTTTGCTTCAATAAGATAACCATTTTTTCAGTTTAAGTCAAGTATAATATGTGAACGATTTTCTTAAATATAAGCAAAAAAGAGAGACGCTGCTGCGCCTCTCTTTGTGTTGGCATTGACCTATCTTCCCGGTCCGTCTCCAGACAAGTATTTTCGGCACTGGTGAGCTTAACTTCTGTGTTCGGAATGGGAACAGGTGGACCCTCACCGTTAAAAACACCAACTATTCAAGATACATTGTGTACCCTGAAAACTAAACAGAGGAAGCAAGGCTAAATGAACCTGCATAAGATGTAGGTCAAGCCCTCGGGCTATTAGTACCAGTAGGCTGAACACATTACTGTGCGTACACCGCTGGCCTATCAACGAAGTAGTCTTCTTCGACCCTTACTCCTTTCGGATGGGAGATCTTATCTTAGGGGGAGTTTCACGCTTAGATGCCTTCAGCGTTTATCTCGTCC
>CALWWB010000066.1 GCA_944385175.1 uncultured Oscillospiraceae bacterium | reverse complement strand
GCATGGTGGAGCTGACGGAGGTGCCGGATGTAGATGTGGGCAGTCAGGTGGAGCTCTTCGGGGAGAGATGCGGCATTTATCAGCTCTCTGAGGCCGCCGGCACCATCCCCTATGAGCTGCTGTGCTCCGTGTCCAAGCGGGTGCCCAGAGTGTATTTGGAATGATAAGTTCATAAAACCGAGTCCGGACAGAGAGCCGGGCTCGGTTTTTAATTATCCAGAGTAAAAATATCCTCCACATGCAGTCCCAGGAGCCGGGCTATCTTCATGGCCAGCTCCAGGCTGGGGTCGTACTTGTCGTTCTCTATGGCGATAATGGTCTGGCGGCTCACTCCCAGCTGCGCTGCCATATCCTCCTGGCGCAGCCCGGCTTCCTTCCGCAGCAGCTTAACCCTGTTTTTCATCAGCTCATCACCACAATATATGTGCCCACTGCCAGGATGAGCACACTGATCAACAGGGCGGCCAGAATGCTTTGCAGAAGCCGGTTGGGCTCATGGTATTCCTCATCCCCGGCAGTCATCTTCTGTTTTATGCCCATATAGCTAAAGGACTGCACGCTGAGCCCCAGACACATAATTAGTGTGGGTACAGGCTGATAGGGCGCCCCCTTTGCCAGGGTCTGCCAGCAGTTATACAGCACCCAGACTACAAGAGCTATGAGCATCGCCCTGAAGCCCCACTCCTCCGAGCGCAGCTGGATGTTCCTGTCCATCTCGTCCATTTTCTTCACCGTATCGTACCTCCTTATATCAAGAAAATGTTAAGAGTTCTTTACATTTCTTATTATACAGCTTCCCTGCAAAATGTCAAGAGTGTTTAACATTTTATTTCGAGTTTTTTGTAAAGGAAACTTGACAGAATGATGAAGCTGTGATATATTGTGATTGTAAAGGAAACTTGTCAAAAATGCAAAAGGGGGCGGAGCCATGGAAAACCGGGTGGAGGAATTGCGCAGATCTCTGGGCCTGAATCAGGAGGACTTTGCCAGAGCTATCAGGGTCTCCCGCCAGACCGTCAGCTCCATTGAGAACGGGAAATACAATCCCTCTCTGGAGCTGGCCTTTACCATAGCCGACTATTTCAAACTGAGCATTGAAGAAATTTTCATCCATGAGAGGAGAGAGCCATGAAAAAATTTCAGCTAATAAGCGGCATCATCTATACTCTGCTGGGCCTTGCAATACTGCTTGCCGCCTTTTTCACCGATACCGAAATCGGCATGCTCTACGGCCTTGGCGGCGCACTGACAGGCCCGGGGCTGGCCATGATGGGAAAATATTTATATTGGAGCCGCCCGAAAAACCGGCAGCGCTATGAGGAGCGTCTGGAAAATGAGCGGATAGAAATGAACGATGAGCTGAAGCAAAAGCTCCGTGACCGCTCCGGCCGCTATGCCTATGTGCTGGGCCTTGTGACAGTAAGCCTTTCCCTTTTCGTTATCGGCATATTGGAAAGTCTTGGTCTTATTGGAGACAGCCTGCCGCTGGTTTGGTATCTCAGCGCCTATCTTATCTTCCAGATCATCGCCGGTATAGTGATCTTCAACCGGCTCTTAAAAAAATATTGAGCCTGAGTCACACCAAAGTCGGAATCCCAGCCATCACCCAATAACAACAGAGGCCCCGAAGCGGGGGCCTCTGTTGTTATGTAAATCAAATTATGTAAACTAAATTATGTCACTTGCTCAACAGGCCCAGGAAGCAGTCCTGGCTGGCTATCTCCCCATAGAGAATAGCTCCGGGACTTCCGAATTCGTAGACCTTGATGACATCTTTGAGGCTCTCCTCGCCCCCCAGCTCCATAAAGCGGTCGGGGAAAGTTTCAAAGAGCTCCTCGTTGAAGGTACAGCCCTCCTCCCCCTGATATACGGCGGCGTAGTATATCCCGCTCTCTACCAGGTCCTGGAAGAAGTGGCTGCCGTAGCTCAGCTCCGGCCTCAGGCCGTGGGAGCTGTAGGCCAGCTCACACATGCACTGGTACTTGCTTATCTCTGCAAAGCTAACCGGAACGCCCAGGCTTGGGGTGGTAGTGCCCCAGCGCCCCGGCCCCAGAAGCACCGCATTCTTACCTTTCAGCACGGCATTAAGTTTACCCACCGCCCTAGCCACGGAATATTTCATTCCCTCCGGCAGCTCCAGATAGGGCTCCACCTTCACAAAAACCCCATAGCGCACCGGGACGCACACGTTCCCCCCCATAAAGTTGCCCTTTATCCTGAACAGGAAATCCTTCACCTTGGGCATGACTCCCGCCTGACCCAGGCCGTGGGTCTGAAGTGGGCGGCACTGGAGCAGGTTAACCCGGTAATCCCCATCTTTGTTGAAGTTGCAGGCATACTCCACATCCACAGGATAGTTATATTTCTCCTGGAGAACGGCCATTATCCTGGTCATGGTCTGGGTAAAGTCGGTACCTCTGAGCATACGACGGAAATTGAGGATGAAGGGGGCGGGTTCGTCGTAAATGCCCAGTTCCCTGTATCTGGCTATAGTAGCCATGTCCGGCTCCATGAACAGGGATGTGTCGGTGCTCATATCCTTTCTGTCCAGCTCCTCCAGCTTCCGGCTGGTAAAGGTGTTATAGCGCAGGTCTATCACATCCACATTGTGCTGGGAGTATTTGTACTCATCCCCGTAGTTCACCATGGGAGGGGCCAGGGGCTCGTCCAGGTTGATGAGCCTTGCATAGTCCTCCGCCTCCCGGTCCACGGCCCGGGTGCCCATGCCGAAAACCAGGCGCAGCATACCCTTGTTCCCCTTGGCGGCGGAAACGCTGTTTACATACAGGTTCTGAGAGTGGCCCACTCCCGCCACATGGGGGTAGTAATAGCGGCCGTGGCGGTCGCCGCAGACCCTCATCACCAGCAGGGCCATCTGCTCATCTCTGTCCAGCAGGTTTCGCTCTATGCGGTATTTGTAGGCTTCCTCGCTGACGGTGCTGGCATATACCTGGCGCACTGCCGCCTCAAACTGGCGGTAGCGTTGGTCCAGGGTGCCCTGATTGGGGCAGAACACGCTGTCGTACTTTCCGGCAAAGGCGTTGCCAAAGCCGTCCTCCAGCAGGGAGCTGGATCGGACAATGATGGGCGACTGGCCGAAGTATTCCAGCATGGACAGGAATTGTTCCTTTATGGCGGGCATGAAACTGCCGTTTAGCAGCAGCTGTCTCAGCTCCGAAGACAATCTTAGATAGTCCTCCGGTTTCAGCATCTGGGTGCGCAGCTCCCAGATACCGCTCTGCACCGCATAGGTATAAAACACGTCTGCACCGATGAAGTAAGAGTCATGGGGCTCTATGCGCCGCCTGTACAACTCCGGGTCAGTGTCCCTTATGACGTTTCTGGCCAGGAGCATGCCCACCGCCTTGCCGCCGATGCATCCGGTACCGATTACCCGTTTCTTTATATCCATCAGATCCTGCATGGAAAAATATTTCCTGCACAGCTCCAGGCGCTTAGGTTCATTGCCCAGCAGGCAACGGAGGATATTCTCCTTTATAGCCCGGCCTTCCTCGTCCACCGGCTCACCGCCGCCGTTCTTTACCGAATCGAACATACTGTCCCAGCAGTCCCGGCGCTCCCCGGTCTGGGTAAAAATATCAAAAATGGCATAGAGTTCGGCACTGGAAGTGAGGGTACGGCAGTGACTGCCCTCCAGCTTTATTGGATAATACATATCCTGGGTCTGCCGCCCGGCCACCTTCACCGGGTGGATATAGGTGTTGCCGTCAATATTGCGTATATTTATCAGCACCGGAGTTGTAGCCCGGATGCGGGAGACGGTGTCATATATGTGTCGCTCATACTTGATGCAGGTATAGGCTATGGAGTTGCGGCTGTGGCTGAAGGCGCTGGTAAGGCAGAAGAAATTGCACACCATATGGTCGGAAAACCAGAAATGCTGTAGGCAGGAGAGGCAGTCGGTTATAAATATGCTGTCCTCCGGCTCGGAGCTGACTATACGGTGTATCTGCACGGAAAAGGTCTCAAAACCTACCGCCGGGTCAAGCACATATTTTTTTACGTTGGCCCCCCGCCTTATCAGGGCCTCGTCGTCCACCACCTCAGCGTGGTCGGCAAAGCGCAGGTATACAATTCGCTGCTTTGTCCGCGCCACGCTGGCCACCAGCTGGCTCACCACAAAGACATAGTCCCCCATATTTTCTATCTGCCAGGTCACTGTATCCCCCCAGCGGAGATAGTCCAGGGTCTTGTCCAAGCCCTTAATGCCGGTACTTATATATTTGGCCTTTTCCATTGGATTCCTCCTTTTGTCAGATATCGTCTTCCGTAAGCGGGACCTCCCCTTATTTTATAAGAATTATAACCGAGGCCGGGCCGCCATGGCAATATAAAAGAGACGGAAACGGTCAAAAAATTTCCCCGCAGCTCAAGCTGCGGGGAATACGTTCACTTTTTCAGAACTATGTCCACCTTATCCTTATATATGCTGTTGGGAGGGATGACACCCCGGACGCAGGAGGTGGGATAGATATTGGAGTTGCGGCCTACCACGGTTCCGGGGTTCAGGACGCTGTTGCAGCCCACCTCAACAAAGTCGCCCAGCATGGCGCCGAACTTCTTGCGGCCAGTCTCTATGGCTCCAGCGGGATCCTTCACCACTACCAGGGTCTTGTCGCTCTTCACGTTGCTGGTGATGGAACCGGCGCCCATGTGGGCCTTGTAGCCCAGCACCGAGTCGCCCACGTAATTATAATGGGGAGTCTGGACATTGTCAAAGAGCACCACGTTTTTAAGCTCCACGGAGTTGCCCACCACGGCGTTCTTGCCCACAATGGCGCTGCCACGGATGAAGGCGCAGTGGCGCACCTCGGCGCCGTGGTCAATGATGCAGGGTGCGCCCAAGTAGGCAGAGGGAAAAACCTTGGCGTCCTTGGCCACCCACACGCCCTCACTGGGATTATCGTATTCGTCGGGGCTGAGGGTGGGGCCCAGCTCCAGGATAAAGGACTTTATCTCGTCCAGCACCTCCCAGGGATAGGTCTTGCCCTGAAAAAGCTCCTTGGCAATGGTCTTATCCAAATCGAAAAGTTCTTTAATCTCCGTCATCATTTCACCTTTATAAGCTTTCCCGCCGCAGCCATGGCGGCGATTATCTCATCCACCTTTTCCTCACAGAGGGCGTCGGTAGTGGCCTCCACCATCACCCGGAGCAGAGGCTCGGTGCCGCTCTTTCTCAGCACCACCCTGCCGTCGTCTCCCAGATCGGCCTCCACCTTTCTGACGGCGGCCTTTACTTCCTCGCAGTTCAGCGTCTCATCCTTGTCTGTGACCACCACGTTCTTCAGCTTCTGGGGGTACATGGTCATGCCGGAAGCCAGCACGGAGAGAGGCTCCTTGGTCTCGGTGATACACTCCATCACCTTTATGGCCGTGAGCAGGCCGTCGCCGGTGTTGGCGTGGAGGCCAAAGATGATATGGCCGGACTGCTCACCGCCGATGATGTGGCCGTTCTGGCGCATATTCTCCGCCACGTACTTGTCGCCCACGGCAGTCTTTTCATAGCCTATGCCCAGACTGTCCAGAGCCTTGTAAAGGCCCATGTTGGACATGATGGTGGTGACAACCTTGGAAGAGCCCAGCATGCCCTTATCCTGCATGTACTTAGCGCAGACATACATGATGTGGTCGCCGTTTATCACGTTGCCTTTTTCGTCCACGGCCAGGCAGCGGTCGGCATCGCCGTCAAAGGCGAAGCCCACGTCCAGGCCGTTATCCAGCACGAACTTCTGCAGCTGTCCTATATGGGTGGAGCCGCAGTCCACATTGATGTTCAGCCCATCGGGCCGGTTGGAAATCACGTAGGTGTCGGCACCCAGAGCGTCAAATACACTCTTGGCCATCTGCCAGGTGCTGCCGTTGGCGCAGTCCAGGCCGATCTTGAAGTTCTTGTAGGAGCGGGTGGCCAGAGAGATGAGGTAGCCTATGTAGCGGTTGCGCCCGGCAGCATAGTCCACAGTGCGGCCTATAGCCTCGCCCTGGGCATAGGGCAGAGCCTCATCGGAGTCAAGGTAAGCCTCAATACCCTCCAGCAGGCTCTCCTCCATCTTCTCCCCGTCGCCGTTTATAAGCTTGATGCCGTTGTCGTGGTATGGGTTGTGGCTGGCGGATATCATTATGCCGCAGTCAAAATCGTCGGCTCTGGCAATGTAGGATACGCTGGGGGTGCTGGTGACATGGAGCAGATAAGCGTCCGCCCCGGAGGCGGTGAGCCCGGCGCAGAGGGCCGACTCGAACATATAGCTGGAGCGGCGGGTGTCCTTGCCTATGACCACCTTGGCCTTGTGATCCCGGCTGTAGTACCAGCCCAGATAGCGGCCTATCTTAAAAGCATGGTCTACGGTGAGATCCATATTGGCTTCTCCACGGAAGCCGTCGGTTCCAAAATATTTACCCAAAAAAATTCCCTCCCGTTAAAGTTTCGCGGCCGCCGCCGGGTCTGTGCAAACGGTGACCTCCAGGGGTATTTGCAGGAAAGCGGCCGGTATATAACTGTCCGTCCTGCCGTATATCATCTTAAAAACCGCGTCTGCCTTCTCCTGGCCGGCTGCCAGCAGAAGGATATTGCGGGATGCAACGATGGTCTTGATGCCCATAGTCAGGGCATACTCGGTAAGCCGACGCTCCCCGTCCCGGTACTGGCGGCGGGTGGCATCTGTCAACTTCTGAACATGGGTATGGCTGTCAAAAGGGGTAGCCGGCTCATTGTAGCCTATGTGGCCGTTAATACCGATTCCCAGGATACACAGGTCAATACCTCCGGCTGCTTCTATCAGCTCGTCATATTTCTCCGGCTCCTTTTCCTCCGGGACAAAGAAATTTTTCCCCGGCAAGTCAATGTTGTCTATGAGCTGTTTTTTGAGTATACTGAGGCAGCTGTCTGCCTCATTGCCGCCCACATACTCGGTGACGGCAAAGATCTTTGCCTCCCTGAAGCTCAGCTCCCCAGAACGGCATTTTTCCCCTAAAAGCTTATAGAGCCCCTCCGTGGTACGCCCGGCAGTGAGAGCAAGGACCGACCCAGGCTTCTCCTTCAGCAGCTGCTGTACTTTATCAGCACAGATCTTTTCCAGCTCCGGCAGCTCTTTTATCAGGGTTTTCACTAATATCACCTGCTATTTCAGAAAATTATGGGCATACTATAGTCATGGCTATAATAATCATACGCACTATAATAGTATATTTTTCCCTGCTGATAACCATGCGGCTCCTGGGCAAGCGGCAGCTGGGCGAGATGGAGCTGTCGGAATTCGTACTGGCAGCTCTCATTGCCGACCTGGCCTCCCTGCCTCTCCAGGATCTGGGCATACCAATGATTAACGGGCTGGTGCCCATTATAGTGCTCTTTTGCTGTGAGCTGCTGATTGCCGGGGTCTGCATGAGAAACATACGCTTGAGGGCCTTTTTCTCCGGCAAACCCAGCATGCTTGTCATCCGTGGCAAAATCTGTCAAGTGGAGATGCACCGCAACCGCTTCACCGCCGACGAGCTGATGCAGGAGCTGCGAAACCAGGGTATTCTGGACATCAGCTCCGTCCAGTACGCCGTGCTGGAGACCGACGGCAAGCTGAATGTAGTTCCCTTTGCCGCAAAATGTCCCGCCACGGCTGAGCAGCTGGGCATAAACGTCTCCGACGAGGGCTACCCCTTCATAGTCATAAACAATGGCCGGGTACTCCAGGGGAACCTTAAGCATCTGGGCCGGGACCTGAACTGGCTCAAAGGGCAGCTCAAGCAAAAAGGTCTCAGTTCACCGGAGCAGGTCTTCCTCATGACTGCCGACAGAAATGACCATGTATACCTTGCGGAAAGGGAGGAGAAAAAATGAGCCGTGAAGTTCTGGCCTCTCTGCTCCTGCTGCTGCTTATAGTGGGAGCCTGGTGGAACATCCGCGCCGTGGACTCTCTGTCAAGGGATATGCTCTCCTCCCTGGAGGAATCTGAGCAGGCGGCGGATAAGGGCGACTGGGCCGCAGCCCTCAAGGCCATGGACAACGCTCTGGAGCGCTGGCTGAAGGCCGACAGCTATACCCATATCTTCATCCGTCACTCGGAGATAGACTCCACCGCAGATGCCTTTTACGAGTTGAGGGAGCTGCTGCTCTCCGGAGATTTGGACAGCAGCGGCGCAGCCTACGGCAAACTGCGCTACCATATTATCAGTATACAGGAAATGGAGCATCCCAGCCTGGGCAGCATTTTCTGAGGCGGATTTTTACTTGTCCTGCAAAAGCTTGGACAGCTCTTCCATAAAGGTGTTTATATCCTTGAAGCTGCGATAGACCGAAGCAAAGCGCACATAGGCCACCTCGTCTATCTCTTTGAGCCGGGCCATGACCATCTCGCCGATATCCACGGTGCTGATCTCCCGCTCCAGATTGCTCTGGAGCTCCTGCTCTATATCGTCGGCAATGGCCTCCAGCTGGGCCAGAGTCACGGGCCGCTTCTCGCAGGCCCGGACCATGCCGTTTATCAGCTTCACCTTATCAAAGGTCTGACGGCTGCCGTCCCTCTTCACCACTACCAGTGGCAGGCGCTCAATTATCTCATAGGTGGTAAAACGCTTCTGGCAGGCCAGGCACTCCCGGCGGCGGCGTATGGTGGCGCCCTCCTCCGCGGGTCTGGAATCTATCACCCTGCTCTCGGAATATCCGCAAAAGGGACATTTCATATATTCTATCTCTCCCTAAAAATGTTATGTAGACTCAACGGATGTATTGTATCACAGGATAGCCCACAGCGCCATACAAAATATTGCCAATTCTCGCGCTAAATATTGATTAATTTTCCCAAATTAGTAAAATCTTTCGCTGCATTTTTGGTAATACCATCCAGAGGGCGCCGCCCCTCATCGTTTTGGATTCCTGACGGCATTCCCAAGATTATCTCTTTCTACAATATTGTAAACTAATCACACCCCCTGAATGTTCAGGGGGTGTGATTAGTTTACATAACTCAATCAATTTTCGGAGGTAAAGCCACAGGCTCTTTCCATTATACGTATCAGCACCCTTATACCCTGGATATAGCTGCGTTGGGCAATGCGCTCATTGGTGCCGTGGACCAGTCCGGCTACCTCAGAGGCCTGGCTGAGGAAGGGCGAGCAGCGCAGGCAAGCGGAACAGATGTTTTCGTACTGTCTGGCGTCAGTGGCACCGGCGCTTATAGATGGGATAAACACCACATTATTATAATAGTAGCTCATGGCCTCCAGCAGTTTTTCGTAACCATAGCCCGAAGCCTCCGACAGCCTGGAGGGGTCATTGGCCTGGACGAAGTCTGCTTTCACTGCTATACCCTCCAGAGCCTTTGTGCAGCGTTCCTTCAGCTTATCCACGCTGTCCCCGGGTATGAGACGGAAATTTATATTTGCTTTGATATCCTGAGGCAGCACGTTGCAGGCGGGGCTGCCGCCGGAGATCATGGTTGGGGCAATGGTGGTAGCCGTGAGGGGGAAGAGTTCCTTGACGGAGGCACAGTATTTCATTATGGCCCGGGAATTGCCCGGGATATCCTGTATCAGGCTTTTCAGCGGCTCCTCGGTGACATAGGGAGTCAAAGCCCTCAGGCACTGCTCCAGGGCCTGAGGCATATCCGCATCCTGGGCGGTGGCGCACACGGCGCTTATAGCTCTGGAAATATGCTCCAGGGAACTTCCGCCAAAGGGATTGCTGGAGTGGCCGCCCTTGCCTCTGGCAGTGAGGCTCAGGTCGGCATAACCTTTTTCCGCCAGATGAATCTGACATACGTTCTGCTCCGGAGCGCAGTACACAGCGCCGGACTCTATGTTCCCGCCGCCCTCGTCCAGCAGGAATTCCAGCTGAACACCCCGGCTCTCCAGGAGTTTGGCCATGGCCAGAGCGCCGGTGTTGAAGGTTTCCTCGTCCTCACCGAAGGCCAGGTACACATCCCGTTCCGGACGGCAGCCCAGGTTCAGCAGATATTCCGCCGCCTCAAGGACTCCCAGGACCTGGCACTTTATATCCAGAGCCCCCCGGCCCCAGATATAGCCTCTGGCGATCTCCCCGGAGAAGGGAGGATAAGTCCAGTCGCCTTCTGTGCCGGCCTCCACTCCCACCACGTCCATGTGGGACATGAACAGGACCGGCTTCAGATTCTCGTCCCTGCCCTCTATGTGGATAAGCAGGCTCCGGCCCACAGTCTCAGTCACGGCGGCGGAGGCCACCGCGGGGTAAGAGTCGTGTATCAGCTGCCGGAGCTTTTTAAACTCCCCGTCACAGCCGGGGGTGCCGTTTACCGTGCGGCAGGCTATGGCGGCGGAAAGGCGGCGGCAGGCCCCCTCCCCATCCAGCCGGGGATAGTCCCCTTCGTTTCTGTAAAATCTCTGATAGTCGGTCATTTGTCCTCCAGATAGCGGCTGAGGAATTCCCTGGTGCGCTCTTCTTTGGGGTTGCCGAAAACCTCTTTGGGGCTGCCCTGCTCCAGGATAACGCCGTTATCCATAAATACCACCCGGTCGCTGACCTCCCGGGCAAAGGCCATCTCATGGGTGACCACTATCATGGTCATACCCTGAGCGGCAAGGTTCTTCATAACATCCAGCACCTCCCCCACTATTTCCGGGTCAAGAGCGCTGGTAGGCTCGTCAAAGAGCATGATCTCCGGCTCCATGCACAGTGCACGGGCAATGGCCACCCGCTGCTTCTGTCCGCCGGAGAGCTTGCGGCTGTCGGCGTTTATAAAGTCCCCCAGGCCCACGCCCTTGAGTTGTTTTATTGCCGTCTCCTCCGCCTGCTGGCGCTTTATTTTTTTCACGGTCATGGGGGCCATGGTGCAGTTATCCAGAACGTTCTTATTGTTGAAGAGGTTGAAGCTCTGGAATACCATGCCTATGCGCTGGCGCAGGGCGTTGAGGTTGGTGTTCAGGTCCATCAGGTCCTCACCGTCAAACCAGATATGGCCGGAGTCGGCATATTCCAGCAGGTTTATGCAGCGCAGCAAGGTGCTCTTGCCGGAACCGGAGGCTCCGATGATGCATACCACTTCCCCGGGCATGACCTCCAGGTCTATGCCCTTGAGTACTTTCAAGCTTCCAAAGGACTTTTCCAACTTTTCTATTTTAATTATAGGTTCCATAGTCTTCACCTCAGTTGGAGCTGGGCAGTTCCCGCACGTTGGTGTCCAGCTTCCGGGAGATCGCCTTCATAAGCAGGGATGAGAAATAGGTCATTATGAGATAGAACACTGCGGCGATGCAGTAGCACTCCAGGGACTTGAAGTAAATGCCGCTGACGGAGGTGGTGGCATACATCAGGTCCATGCAGCCTATGACCGACAGCACCGAGGAGTCCTTGATATTGATGATGAACTCGTTGCCTATGGCGGGGATGCTGTTCTTCACCGCCTGGGGAAATACTACCTTTATCATTGTCTGCCAGCCGGTCATACCCAGGCTGCGGGCGGCCTCGGTCTGGCCGTGGTCTATGGACTCAATGCCCCCTCTCAGCACCTCCGCCAGGTAGGCGGTGGAGTTGAGGGACACGGTGATAAGTCCGGAGATGAAAAAGCTCCATACCTGGTTTATCTCCGTTACGCTCATACCGGTGCCTTTGAAGATGTTGAAGCCCGCATAGTAGAATATCATTGCCTGCACCATCATGGGCGTGCCCCGAATGACGGTGATATAGGCGCTGGCAAAATTCCGGCCTACGCACTTTATGAAACGGACCAGGTCATTGTCCTGGCGATCAGGTTTCTGGATACGCAGAGTCACCATGAAAAGGCTCAGCACAAAGGCGATGAGTGTGCCCAGCAGGGCTATGCGCACCGTGGTCCAAATGCCCATCCTGAAAAAGGTCGCTCCATTGTGGAGCATATAGAGCATGGAGGGCACGAAGCCGTCGGGCATTCTGTCGGCACCGGTGCTGTTTCCGGCCATGACCGAAAAGCTCATGAGGGGCCGGTCGATAAAGAGCAGCAGCACTGCCACGCAAAGCACATAGGAGAAGTATCTGGCTGCCTTCACCATGGCCGGGCTTTTGAAGGCTGTGGCGGAGAAGCTCTTCCAATGGCTCAGCTTCACCGCCAGAGCCGCCAGGGCCAGGAGAATAAACAGTCCGCAGATACCGGCAAGGATGTAGAGCAGAGGGGAGCTGCCCAGGAAGCTCAGCTGCGACGGCTGCATCGATGCCATTTTTATTCCCAGGGCGCCAAGCACGGCGCCGCCAAGATATACATAGGGGTGATCTCTCTTTATAAAGTTTAACAGTTTTTTCATCGTGAGCCTCCATGGGTCAAGCTTTTTTCCGCTGTTCCAGCGGGGAAAATTCAAATCAGTTGGGCTGGTTCTCCACGGCCCAGTTCCAAAGCTCGGTGAGTTCGTCCTCCGTGTACAGGGCCAGAGACTCGTTCACCTGAGAGAGAAGCTCGTCGTCGCTCTTTCTCAGGCCCACGCAGGAGCCGTTGAAGCCTAGGTCAAAGCCGTCGCCATCCTCAAAGACTATGATGTTGTAGTCCGGGTTCAGCTCCAGGTAGCCGGGGGCGTTCTCAAGATTTATGACAATGGCATCGCAGGTTCCCTGGTCAAGGCGGGAGATCATATTGGGCACGCTGTCCACAGGGGGCAGGTGGTTCACGCCGTCCATCTGGTCGATGACGGTGTCCAGCATGGTGTCCTTCTGGCCCAAGATGCTGGCGCCGGAGAAGTCATGGATGGTGGTGCCGCCGGCGTAGGGGGAATCGGGCAGGGTCATCAGTGCATATACGGTTACATGGTAGGGATCAGAGAAGTTGATGGACTGGCGGCGCTCCTCGGTGTCGGCCATACCGGCGATGATGGCGTCAATCTGGCCCTGGTTGAGAGCCTCGATAAGTCCGGTCCAGGCCAGCTTCACAATGACCAGCTCACGGCCCAGATAGTCGGCAATATGCTTTGCAATCTGCACATCGTAACCCTCGGCATAAGCGCCGGGCACGTTCTCAATGGGGTAGTTGGAATCGGTCTGGGTGTCTTCCTGCCAGTTGCTGGGGGCATAAGCACACTCCATGCCCACTCGGAACTGGAGCACTTCGCCGCTGTCGGCGCTCTCTTCTGCGGAAGCCTCAGTGGCTGCGGTATCCTCGGCAGGGGCCTCGGTGGCCTGGGTCTGGCTGCTGCCGCAGGCGGCCAGGGAGAATATCATGAGGGCAGCAAGCAAAAGACTTATCATTCTTCTTGTCATTTTTCATTTCCGTCCTTTCAATCATAATACAAAAAGCCATGGCTGCGTGTACGCATCCATGGCTTAATGACGAAATCACCGCCCCCGGAAAATGTTCCGGGAACATACAGCCAATGATAGCGCTCCACAATTCAGTGACAGTCCGCCGGATATTCTCCGGCGACCCAGCAGAAAAGGTTCAGAACCTCTTTTCAACTTCGGCGGTGGCCCCTTTCGCCCCATCGGGAGTTCTGACTCCCCTGCGGATGCAGGCTAGTAATGACGACCGCG